>JAGXRB010000323.1 GCA_018336075.1 Bacteroidota bacterium
TCTTTCCCAATTTCTGATGAAGCCTTGTTCTTTGCACACTATGATGTGCTTACACAGAGACCTACAAGTAATTTGTTTTCCAATCCGGCAATCTATTATTTCTTCGAAAGTATTGGAGATGTTATCAACAATCCTTCACTGAAACCTTCACAAACCATTGACTATGAATTAGGTTTTACTCAAAAGTTAACTAACTCATCCTCACTCACATTTACAAGTTTCTACAGAGAAATGCGTAATATGATACAGATTTTCCGCTATAATGGTGCATATCCAAAAGATTACACCTCTTTCAGTAATCTTGACTTTGGAACTGTTAAAGGGATGACGGTTGAATATGACCTGCGTCGTACAAACAATACGCGTATACGTGCCGGCTACACACTGCAGTTTGCCAATGCTACTGGTGCAAGTACTACCACAGCAGCCGCACTCGTTGCTGCAGGACTTCCCAATTTGCGTTCAACACTTGCTATGCCATGGGACCGTCGTCACCAGTTCAACCTTTTGCTGGATTATAGATATGGTGCAGGTCGCGAATACAACGGACCAAGAATCAGCCGTGATAAAAAAGACAAAGCACCCATTAATATCTTAGAGAACGCTGGTTTTTCTCTTACAGTTTTGGGAGGTTCGGGTACACCTTACACTGCTTCACGAAATGTTAACTCACCACTTTCATCCGTTAGCAACCTCTTAAAGGGAACCTATTTTGGCTCGCGTTTGCCATGGCAATTCCGTCTAGACCTGAGAGTAGATAAAGATTTTGACATCAATTTGAATAAAAAAGACGATGGAAGTAAACGCAAAGCATACCTTAACGCATACCTTCAGGTGTTGAATGTCTTAGACACAAGAAACGTACTTAGAGTTTATCCTGCCACCGGCAACCCTGATGATGATGGCTATTTGGCAGCCCCTGAATGGCAGAGGCAGATAAATAATCAGACTGACCCTATTGCCTTCAGAGAAATCTACGAGGTTTTTGTAAACCGTCCGGGTAATTACAGTTCTCCACGCCAAATCAGATTAGGTGTAATGTTTAATTTTTGACAGGTCGGTTAACTGAAAAATCTTAACGAAAATGAAAAAAATAAAAGGAAAAATGAAGAATATTATCCAAATGCTGTTTGTTGCAGCTTTCATTTTACTGTCCGTCAATCAGGCTTTTGCGAAAGAGTTCCTGTATGAGAAAGGTCAGAAATCCACTTACGCTTTAAAGCAAACCACAGCTGGTTGCTCTCCATCCTCTGCTTTTGAATGGCTCGACGTCAACAATGTAAGAGCACGTATCAATGCAGGTGGTGACATGTGGTGGGACCTTCCGGGTGGAACAGGTGCCAAATATTATATTCCAAAAGCTGGTTCAGCAACTTCAATTTTTGCCGGCTCACTTTGGATTGGTGGAACAGATATCAATAACCAGCTAAAACTGGCAGCCTTAAGGTTCCGTCAGGTTGGTAATGATTACTGGACTGGTCCACTTACCATTGATGGCACTGCTGCTATTGATGAAGCAACCTGTGCGCAATTCGACCGTCAGTGGAAAATTACCAGGGCACATGTTGACGAATTTTTAGCAAATACCGATCCGGTTACAGGTGCTTTTATTCCAAGTGAATCATACACAATTCCCAAAGAAATCCTTGAATGGCCTGTTCACGGCGATGTTTCAAAAAAACAAAGCTATTATCTGGCTCCATTCTATGATGTAGACGGAGATGGTGAATACAATCCTTTTGCCGGTGATTATCCATACTATGACATTGATAACAGCCTGTGTCAAACAAGAACTCCTACGATGGATGAATCAATTGAAGGTGCAATCTGGGGTTCTGTTTTAGCCGACCAGGTCATTAAAGGTGACCAGACAATCTGGTGGGTTTTTAATGATAAAGGCAATATCCACACCGAAACCGGCGGTTCAGCAATTGGATTGGAAATCAGGGCTCAGGCTTTTGCCTTTGCAACAAACGATGAAGTAAACAACATGACTTTCTATAGTTATGAAATTATAAACCGTTCAACCTTTGAACTTACTGATACTTATTTTTCTCCCTGGATTGATACCGACCTTGGCAAAGCAGATGATGACTTCGTTGGTTGTGATGTTGGTCGCGGATTAGGATATTGTTATAACGGAAAAGCTGTTGATGGAAGTGGTGAGCCTGAATCATACGGCGAACAACCACCGGCAGTTGGTGTTGACTTTTTTCAGGGACCATACATGGACCCGCTTCCTTTCGACAGACCTAAATACCGTTATCTCCTTGATCCTACATCCAATGACACAATAGGACGTGAACAGTTATGCGATGAAAGTATTAATGGAGTGAATTTCGGTGATGGTGTTCCGGGCAATGAACGTTTCGGTATGCGTCGTTTTGTTTATCACAACAATGATAATTCACAAAGCGGTGACCCCAGAACAGCGCAGGAATATTACAACTACCTTAAAGGTATCTGGAGAAACGGTCAGAGAATGGAATACGGTGGAACAGCTTTCCCTGGTGCGCCCGGAACTGTTGGTCCGGTTTGCGACTTCATGTTTCCTGGCGACAGCGATCCTTGTAACTGGGGTACTGGAGGAGCTCCACCAAATGGTGGCTTCGGCATTGATGGTTTCTACTGGACTGAAGAAACTGGTAACAATGGCGGACCTAATCCTCCCGGAGACCGTCGTTTTATGCAGTCAGCCGGTCCTTTTACTCTTAAGCCTGGTGCCGTAAACTACATTACTGTTGGTATTCCATGGGCACGTGCTACTTCAGGAGGTCCTTTTGCTTCAGTTGAACTGTTAAGAGTAGTTGACGATAAAGCACAGGCTCTATTTGACAATTGCTTTAAAGTAATTGACGGGCCAAATGCCCCTGATCTTGCTTTCCAGGAACTTGACCGTGAATTTATTGTTTACATATCAAATTCGCCTTCTTCAAACAATTACAAGGAATCATATACTGAATTTGATCCAAACATTATTCAGCCTCATCCAACTGAACCAACAAAACGCAGTGACTCATTATACCGTTTTGAAGGCTATCAGATTTTCCAGCTAAAAAATGAAAGAGTTAGCGTTGAAAGTCTTAAAGATGCCAACCTCGTTCGACTTGTTGCTCAGTTTGACAAGAAAAACGGTATTAGTAAATTGGTAAACTACTATTTTGACGAGTCAATCGGAGCAACAGTTCCGGTAGTTGAAGTAAGAGGTGGAGATAATGGAATCCAACATTCATTCAAAATCACACAGGATGCTTTTGCAACCGGTGATGTGCGCTTGGTCAATCATAAGCAATACTATTTCATGGCTATCGCTTATGCACACAACGAATATATGCCATACACAGATGAGCCCGGTGTCCTGGGTGGATTGTTTGGTCAAAAACTTCCTTACCTTGCTGGCAGGAAAAACATAAAAACCTATACTGCAATACCACATATCATAAACAATGGGCTTATTGCCAATGCTGAATATGGAAGCGGTGTCGAAATCACACGTATTGCCGGCAGGGGTAACGGCGGAGTTGAGCTTGAGCTTTCTGAAAATACAATCAAGGAAATTTTAAGCAAACAACCGGCAAGTGCAACGAATGTTTTTGGAAGTCCGGATTATCCAATAGCCTACAATCCGGTTTATGTACAAGGAAAAGGACCAGTGAACATTAAAGTTATTGATCCATTAAATGTAGTTGCTGCTGATTACGAACTTTGGATGGATTCACTCAGACCTTTCTATGTACAAAACGTAACACGTGATCCTATTATCGCAGGTGACTCTGCATTGAAGTTTGTCTCAAGATGGTATTTGCGTGACATCAAAACAAACGACACTTTGTTTTCTGATACAACAATTGTTGCCAATGACGAACGTGTTTGGACTGAACGCGGTATTTCAATTCAAATTGATCAGCCCTACAATGTTGGTCCAGTCCGCGTTGGAACTGTATCAGATGGCAGTACGAATCCATCCATTAATAAAATACTTTCGAAGAACAATGGCTTCATTACTGCTCAGGTAATATATCAGGACAGCTCGAAACGTTGGCTTGATGGTATCCGTGATGAAGATATACCTGGTTTTGCGATCAACTGGATTCGTTCAGGGACCTATAAGGATCAGGAGAATTCCAATAACAGTGACAATAACATGAATGAGTCACCATTTAATCCATTTGACCCGACCGAAAACTATGAAAAAATTGCAAATGGAACCTGGGCTCCTTATGTATTGACATCACATTCAAAACAGAGTGCAGATAACGATCCAGGTCCAGCTCTTTCGTCCGGATCAAAACAGGATGCAAAATTCTCTGACCTTGCCAGTGTTGATATTGTTATCACCTCTGACAAGTCTAAATGGACACGATGCCCGGTAATTGAAATGCAGTTAGACGAAAATCTATCCCAAGGAAATGCCAAAAGACACCAGCTTCGCAAATCCCCTTCGGTAGATAAAAATGGAAATTTTGCTGCATCAATGGATCTTATTCCAAGTAATAATCCAGAAGATGCCAACTATATTTCAAGTTATGGTATGGGTTGGTTCCCGGGTTATGCAATCAATATTGAAACCGGAGCAAGACTAAATATGTTCTTTGGTGAAGACTCCTTCCTTCCTCAATTCAACGGCAGAGACATGAAGTTCAACCCGCCTTCAAAAGACCTGAGTTTACCATCTCAGCTTCTTGATCCGACAATTTTCTCCCGTATCGACCTTAATCCGGTATTTGGAGGAAAGCATTTTGTGTATGTAATGCGTATGGATGAAACACCACCTTCAGGAACGGTTAAATTCATGTCGCCTGCATATGATGCCGGTAAATATGCCTTCACTACAATGGATACCATTTCAAAAGCGCTTCCACAGGTAGCCTCAGTTTTTGGAAACAGATTATTCCGTCAGGTAATGTGGGTAGGAATGCCAATGGGTGTTAAAGGTGAACAGTGGCTTTCAAATGATGTTAAAATACGGATTCGCGTTGCCAAGCCTTATGAAAGAGGTTTTGCGGAATACGCTTTGGATTCTGTTTATGCTGGCAGAGATGTAAACAACTTCTATCCAAAATATGCATTCAGCACAAATAACGTAGCTACAACTTATCGTGATCCAGCCAAAATTCAAACAGATCTTGACCTGATTACTGCTGTACCCAATCCTTATTATGCTTATTCTTCATATGAAAGGAATGCCCTCGACAATCGTATCAAAATAACCAACCTGCCTGAGAGGTGCGTGATAACTATTTATAATATGAATGGTACAAAAATCAGGCAGTTTAAGAAGGATGAACCTAAAACTTCCATTGACTGGGATTTGAAAAACTTTGCAGGTGTGCCTATCGCAAGTGGTGTATACCTCATCCACATCAAATCCGAAGATGGTGAGAGGATCATTAAATGGTTTGGAGCACTTCGTCCGATTGACCTGAACACATTCTAAAAACCACCTGAATTGCGAACCAAAAAAAAGAATGAAAATGAATACTTTTTATAGATACATAATCGCATTAAGCCTCATCTTTATTGTTGGGGCAGGAAATCTGCAGGCTGGTAACAAAGACAGGTCGGGTCAGGCCGGAGCAGCAGAGCTTCTAATCAATCCTTGGGCAAGAAGCTCAGGATGGGGTAATGCCGGAATGTCTGGTATCAAGGGACTCGAATCAACCTGGAGTAATGTGGGTGGTCTTGCATTTACAAAAAAGACAGAGCTCATCTTTGCCCATACAACATGGCTCAAAGGAACCGATGTCAACATCTATTCTTTTGGGTTTTCCCAAAAAGTAAGTGAATCCGGTGCGTTGGGATTGGCGATAATGTCAATGAATTTCGGAGACATTCCAATCACTACTACCGATAGTCCGGATGGAGGTTTGGGATCATTCTCACCTAATCTGCTTAATGTTGGAATTTCATATGCAAAATCTTTCTCAAACAGTATTCATGGTGGTTTTGTGATGAAAATTATTTCACAAAGTATCTCTGATATGAGTGCACAAGGTGTTGCATTGGATGCAGGTATACAATATGTAACCGGAGCAATGGAAAACATCCATTTCGGAATTACACTCAAAAACATTGGGCCTACCTTGAGATTTTCAGGCGACGGATTAAAGATGAGAATTTTTATTCCGGGTCAGGAAACACAATTTACATCTGAAATGCCTGTTGAAGCTTTTGAATTACCTACCCAACTGGTAATCGGTGCAGGATATGATTTTCTTTTTGAAAACGATTACCGCTTTACAATGGCAGGAAACTTCACCTCAAACTCATTCACCAAAGACCAGATTACCGTTGGAGGTGAATTTAGTTTGAAAGATTATTTGTTGCTTCGTGCCGGATACACCTATGAAGAAGGTATTTGGGATAATATTGAAACTGACATGCGCACAAATGTGAGCAAAGGGTTTAGCGGTGGATTCAGTGTTCAGGTTCCTTTAAACAAGGAAAGCGGTTCCGTTTTCTCCGTTGACTACTCCTATCGTACAACAGATCATTTTAACGGAAATCATACCATCGGAGCAAGGATTAGTTTCTAAACTCTTAGTATATTTAAAAAATAAGTACCTTTGCATTTGAAAAAGGCCCTTACTCTGCTAAGGGTCTTTTTTACTTCATATAATAAAACCTAATTGCTATGTCGGAGACCAAATATTTTACAGAGGAAGGGCTTCAAAGACTTAAAGACGAACTGGCCGAGCTCATAAACAGAGAACGACCAAAAATCTCTCAGATGATTGCCGAGGCGCGCGACAAAGGTGATTTGTCGGAAAATGCAGAATATGATGCTGCAAAGGAGGCGCAGGGAATGCTTGAAATGAAAATTTCACAGCTGCAGGATTTATTGATGAGCGCCAGAGTTCTTGATGAGTCAAAAATGGACACAACAAAGGTTTTACTGCTCTCAAAAGTGAAAATTAAAAACCTGAAAAATGGAGCAAGCATGAGCTATGTTCTGGTACCTGAAAAAGAAGCTGACCTGAAAAGTGGGAAAATCTCTGTAAACTCCCCGATAGCAAAAGGCCTTTTAGGCAAAAGTGTTGGCGACATGGCTGAAATTGCTGTTCCGGCTGGAAAAATGACTTTTGAAATAATCGAAATTTCACGTTAACACCTTCATTGATATGGCAAGTATTTTTTCACGGATTGTTGCAGGTGAGATTCCTTGCTACCGTATTGCAGAAAATAACGACTTTCTTGCCTTTCTGGATATAAATCCATTGGCAAAAGGACATGCTTTGGTAATTCCTAAAAAAGAAACAGATTACATCTTTAACATAGAAGATGAAGAACTGGCCGCAATGATGGTTTTTGCGAAAAAAGTAGGTCTTGCCATAGAAAAAACAATTCCATGTAAGCGAATTGGCGTGACAGTAATTGGTCTGGAGGTTCCACATGCACATATTCACCTTATTCCGATCAACAGCATTTTTGACATGGATTTCAGCAAGACCAAACTTGCCTTGAGCCCTGAAGAACTGGAAGAAATCAGAAGTAAGATTGTTGCAAACCTTTAAGCAGGCTTTTGCTCATCAATACCTTTAATAAGCCCTTTCATCGCGACCTTCAATATAATTGATAAAGGATCTGTTTACAACTTTATTTCCACCCGGTGTTGGATAATCGCCTGTAAAATACCAGTCGCCTAGGTGATTTGGTGTTGCTTTGTGCAGGTTTTCAATGGATTGATAAACAACAGTTACTTGCGCTTTTATTGAAGGAGGCGTAATCATCTGAGCGATCTTTCCGGAAATTTGTTCTGCTGTAAATGGCTTATAGATTAACTTCACATAATTGACAATTTCTTCTTTCGGAAGATGCACCTGTGCTTTCGATAATTGATAAACTTTGTTGATAACATGCTCCTGCCTTGTATCTTTCAAAAGTGCTATGGCTGCTCTGAAAGCAATGAAATCGCTCAGTTTTGCCATGTCGATACCATAGCAATCGGGATAGCGGATTTGAGGTGCAGATGAAGCGATAACGATATGTTTTGGCTCAAGGCGATCAAGAATCCGGACGATACTGTTTCGAAGTGTCGTGCCACGGACAATTGAGTCATCAATCACCACCAAAGTATCAGTACCTGAACGTACGACGCCATATGTCACATCATAGACATGCGCAACAAGATCATCACGTTGATTATCCTGGGTGATGAAAGTCCGTAGTTTCATATCTTTTACAGCGATATCTTCAATCCGTAAGCGCGACTCAAAAATTTCATTGAGCATTTCTTCTGTAAGTTCATTGCCGGCTGCAAGTATTCTTTCTTTTTTCACCTGAAGGCTGTGATCATTCAATTCCTGGGCCAGTCCTCTGAAAGCTGCTGAAGCAGTATTTGGAATGAAGGAAAAAACTGTGTTTTTCAGGTCATAATCAATGGTCTTCAGAACCATCGGCGCGAGAAGTTTGCCAAGCATTTTGCGCTCCTGATAAATATCTGCATCGGTTCCACGCGAAAAATAAATCCGCTCAAATGAACAGGATCGCCGTGCTGTAGGTTCTTTGCACATTTCCTCGCTCCATGTACCGTCCTTTTTTATAATCAGCGCATGACCCGGCTTTACTTCGTTTATCAGTTCGCGTTTTATATTGAAAGCTGTTTGAATAGGAGGTCTTTCAGATGTGGCAACAACTATTTCGTCATCAGCATAATAATATGCCGGGCGAATACCAGCCGGATCGCGCATTACAAAAGCATCTCCGTGACCAATCATCCCCGTAATTACATACCCTCCATCCCAATACTGAGAACTCTCTTCCAGTATGCTGCGCACATCCAATTCTGCTGCAATCTTGTGAGAAATATCACGCTTACTCATTCCTGAGACACGATATTTCTGATAAATCCGTTCGTTTTCTTCATCCAGAAAATGACCAATTTTCTCCAGAACAGTCACTGTATCAGATGTTTCAACAGGATACTGACCCAATTCAACGAGCTTGTTGAACAATTCATCCACATTGGTCATATTGAAATTTCCGGCCAGAACGAGGTTGCGTGTCATCCAATTGTTATTGCGTACAAAAGGATGAAGATTCATTACATCGTTGAGACCAAATGTGCCGTAGCGCAAATGGCCCATAAAAAGTTCGCCTGTAAAATTGAAATTTTGCTTCAGCCACTGTACATCATTCAATCGTGCCGGATTTCTTTCTTTAAACTCCTGGAGTTTGTCGTATACCTGATTGAAAATATCTTTTATTGGCGTGTTGGAGTTAGACCGCAGCCGGCTGATATATTTCTGCCCGGGCTCCATATCGAGTTTTATGCCAGCTATACCAGCTCCATCCTGACCCCGGTTATGCTGTTTCTGCATAAGCAGATGTAATTTCTGCAGCCCATAAAATGAGGTTCCATATTTGGCTAAGTAGTATTCCAGAGGCTTCAGCAGACGGATTAGTGCAATACCGCACTCATGTTTAATTTGGTCGCTCATTAGAAAGCTTTCGTTTCAATAAAATGAATAAATTTGTCAGCAAGCAGTTCGCAAAAGTAAACAAAATTCTTATGATTATTATCCGTAAAGCTAAATCAGAAGAGTGGCCAATTATAGCAGGTTTTCAACTACTTATGGCCGAAGAAACAGAAAACTTAAGATTGAACCCTGAGATTTTGAGCGAAGGAATAAAAACTGTTTTTGATAATCCATCGAAAGGCTGCTATTTTGTTGCAGAACTCGATGGCAAAATTGTTGGGTCTCTGCTCATTACTTATGAGTGGAGCGACTGGCGCAATAAAACAATCTATTGGATACAATCGGTTTATGTTGACAATGATTACCGACGGAAAGGTATTTTCAGAAAACTATATGCTCACATTCAAACAATGGCTTTATCTGAAACTGATATTGGAGGTATCAGACTTTACGTGGATAAAAGCAATCAAAAAGCTCAAAGAACCTACCAGGAAATTGGCATGAATGGAGAACATTACCAGGTGTTTGAGTGGATGAAAAATTAATGATTTTCAATCCGGACTCCTATTTAAAACTCAACCAAAAGACCTATTTTTGCCTATTAACAATTTGACTTATGTTTAAAAAAGCCAAAGTTCCCCATACCTATGTGATTGTTTTCGGCATCATTCTTATTGCTGCTCTGTTAACATGGATAATTCCTCCTGGAAAATATCTTGAAATGACACGTCTTGTTGAAGGACAGGAAAAAACAGAACTTGTTTTTCAATACAAAAGCCAGATGCCCGATGCTGTAAGCAGTGAATTTAAGAGTTCACCACAGACTTGGCAGGTTTTTGCTGCGCTTTTCAAAGGTTTTGTAAAACAAAGCAATATCATCATATTTATTCTCATGATTGGCGGGGCTTTCTGGATAATGAATCAAAGCAAAGCCATTGACGTGGGTATTTTGAGTTTTTTGAAGTTTACCAAAAAGCTTGAACACAACCGTTTAATGAAGAAGTTTGGCGTCGACAATATCATTATGTTGCTCATCATGACGATGTTTAGCATTTTTGGAGCTGTTTTTGGTATGAGTGAAGAAACAATTGCCTTTACAATCATTTTAATCCCGCTTGCCATCTCAATGGGATATGATTCCATCGTTGGAGTTGGATTGGTATATGTTTCGGCCCACCTCGGATTTGCCGGAGCCATTTTGAATCCATTCACCATTGGCATCGCTCAGGGTCTGGCCGAAATACCGCTTTTTTCAGGAATTGAATACAGGATTTTTTGCTGGGCTGTCATCAATGCAGTAGGTTTTTACTTCATTTTGCGATACGCTTCCAAACTGAAAAAAGATCCTACAAAGTCAATTATGTATGAGGAAGATGCATACTGGCGCAGCAGAGATCAGTTGCATAACGAGAAAGTTGTTTATTATACACCCCGGATGGCATGGTTTGTTTATGCTTTAATACTTTTTGCACTTATAGTTTTCTCCTACCTGCATCCGGAAACAGTAATGACGATAGGAAACAGCTCGTTTAGTTTTTGGGTATTGCCTGCATCCACGATACTTTTTGCCATTACAGGTTACCTGAGTCTGCGCAAATCGGTTCACTTTTTTATTCTGCTTTTGCTCACCTACACCATCCTTTTCCTGATCGTAGGTGTGATGGGCTATGGCTGGTATGTGATGGAGATTGCGACGCTGTTTATGGCTTTGGGTATTGCCAGCGGAATGGCTATCGATAAATCTGCGGATGAAATTGCAAAACTTTTTCTTGAAGGCGTAAAAGACATTCTGTCGGCGGCTGTCATTGTGGGGCTTGCCGGCGGCATCATCGTGATACTTGAAGATGGCGGCATTATTGACTCCATTCTCTTTATACTCTCAAAAGCAATGGTCAATTTCGGTCAGGTAGCTTCTATTGGTATAATGTATCTTATTCAGACAATCATCAATGTAGTTATTCCTTCAGGTTCGGCAAAAGCGGCCATCACCATGCCAATTATGGCTCCATTCAGCGATCTGATCAATGTTTCACGTCAGGCCACTGTTATGGCATTTCAATTTGGTGATGGATTCACAAATATGATTACCCCGACATCAGGTGTGCTAATTGCTGTTTTGGGAGTGGCCCGGATTCCTTACCAAAAATGGGTGAAATGGGTTTGGCCATTGGTGCTGATGATGATAATACTTGGATTCCTTCTTTTAATTCCAACAGTTACAATGAAACTTAACGGTTTCTGATGCCTTTGATTATTTCAAAGTTCTTATGATTATAAAAAAAATTCAAGCATGTATTTTGTGCCCACGAATTCCTTAATTTTGAAATAATAAAGATTTACTTTTTTCTGGCATTATTTGCCACATTAATTTTGGAAAGTATTTTTAACGGATATTTAAATTTTCATGAAGTTTTGCATTATAAAGGCTTTTTTTATTGGCGCGTTAGCAGCCTTATATTTTGTATGCAATCCATTGAACGCTCAATCAATCAACGCTGTTCGCTTCGAATCTTTAACCACACAGCAAGGCTTGTCGAGGGCGTTGGTAAAGGCAATGGAAATGGACGATTTTGGCATGTTGTGGGTTGCCACAGAAAATGGCCTTAACCGTTTTGACGGATATCGATTTGAAGTTTTCCGCAATGAAAAAAATAACCCTCGTTCGCTTCCCGACAACAACATCATCTCATTGCTGAATGCTGGAAAAAATGGTATGATTATAGGCACCCAAAGTGGAATTCTGGCACGATATAATTTTCTTACTGACGATTTTGAGCATTTAACATTCCCTCCAGATGTGGCCGAAGCCTTTTCCGTGTCTGAGCCTGATTTTCTTGCAATAGATTCAAATGAAGTAATTTGGATAGCCACTACAAATGGATTGTTTGCATATCGCATAGCTGACAAAAAAACATGGCATTTTCATCCCGGTAACAGTGACCTGAAATCTCAATACATTAAACATGTTTTTATTGACAGCCGCACGACGATGTGGTTGGCAACAGATGCCGGCCTTGCCCGGGTAGATGATCACCTCAATCCTGATGCGCTCAAAATTGTAACTGTCAATAATAATTCTTTGCCAAGTCCGTATGCCAAAAGAATTGCCGAAGACAATGAAGCTCAGATTTGGGTGGGTTCAGATGGCGGCCTTAGTCTTTTCCACCGCAATGAAGGTGTTTTTTTAGCACACTTCAAACATATTGAAAATGATCCGTTAAGTCTTGCCAATAATTACATAAAGGCGATGGTAACTGACAACCATGGAAATATATGGATTGGTCACGATATGGGGGTTTCTGTGTTTAATCCCACAGAGATGCTTTTCACTAACCATGAAGCTGGATTTGATGATGTACATGGTTTGATTAATAACTATGTGAAATGCCTTCTTGCAGATGAAAATGACATCATCTGGATTGGCACCGATTTGGGGATAAGCTACTATAACCCATTCAAAGAACCTTTCAGATCCATCGTCCAAAAACCTGGAGAAACAGGAGGATTAAAAGGAAATCTGGTTTATGGCATATGGGAAGACAGCCCTGACAGCATCTGGCTGGCTACAAACAACGGCCTTCACCTTTGGAACAGCAACAATGGATATATAAAAGTTTTTCAGCACTACCCTGATATACCCGGTACAATAAACAGCAACCTTGTTCGCTCGGTAATACGCCATAGTAGCGGTGCATTGTGGATTGGAACGGACATGGGACTGAATGAAATGATTATAGAAAAAGATGCAAAAGTTAGTTTTAAAAACATAGGTGCTGGTCCGGTTGATGGTAAATCATTAAATAATAATTTCGTTGTTACCATTAAGGAAATCTCCGATGGTAAACTCTGGGTTGGTACATGGGGAGGAGGTGTGAATATTTTAAATCCGGAAACCATGGCTTTCAGCTATTTATCTGAAACACCAGACGAAAATGGACTGCGTTTAAGAAACAACAAAATAGCCACCCTATTTGAAGACAGTAAACGACAGGTTTGGTTGAGGAGCAGTGATATTTTCGATCTAAATACAAATAAAATAATTCCATTTCCATTTGATGACAACATTGAAAACATCAATTTCTTTTTTGAAGATCATTTAAACCGCATCTGGATTGGAACCTCAACGAATGGCCTGCATTATTTTGATCCTGCAGATAAAAAACTGCATCAACTGACACAACATACGCTCTTAAGGGAGGGCGTAGTTGTAAGTATGTTGCAGGATGAAAAGAACCAATACTGGATTGCCGTAAATAAACAGCTTGTACGACTTGACAGCAACTTGACAGACATCCATGTTTTCGACAAACACGACGGGCTTCAGGGAGGAGATTTTAGCAATGAAGCTGCTTTTTTTGGTTCCGATGGCAAGATGTATTTTGGAGGTAGTCCGGGGGTAAGTTTTTTTAAGCCTGAGGATATTTTTCTAAACACAAATAAAATCAGGGTATATCTCACAGGGCTAAAACTCAACAACAAGCTTCAAAAGCCAGAAGCAGGCAGCATTCTGGATACTGCTATGATAAGTAAACGAAGATTGGTTTTATCGCACAACCATCGTGAGCTTGTAATTGAATTTGTTGGAATCAACTATACCAATTCGTTAAAAAACCACTATGCATTTAAGATTGAAGGACTTCAGTCTGAATGGGTTCATACCGATGCAGAACAACGAAGTGCAAGTTATTTCAGACTTCCTCCGGGCAATTATGTGTTCAAAGTGAAAGGTGCAAACAACAGCAATATCTGGAATGAAGAGCCTGCAGAACTTGAAATAGTTGTTTTGCCACCCTGGTATCAGCTATGGTGGGTAAGAGTGCTTTCTGTATTGCTGCTTGCTTTGGCGATTTATCTGTTTGTACTTTTCAGGACAAATAAACTAAAAAAACAAAAGCTGCTTCTGGAACAAAAAGTGATAGCCCGAACTTTTCAATTACAAAACCAAAAAGCTGAAATTGAACTAAAAAATAAGCAGTTAGAAGACGCAAGTAAGGCTAAATCGGAGTTTCTTGCCAACATGAGTCATGAAATCAGAACCCCATTAAATGGTGTTATCGGATTCACTGATCTTGTATTAAAAACAGATCTTTCTTCAACCCAGAAAGAATATCTTACAATTGTTGGTCAGTCGGCTGAAGGTCTGCTTAATATTATCAATGATATTCTTGATTTTTCCAAGATTGAGGCCGGTAAGCTTGAGCTTTTTATCGAAAAAGCCGACATTCATGAAATAGGAAGTCAGTCTGTGGATATAGTAGCTTTTCAGGCACATTCAAAAGATTTGGAAATATTGTTGAATATGCCGCTGAATCTGCCACGTTTTATCTATACGGATATCGTTCGGCTAAAGCAGGTGTTGATCAATTTACTCAGCAATGCAGTGAAATTTACGAATAAAGGTGAAATAGAACTTAAGATACAGATGCTTGATGCCGCTGAAAATGGAATTGGAACCTTCAGATTTGGCGTTCGCGATACAGGTATTGGGATTAATCCAGATAAACTTTCATTGGTTTTGGAGGCATTCACCCAGGAAGACAGCTCTACAACAAAGAGATTTGGAGGAACAGGGCTTGGGTTGACTATATCAAACCGTTTGCTTGGCCTGATGGGAAGTCAATTGCAGATTGAAAGTGAGCCTGGCAAAGGAAGCAATTTCTTTTTTGATGTGATTCTCAAATGTGAGGATGGACTTAAAAATCAATCTGAACCCCTGCAATGGATTAAAAAAGTATTGATAGTTGACGACAACCAAAACAACCGGACTATTCTCAGCAAAATGCTTGATCATTTTGGTATCATGGCTGAAGAAGCATTGGATGGAACAGATGCACTGCAACAGCTTAAAGTGGATAATGATTATGATCTCATTTTTATGGATTATCACATGCCTGAAATCAATGGTCTTGATGTGATAAAAAAAATGCAGGAAGCTGATATGCCGCTAAACCCTAAGACCAAAATAATTTTATGGCATAGCTCCTCAGATGATGAAGAAATTGCAAGACGCTGCGAAAGTCTTGGAGTAAAAGTCAGGATGGTTAAGCCCGTAAAACTTAAAAATCTTTTTGAGACACTTGTCAAAATCCCACATCAGGATGATGAAGGCACAAAACCTGAAATAATCGGGCAAATCATTTTTAGTGGAAAATATCATATACTTCTGGTAGAGGATAATCCTGTAAACCTGCTGCTTGCAAAAACAATTTTGAAAAAAATCCTTCCGGATTCAATTATTCATGAAGCCCACAATGGCCTTGAAGCCGTTGAATTCTGTACAAAACAATTGCCTGACCTCATCTTCATGGATATTCAAATGCCATTGATGAACGGCTACGAGGCTACTACAAAAATCCGCCTTCTCGATGAAAGTGGTGCTGTTCCAATTCTGGCCTTAACTGCAGGCAATGTTAAAGGAGAAAAAGAAAAGTGTTTCGCACTTGGTATGAACGACTTTCTGGCGAAACCTGTTGTTGAGGAAAACTTTACAGCTGCCATAAAAAAATGGCTAAATCCAGCCATTAAAGTCAAAGAAAAGGCCAAACCTGCAGTTGCGGTTTCACAACGGTTTACTATAGAAACCCTTAAAGAAGACCTGGGTGACGACCCTGTTTTCTTGCGCGAATTTTTGGTTGTCCTACAGGAAAGCCTTCAAAAATCCCTTGTCGAAGTAAGGCAATTTATAGAAGAAAACGATTTGGAAGCACTTCGTGCCGCAGCACATAAACTCAAGGGCACGGCCTTCTCAATACAGATGAACTCACTTGCTGTGACTGCCGCAAAGCTGGAAAAGATTCATGATTCAGCCAGCCCTGAAGCGCGTGATAGTCTTATTGAAATTGAAACTCAGATAAATAATATACTTCCAATGGTGACGGAAGAATTAAAAAACTATTTGAATTAAGCCAAAGCATCATAGCAAAGATGCATTAATAATACATTTCTGAGAAGTTCAAATCTAACGCGTTCGCCGTGTTGATCCTTCCGGCACTTTTGTTTCGTCAACAATCCTGCCAACAGGATATCGCATATATTGCTGATCCCACCAGGGGGTTTTACTGTAAAACCAATTCAACTGCTGTCGTTGATTTGTTGCAAAAGCAGGTTCAGAGAGTTTTTTAGCTTCGTATTCTGCTCTGAGCCCCGGAACGCTGTCAAGCATTGCCCTTGCAAGTGGCTCCATCACATAGGTTTCGGCATATTCCTTTTGCTCAAAAATGATGTTGAAAAAACCCCATTCAAGCAACGACCCGTTGGCTTGAGGTTCAAGCAGGTAGGCTGCAAGTGGGGCAAGAGGCTGATTCATAGGAATGGCCATGCTGCCTTTTGGGTACAGCTGAACGCTTGTTTCTGCATCAAACTGAATCTGTGAAATTCTGTGCCGTCCCTCATAAGGAGCACGACTCCACTCGATGCTTGTGAAGCGGTAAGTCTCAGTTTCCAGCTCTGAATCGCTTTGGACAGGATACATTTCGATGCCATGCAATTGCAAACGATATATTACATCCTGCCATTCAACAGGAATGATATAGGCTTCCGGCAGACTCACCTCGACAACAGCTTTAGATTTATCGAACATAGGCAAATGAAAATCAATCGGTTTTGTATTGTTATATACAAACCAATCGCCGGATGTAAGATCACTTTTTAGAATCTCATATTCAACCCCTTTAAAAGGAAGCATGACACTATCTGTCATGTCCACATTGAAACGCAATGGATAAGGCTGGCTTCTGAATGCTTTACTGCCAGTAAAATCATCTGCCTCGCGAATAAGTTCCTTTAGTGAACTATGCTGCTTGTTTAATATTTTGAGCGTTGCAAGAATGATTTCTTTTGTCGATTCAACACGCAAATGATAAGGCTTCAGCATGTGCGTTTCGACAAGCAAACCCGGTCGATTACGAATTCCTGTATAGCCTTGAGAAAAAATAGGTGATGCTACACCTGAAATAAGTCCACTCCTTGGGTCGTGCCAACGCCTGAAACTCACATAGGGGAATATTGGAAAACCTGCTGCTTCCATTGTTTTTTCAAGTTCCGGAAGGTATACATCAGTTTGCCAGTCAGTCAGTTTTTTTTCCATCAAACCACCTGTTTCCAGCGCATAAGTAATCACATATTGATAATCTGCGCCATTGGAGGTGTGTGTATCAATAAAAAACTCAGGTTGCCATTGATGATAAAAACGAAGCCAGGCCTGCATTTCTGGAGCATCAGCTTTAAGGTGATCCCGATTCAGGTTCAGGTTTTGTGCTGTTGTTCGCCAGCCCATCTCCAGAGGTCCGTTTTGATTGATCCGGCCATATGGACTGAAACGCTCGTGTCCGTCTGCATTGAAAATAGGAATAAAAAGCAAGCTCACATTTTGAAACAGGTTTGCGTTTTGCTTATGCACAACTAAATCGCGGAGCAACATCAGCATGGCATCTTTGCCTTCTGACTCACCCGGATGAATACAAGCCTGAACAAATAAAACCATTCGGCCTGCATCCCTGATCGCTTGCGGATCATTTAATCCATCCCTGTCATAAACCAGATAAACCAATTCCCTGCCTTGCGGACTAATGCCAAAAACTTTAGTTTGAATTTTGTCAGAAAAATCATCCAGTTGCTTCACAAAATTCATGGTTTCGGCATAGCGTGGAGTCTCTGTATGGCCTGATAGTTCATAAAAAGTAAGCCAGTTGAGTTGCTGTGCTGAAGTGCTGTTTACAAATAACAAGATACATATTGCAAATAGTAACCTCTTGAAATAAAGCATCATAAAAACAAATTTAATTTTTCAACGAATTTAAATTACCAAAGCCAGACTCAATAAAAATGCGATCAGAAAATAGGGGGTTATAATTTTTCTGTCTGTTTGTGCAAATTCCGATTCATTTTCTGATCGAAAAAACCCGAGCACCTTGAACTCTCCGATAACGCGTATCAAAAGCAGACTTGACAAGCCGTAGATAAGGTTTTCAATCACATTGTCGGTATGTCCCTGCTGAATCTGGGTGGTGCGCATTAAAGCTATTCCACCTGCAAAAAGCAAAAGTAACGACTGCATAAAAAACCAGAAAGAAGCCTTTTGTTTACATTCTTCTGTTTCACAAGGCATAATAAAATGCGGGCGAAACCTTCCCGAAATCATTAAAAACCATGAAAAGAGTGCGCCAAAAGTTAAAATTCCACTGAGAAGGTATCCTGCTATGGATTGAAAAAGCATAGTGCAGCTTGATTAGAAAATTAAATTTTAAAATTTACAGTAATCACCCATACAAATATCAAGTGCACGGGCTTTGGTTATTAATGAATGGTCGGTAGGAATAAGACTGAGCTTACCCCCTACTTCTTTCAGAGAAATGCTGGAAGTTTTGCCATCTTTGTTTGTCACCATCCGGCCAAATCTTTCTTCTGCAATGAGTTGAACTGCGTGAGAACCAAAGCGTGTTGCCAGAATCCGGTCCATTGGCGAAGGACTGCCACCGCGTTGAACATAGCCAAGAATTGTTGTGCGGGTTTCTATGCGTGTACCTTTTTCGATCATTTTTGCAATATAAGCACCAGCTGAAAGTTCCTCCTTTGGTTTTTCAACACCCTCTGCAACAACAACGATGGAATAGGGCTTCTTTTTGTAGGCTCTGTCGAGCAGATAACGGTTGATAACTTTGATATCATAGCCAAGTTCGGGGATCAGAATAACATCACCTCCACCGGCCATTCCGGCATACAAGGTAAGCCATCCCGCAGTATGTCCCATAAGTTCGATGACCATAATGCGTTTGTGGGAGTTGGCAGTTGTATGCAATCTGTCGATAGCTTCTGTAGCAATCGTTACGGCCGAATCGAAACCAAAAGTGAAATCAGTGCCAAACACATCATTGTCAATTGTTTTTGGAATTCCAATCACATTCAGGCCTTCTTCTGCAAGCAAAGCGGCAGTTTTCTGGGTTCCGTTTCCACCGATGCAAACAATACAATCCAAACCCATTTCTTTGTAGTGCTTTTTGATGAGTTTTGGCTTATCAGCACCTAAAGTACCGTTTTTCTTGAAAGGTTTTTCACGCGAGGTGCCAAGAATTGTACCACCAAGGGTTAAAATTCCTGAGAGCGCATTTTCACTTAGCACCTCAAACTCATTATGAATAAGCCCCGAGAAACCTGAAGCAATTCCGATAACTTCCATGCCATGACTCACGATAGCCGTTTTTCCTACTCCACGTATGGCAGCGTTAATACCCGGACAATCGCCACCAGCTGTAAGTATTCCTATGCGTTTTGGTTTTCCCATTTTAATTTATTTTATATACTGCAAAATAACTGCTTTTTTTGCAGTTTTCATTTGTTATTTACAGGCTGGGGGGTATTTACAAAAAAGCTTTACTTTTGAGGCATATAAGGAATTTTTGTAAAAATCAGATTTGATCGCCTCATTTAATGAATTAAGATGAAAAGACGAAAACTCGCACTGCATTGGCTTATCCTCATTGGAATGGCTGCCGGAATACTGTTTGGAGTTGTAGCCGTAATCCTTGGCTGGCATCAGTTTACCACCGATTGGATCAAACCATGGGGAACAATCTTTATCAGTCTGCTCAAACTCATTGCTGTTCCGCTTATCATCGTGTCACTTATCAACGGCATCTCAGGCCTGAATGATGTTTCGAGACTTTCCAGAATCGGGTTCAAAACAATTGGATTATACCTTGTAACCACTGTCATTGCAGTAACTATGGGTTTGATTGTCGTCAACATCACCAATCCGGGAAAGTTCCTTTCGGCTGAAAAATCAGCTGAATTTCAAGCCAAATATTCACAGAACATAACCCAGCAAACTGTTCAGCAAAACGGACCTCTGCAGTTTGTGATTGATCTGGTGCCTGAAAACATTTTTGCAGCGCTTACCAACAACACCCGTATGTTGCAGATCATCTTTTTCTCACTTTTATTTGGAATAGCCATCGTGATGGTGCCTGCGGAAAAAACTTTGATTGTGCGGCAGTTTTTTGACTCACTGAACGAAATTGTGATGCGCATGATCAATATGATTATGTATACGGCACCATTGGGCGTATTTGCTCTGATTGCAAGCATAACAACAGACATGGCCGGTGATAATCCCGGCGACACCTTTGCCTTGTTTGGCTCTCTTGGAATGTATGCACTCACGGTTGTGATTGGTCTTTTATTGATGGTTTTTGTAATATATCCGGGTGTTATAAGTATGTTGACTGTCATAAATTTCAAACAGTTTCTAAGAGGAATTGCTCCGGCACAACTGCTGGCATTTTCAACCAGTTCGAGTGCAGCCACACTGCCTTTGACAATGAAATGTTGCGAAGAAAACCTGGGGGTTAAAAATGAAGTAGCCAGTTTTGTTCTTCCACTGGGAGCCACCATAAATATGGATGGAACAAGTCTGTATCAGGCTGTGGCAGCAGTTTTTCTTGCACAGATTTATGGCATGGATCTTACATTGGTTCAGCAGCTTACGATCATTCTAACTGCAACATTGGCTTCCATTGGTTCGGCCGCAGTTCCGGGCGCCGGGATGATCATGCTGGTGATCGTTCTCACATCGGTGGGTATTCCAACTGAAGGCATTGCCCTTATTTTTGCAGTTGACAGACCGCTTGATATGCTGCGAACCGTTGTAAATATTACAGGCGACTCTACTATTGCATGTGCAATCGCTAATTCAGAAAACAAGCTGAATGAAAAATTGATTCTTCAGCAACAACAATCATGAAAAATATTTTATTTTTTTTGATTGTCTTTCAAAGCACTTCTTTGCTTGCACAATTCCAGAATGTAAAAATTGGCAATTTCAATGCTGCCAATGAGCCATCTGTTTGCATCAATCCGAAAAACACAATGGAAATAATGGTTGGCTCCAATCTGAATTATTGGTATTATTCGCAGGATGCCGGCTACACCTGGACATCGGGCATACTTGTCTCACCTGAATATGGCGTTTGGGGCGACCCTGTTATCATTACTGATACCACTGGCGATTTTTACTACTTCCATCTTTCAAACCCCGTCGCCGGCAATTGGATTGACCGCATTGTTTGTCAGAAATTTGACAAGCAAACCAATTCATGGAGTCCGGGAACTTTTATGGGTTTGAATGGCAACAAAGCGCAAGACAAGCATTGGGCTGTCGTTGATAAAAATACAAATGTCATCTATGTTACCTGGACACAGTTTGACACCTACGGGAGCAGCAACCCCAACTGTAAGAGCAATATACGTTTCAGTAAATCACTCGATGGAGGTGAAACATGGAGTGAAGCGATCTCGATCAATGAAGTTTCCGGCGACTGTATCGACAGCGACAACACGACAGAAGGAGCAGTTCCGGCCATAGGGCCAAATGGCGAAATTTATGTTGCATGGTCTGGTCCTGCAGGAATTGTTTTCGACCGCTCGCTGGATGGAGGAGAAACATGGCTCGACAACGATATTTTTGTGACAGCCCAACCCGGTGGATGGAATCTATCAATTCCCGGTGTCAGCAGAAGCAATGGGTTTCCGGTGACAATCTGCGATTTGAGTAACGGCCCGAACCATGGCACAATTTACATCAATTACGCTGATCAGAGCAATGGAAATGATGATGCTGATATTTGGCTGGTGAAATCGATCGATGGAGGCAACAATTGGTCTGAGCCAGTCCGCGTAAACAACGACCCACCCGGAAAACAGCAGTTTTTCACCTGGATGGCCGTCGACCAGGCAAATGGCACACTCTATTTTGTTTTTTACGACAGGCGCAACCATGTAAACAATGCTACAGATGTATTTATGGCAGTTTCGGAAGATGGCGGACTTACATTCGAGAATTTTAAAATCAGCGACGAACCGTTTACGCCATCGGAAAGTGGCTACTTCTTTGGCGACTACAACAATATTGCAGCAGTGAACAATGTTGTCCGGCCAGTCTGGACAAGGCGGGAAAACAATGGCAGCCTGAGTTTGTATACTGCCATCGTTGACATGACCGTTTCGCTGCCATCCCAGACTGAAAGTTTTATGCATCTCGAACAAAATTCACCCAATCCATTTATGGATTATACCATTGTTTCCTTCCGGCTGATGAAAGAAACAAAGGTATATCTGGCCATCTATGATGCTTTAGGACGTGAAATCAAAGTGCTTCTGAACAATCAAATTTTGGAAGCCGGAAAACATGAATTCAACTTCAGAAATGCTGAACACAAACTTCTTCCCGGAACCTATTTTTTAAGTTTAAGCGGAGGCAATCTTGAAATGAAACGCAAAATGATTGTCGCAGGCGGAACCAATTGACAAAAAATGTCAGAAACAAATACTGTATTTCATCACCAGATTCCCTGCAGCGCATCATCCATCAATACATTTGGCGCAAATTGGTTTTTTTTTACCTTTGCAGCGAACTCAATAACCACTTAATCAACTATGATTCAGGAAGAGCATAAACCCATACTGGAATTAATCCGTTTAAAAGTCTTAGACATGAAAACGGTGGATTTGTCATTTGAAAACCTGAGTCAAATACCCGAAATGCCCATTGAGAAACTGAAGCAATTTGTGTCAACACCTGAAGAACTTGTCGAAAAATTACTGGAACATGAGTTGGGTAAATTTTCAGACATCCTCATCGACATAGACCATGACAGCATGAATGCAATCGATGCTTTATTGAAAATCTCGATAAGAATTTCCGAGAGGTTTTTTGAAATTTTTCCTTCAGTCTCACCACAGTTGAAGTTACGCTATCCCATCCCCTATCAGACACAGTTTCAGAAACGTTTATCTTTTGTTTCAGAAAAAATTCGCATCAACCTTAGGGAAGGGATTGAACAGCAACTCTACCGCAGCGACCTGAGTACCGAGCTTATCGCCCGACTCTATATAAGCCGTTTGATTGATATTCATAATCCTGAACTTTTTCCTCTGGCAACTTTTTCGTTCGAAGTTCTTTTCAACCAGATGTTTGAAAGCCTTATTCGCAGCATAGCCACATCAGAAGGCCTCTCCTATTTTGAACAGCGAAAAAAGTTCTATAGCCTCTAAACTTATACGTAGGACTTGCTGATAAACTCAGAATGTCGATATTTTGGTGCTTTGCACCTCCCGTTTCAATTCTTTTTGATTTTCCTGCAAAGGTTAACTCCACGCTGTGTTACAATTTTCAGGTGCAGCGCACCGGTAATATTTATAGAATTTTGTCCGGT
>JAGXRB010000324.1 GCA_018336075.1 Bacteroidota bacterium
CGATACTGGAAAGCAAGGTCAAAGCCAATTTTTACGAAATCAGACATTTCCTGAACGGATGCCGGAGCCAGAACGATTTGCTTATAATCGCCATGTCCACCACCTTTTGTGCTTTGAAAGTAGTCTGCCTGTGATGGTTGTATTGTTCCCAGGCCAGGGCCTCCACGAACAACATTTGCATACACGCATGGCAATTCAGCTCCGGCTATGTAGGATATTCCTTCTTGCTTTAAACTTACTCCGGGACTTGATGATGATGTTATCACTCTTTTCCCTGCTCCTGCAGCACCATAAATCATATTTATTGCTGCTATTTCACTCTCTGCCTGTAACACCACCATGCCGGTACGGTCATATGGCTTTTCTGCCATCAGGTATTCGATCACCTCCGATTGTGGTGTGATCGGGTAACCAAAGTATGCATCGGCTCCTGCTCTGATTGCAGCTTCGGCCAAAGCTTCATTACCCTTCATTAATTTCAATTCACCCATATCATTTATTTGTTTGAATGATTTTTTTTCGTCTGCTACAACTTCAGTTTGTAAACAGAAATAACTCCATCCGGGCAAACAATCGCGCAGTTGCTGCATCCGATACATTCATCCGGTTTTTCCATGTAAGCATAATGGTAACCCTTACCATTCACTTCTTTAGCCAGTTCGATAACCGAAGTGGGACAAGCCGGAAGGCATACGCCGCAGCCTTTACACTTCTGAACATCTACCACGATGGCTCCTTTTACTTTTGCCATAACTTATATTGTTACATTAATTTAAATCGTTTGCGCAAAAGTACAAAAAAGCCACCTTTTGAGTTGCTGGTTTTCTCGTCCTTTTGCCTGTAAGCCTGCTATTTATAAACATTTTAAATTGGATAAAATCCCTTAAAATTCATTACTTTTATTGTTTTTACAGATTAATTTTTGTAAATAAATCTCTCATAAAAACCTCGAAAAATTATTCAACGGGATGATCATCATGAAACTGTTTCAATCTTGCTTCGAGGTCGCCAAACTGACTTCTTCTGATAAGTGAAGTGCATGCCCTTATGCCTTCATGCCTTTCGCTGCCAGTGATATCGAGTGATATTGCACTGATGCCATAATAAAGCATTTCCTCAAGGAGCTCAACGCCAGTGAAACCGGGATATGAATAGGTGAAATAGAACCCGTCAGCAATTGGTTTGTCTTCGTCCATGTCGTAAACGATCCTGAAGCCATTTTCAATGAAAAGTTTCTTCATGATATGTGCCTTTTGTCCATATTCTTTCACAACTTCCACAAAGTCAAACTTCCCGTCATTGGCGGCTTTCAAAATTGCAGCGAGTCCATATTGCGCCGAATGCGAGGTACCGGAGCTCAAAGGATACATAGTTCCAAAAATCATTGTATAGCCAAACTGATCATTGGGGTAGAAGCGTTTCAAATCAGGGAAGTGACTTTCAAAAAGGTGATCTGAAATTACCATCATTCCAATTCGTTCGCCGGCATAACTGAATGCTTTTGAACTTGAAATAAACAGGATATAATTTTTTGTATAATTGGCGACTGAAGGTTGATACGGAGGTTCACCGGGCTTGCTGTAGTCCTGCCTGAAATCCATACCAAAATAAGCAAGGTCTTCCATAATGACAATGTCATACTTTTCGGCAAGTTCACCGATTATTTGCAATTCTTTTTCTGTAAAACAAATCCAGGATGGATTGTTGGGGTTGGAATACAGGATGGAGTGAATTTTCCCTGAAGATAAAATAGATTCAAGTTTTCCTCTTAGTTTATCACCGCGAAAATCATAAACATCAAAAGTCTCAAACTTGAGGTTTAATACTTTGTGTTGTTGCTTATGCACCGGGAATCCGGGGTCAATGAATAAAGTTGTATCCCTGCCTTCATGAATCCGGCTTAGCGCAAGGAAAGATGCAAATCCGCCTTGCATGGAACCAACAGTCGGAATGCAGCCTTCAGGTTTAACATCGATACCCATAAAGAGCTTTACAAAACGTGAAATTTCGTTTTTGAGTTCGGGGATTCCATGTATATCGGGGTAGATTGCCGCGACACCCCTTTTCAAGGCTTCAATCTGACCATCAACGCCGATTTGTGAAGGCGGGAGGCCTGGTATTCCCATCTCCATGCGAATGAACTTCTCTCCGCTCGCTTTTTCAAGGTTATCAACCAGTTTTTTTATCTCTCGTATGGATGCTCGACCTACATTGCTGATACCGCTTTCAGAAATCTTTGTCTGTACGGTCTGGTAATTGATCGGTGTATTTCTCATGATTTATAGACTTCTTGTTTTCAATGTTTTGCAGTTTGTAGTCTGCATTGTTAGCTTTTGCACAAATGTATTGAAAAAGCCTGAAATAAGCGCAAACGATTGCACTATTTATCTAATTTAAAATGATTATATTTTAGCAGGGATTACAGAATTGCTTTGCCTGATTGCACAGCATGTTTGTGAAAATGTAAACAATGATTTCGGATCGAAATTAATCTGTTTTATAATGAGCTGAATCAATGTTTTAAAGACTCAAACTTTCTTCATGCCAACGCTTAAAATCACTCCAAGGGCAATGCCTAAGATAGCTGCAAACAGAACCTGCATACTTTCAGGCAGCAAAAATGTGATTGTATGGGCAGGAATCCAGAAAAAGGGGATGGTCTTTTTGAAGACAAAGTTCCAAAGTGAATCCCAATCCAGTTCATTGAAGATTTTTCTCATTTGGATTGGACGAAACAAGGCGTAGATACTGCCCCCATTTGCGATGATGTGTGTGTCGGTGATTCTGTGTAGGGTCATCATTACCGGTGCGTAAATCAGATTCATCGCTGTACTGATACTGAAGGCCACGAGTAATTTTGAAAGACTAAAGCTGTTTTGCATTACTTCGGTTGCATTTGTTTGACCAAGGTATTTTAGAAAAATTGGTGTGCCTGAAGCAAAAATCACGAAGGCCATTTTTATCGTTAATCCCAAAAACCCCCAAACAATGGCGCGGGGAATAATGCCAAAGCCTTTTTTGTTGTAATGACCCGAACGTATGCGCAAAGCAAGACATTCGCCGAAAGTTGCCAATATGGCAAATTTTGCAAAACTCATCAACATGCCGTGTGATTTGTTGAGATCATTGTATGCACTCAACACAGCGGGAAAGAGTATAAACGGCAGAATAATCAGCGCTATGACGGTTAAAACAAGAAAATCATTTTTTTTCATTTTTAACAAGTGAAATTAGGCATTTAGCTTTGCAGATTTCAATTTCTCTCAATTCGCACTCTTGCATCAACTGCAATTACATGCTTTTCATTTCCCAAAAGCGGATTGAGGTCAAGTTCGGCTATTTCAGGCGCAACTTCAAGAAGTGCAGAAAGACGTACAATAATATCGTTGAAAGCATTTTCATTGATAGGTTTCTGTCCTCTGACACCTTCAAGAATCTTGTAGCTTTTCAATGATTTAATCATGTGCGCAGCCTCTTTTGTACTGATTGGAACAAGTGCTGCAGAAACATCTTTCAGAACTTCGATAAAGATACCGCCCATTCCGCAAAGCACCATATGACCGAAATCGCCTTCTTTTTTTGCTCCGGCAAAAAGTTCCATTCCGCTGAGCATTGGTTGCATGAGAATTGCCGTGGTATCCTTAATTTGAATCATACGATCAAATTCTTTGGTTACTGATTCCATCGTTTTAACATTCAATACAACTCCGCCAACATCAGACTTATGAACGGGGCCTACAACTTTCATTACCATTGGGAAGCCGATGTTTTCAGCAGCATGAATGGCATCTTCAACATTTGAAACGACAGCTTCTTTCGCACGGTTTATCCCCGCAGCATCGAGTAATTGTTGAATTTTTACAGGAGCAATATAGCCATCTTCACATGAATCAATCACTGACCGAATAGTGATTTTGTCGATTATTGGCCGGTTAAAAGTTTCTTCATCAGGTTGGGCAGTATTGGCTACACGGGCAATTGCATTGCCTAAAACAACCTCGTCAGGAAAGTTTATTCGTCCTTTCGAAAGAAAAAAATCAATCTCTTTTGCCGCAGTCATTACAGATGGCAAAACCGGAAAAACTGGTTTCTTACATGCTGTCATTTTTTGATCGAGCAAGGCATACACATCAAAAATTTCTGCAAGTCCGGGAGTCCCAAATATAACGACCATCGCATCAATATGATCGAAATCGTTTTCAACGGCATCAATAATGAGTCCAAGTTGTTCGGCTGTACCGGTTGCAAGAAAGTCGACAGGGTTGGCAACTGATGAACCTGGATATAACTTTGATTTAAGTATGTCGGCTGCATCACCTTCTATGTGAGGCACTTCCATGCCCCCATTTGACAGGGCATCCGTCAACATTACTGCCGGTCCGCCGGCATGTGTAATGATTGCAATGCGTTTTCCATTGAGCTCAGGATGCATAAAAACCGAAGCAACGGCAATCAGATCTTCGCGTCCATAACATCTGACAATTCCTGCCTTTCTGAAGAGTGTATCAACAGCCACATCCGGACTTGCCAAAGCGCCAGTATGCGAAGATGCAGCGCGGCTGCCGGCCTCACTCGAACCAGCTTTTATAGCCGCAATCCGACAACCTTTTCTGATTAATGAAGTAGCATGTTTGAGCAGAAGCTGTGGCTTTGAAATATTTTCGATGTAGAGCAGTTTAACTTTTGAATCATTTTCAGGATCAAAATTTTCATCCATATGTTGAAGTATTTCTTCAACACCCAGTTGAGCTGAGTTACCGACCGAAAATACATTTGCAAAAGACAAGCCTTTTGGTATTCCTGCCTCCATGATAAAACATGCAGTGGCACCAGATCCTGAAATAAAATCGCAGCCTTTTGGATTTAGTTTGGGAATAGGGTAGGTGAAAATACTATGATGCTGTGGGGTTAAAATGCCAACGCAATTTGGTCCAATCAACGATCCTCCATTGGCATTAATTGTTTTTACTATCTGGTCTTCAAGCATTTTCCCGTCATGGCTTTCCTCACTAAAACCTGCCGAAAGAATGATAAAAGCTTTCGTGTTTTTTTGCTCAGCAAGGATTTCAACTGTCTCCGGAATATATTTGGCTGCAATGGCAATTACAGCTAGATCAACTTGCGGAAGGTCGTTGGGATTCTTGAAACTTTCAATTCCCTGGACCAGACTTTCTTTAAGATTTACAACGTACAAGTTTCCGTCGAAATTTCCATCAATGATATTTTTTAGAATTTTGCCTCCCGGCTTGCTGATGTCATTTGAGCCTCCAACAACTACAATACTTTTGGGATGAGTTAACTGATTGGTAATCATGCGAAATCTTATTGTTTAAAAATTAACAATGAATTTTGGCAAAGGTAAGAAAAACAGAAAGCGAACCAAGAAGGCAAGATGTATTTAGAATCAATCAAAAAAGGCCACCCTTTCGGACAGCCTTTTTTGTTGCAATATAATAAGGTGTGTAAAATCTATTTTAGCAAAACGGAAACTGCAACTACACCAGGTCCTACATTGGCAACCAAAACAGGAGATGCCTGATTGACAAAACGTGGTTTATGGCCGGTAAGTTGCTCCATTTCATTGGTATACCAATCTGCGCCAGATTGGTTGTGCGCATGAGTGATTGCATAACCCCAAACTTCATTGTTTCCAATGAAACGGGCCAGTTCTTTCATAACCATTTTCATGCTGGATTTTTCAGAAAGTGGCTTTCCAAATACTTCAGTTTTTCCATGATTTTTGACTTCAACAATTGGCTTGATACCAAATATTTTGCCCATCAAACCTTTTGAATGACTTACCCGTCCGCTTTTGACCATGAACTTCATGTTTTTAGAGGTAACGAGGATTTTGGATTTTTCAACCCATTGATCAACCTGGGCTACAACCTCATCGTGAGAATGTCCAGCTTCAATGGCTTCTGCTGCTCTAAGAACAGTTAATCCAAGTGCACTTGTGAGTCGTTTGCTATCAACAACAGATATCTTTTTACCGGATTCCTGAATTGCTTTGCGTGATGCATTTAAACTGTTCTGCCATGTTCCACTCATACCGGAACTGATATGTATAGCGATTATCGATTCAAAATGAGAGGATAAATAGTTGTATCTGTTAACAAATTCAGGGAAGGTAGGTTGAGCTGACGTCGGATGAACTTTTGAAGTTTCAAGTTTTTTGAAAAATTGTTCTGGCTGAATAGTAATTCGATCGATATAAAACTCCTCTCCAAAATGAACCGTAAGTGGTACAACCTGAATTTGATATTTTTCGAGTAAGTCAGTTGGCAAATCACAGGTTGAGTCAGTAACAAGGCTTATGTTAAACTTTCTATTTGAAGCAATATCATTTTGCATTACCATGTCGTCAACTTTTTTGTAGGAGATAGTTCCCAAGGTTGACAAATCTTCGAAAAGCTTCCAAGGTTCATCTGTATGGATGTGGATGCGCATTTTAGTCGGCGAACCGGCAATTACCATCGAGTCTCCATAATTGACCATCAATTTGGCAAAATTTTCACGTTTGAGGTCTGTGCCATGAATCATTGCCTCTGTGCAAAAACGATAAGTGATTTCTTCATGAGAAATAGCATCAACTGATTCTGCAATTTCAATTTTCGAAGCATCAAAAATGACTTGTTTCTGACCATTTTTAAAGTAGTCAAACATACCTTCCAGAAAGACTACAAAGCCTTTAGCTCCTGCGTCAACAACATTGGCTTTAGTCAAAACTGCCATTTGAGCTGTTGTGGCCTTAAGCGATTCCATGGCAATTTTCAATCCATCGAATAATAATTTCAAAAAGTCTTCAATAGAATCTTTTAAAAGATAAATGTATTCTGCCCAATCTTTTATAACAGAAATCATCGTGCCTTCAACAGGATTTGCTATAGCTTCATAAGCATATTTGACAGCATTTTTCATGTATTCTGCAAAACCACTAACCGACAGCGTTTCTTCGTTTTTGATTTCATTGCTGAAACCATAAAGAAATTGAGCGAATATGATGCCTGAATTACCTCTGGCTCCTGTAAGTGCTGCATCAGCAAGTGCCACTGCTGCAAGTTTCAGATTAGGTTGAGGTGTTGCAGCATTTACGATGCTTCGCATTGTTGATGCCAGATTGGTACCTGTGTCTGCATCAGCAACGGGAAATACGTTGATTTTGTTAAGCAGTTGCTGGTTTTCAAAAATACGCTGAGCGCCGGCTATAAAACTGTTATACAATTGAATGCCATTAATTTCAGTGATTTTAATTGTTTCCAATTTCTCAATTTTTAATAAATACTAACTTAACTAGCCCGAGCAAAGATATTGAATTGTTGCTATAATTTACATTTTTGACTAAGTTTCATGTGAAAAATTATCGAACAATACTTTTTAAAACATTGATAATTAATAAAATAAGATTTCTAAAAGGGTTGCATTGTTGATAACTTTTTTTTGAGTTATGTCATTTTGCTTTGTTAAAAGGATAACAATAGAATACAAAAATGAATTATGAAAGCTTTGCTTTAATGCACAATTATCGATTTGAAATATGTAAAATTGTATATTATTGAATTATGTAAATACTTTTCTATCAAGTAAATAGTATTATAATACGTAAAATTTAATTTTTTCGTTTACTTCTTCCAGAATGCAGGAGAGAAAAGAATAATAACTGTATAAAGCTCCAATCTGCCTAATATCATGAAGAAGCTGATAATCAGCTTTGCAATATCTGGTAGGTGTGCAAAATTGGAGGCTGGTCCAATACTCCCAAATCCCGGACCAATACCCCCCATTGCAGTTGCAATTGCACTGGAAGATGTCATGCCATCAAGCCCAGTTATAATCAGTATTATGGTGCCGGCAAGAAAAGTAAGGAGATACCAGAAAATGAAGGTTAATATTGAGTTACTGGTATCATTATCAACCCTTTTTTTATTCAGGTGAAGTGTAAAAATGGAATTAGGATGCAATTCCTTTAACATGGCCATCTTTATCGAACGCGCTGCAATTAAGTGCCTTGCCATTTTTATCCCACCAGATGTTGACCCTGTAGAACCACCCAGAAACATAAGCAGGAAAATTATTATCCAAGCTAATTCGGGCCAAAGCAGATAGTCTGAAGTTGCAAAACCGGTACATGTTATAATAGATACAACCTGAAACATTGATTCTCTGAAAGCAGTTTCGAGATTCCTGTCAGTTTTAAAGAATAGTATTCCGGTAACTACTAAGCCTGCAGTTAAAATGCACTTGATGTAGAATCTGAATTCATCATTTGCCTTTATATTGTTTATTTTGCCTGATAAGGCATAATAATGCAAAACAAAATTTGTCCCGCCAAGTATCATAAATATTGTAACCACATATTGAATGTAGGGTGAATATTCAGCCAAACTACTGTTTTTTGGAGAAAATCCACCCGTTGAAACAGTTCCGAAAGCATGACACACGCTTTCAAACAAATTCATCTTACCCAATAGAAGCAGAAGAATTTCGCTAAATGTTAAAATCATATATACAAATAAAAGGCGATATCCAACCGACCGGATGCGTGGGTGAATCTTCTCTCTTACTGTTGATTCGAGCGAAAAAATACTGTAATTGTTCAGTCCAACAGTTGGCATAATGACAATCACTAATACAATAATGCCGATGCCACCTATCCAATGTGTAAGACTTCTCCAGAAAAGTATTGATTTTGGCAGACTTTCGATATCGGTTAAAATCGAAGAGCCTGTTGTTGTAAAGCCGGATACCGACTCGAACCAAGCGTCTGTTAAAGAAGAAAAATCTCCTGAGAGCATATATGGCAATGAACCTAAAGCACTGATGAGAAACCATGATGATGCTACAGATACATAAGCTTCTTTTTTCGAATAGTTTACATCATCACCAGCCTTTGAATGCCGATAAGCCCAAATGGCTATGAGACCTGTAAGAAAAATGGTAAAAACAAAAGGGTGCCAGGGTTCTGAATAAAGCAAAGAAAGCACAAAACTTATTGTGAGTCCCAGAATCATTATTAAGGCCAATCTGGGCAATAATCGGAAAAATCCATTCAATAACACGGTCGCAAAAGTACTTTATTTTTAATGCGATAAGCTAATTTATAAAAATTTTATAAATAACTATAAATCAATAAGATAGAATATATATTTTGAAGTGATATTGAAGTATTTTACAAAAAAAAGGCTGTAGAGTTACTGTTTAAATCTTCTTTGCCTGACAGCTTCAAAAACCACAATAGCTGCACTCACAGAAACATTCAAAGAATCGGCAATGCCCTTCATTTCTATTCTGATATTTTTGTCAGAATTACTTGTCCAGAATTCAGAAAGACCTGTAGCTTCGGTTCCCAGAATAATTGCTGATGGCATTGAGAAATCTGTTTCAAGGTAATCAGAAGAAGCTTCGAGTGAGGTAGCGAAAATTTTGATATTTTTTGATTGAATCCAGTTAAGCGCAGATTCTGAATCTGTTGAAACAAGCGGAACAGAAAATATACAGCCCAGGCTTGCCCGAATGGTATTTGGATTGTAAAGATCAGTCTGAGGATCGCATACAATTACGGCATCAACGCCAGCTGCATCAGCTGTTCGCAAAATTGCTCCCATGTTTCCCGGTTTCTCAACAGACTCAAGCACAATAAGCAAAGGGTTGCTTTTAAGGCTCAACTGTTTCAATGAATGTTTTAAAGGGCTGCAAAGTGCAATCAAACCATCAGAACCCTCTCTGTAGGCAATCAGATCAAACACATCTTTGCTGACTGTTTCAAAAATACATTCCTTATTTAGTTGTAAATTAAGATCCGGGAAATTTTGTCCGGCAAGTTCTTCACAATAATAAAGTTCGCTCAATTTCCAGCCGGAAAGCAATGCACGCTCGATTTCCCGTTTGCCTTCAATAACTGTGAGATTTTGCTTTCGCCTCTCTGATGCTTTTTGCAATTTCAGGATATTCTTTATTTTCGGATTGGACCGGCTCGTTATCATAACACCGTTTATCATGTTTGCCTAAAGATCCTTTACAATCATTTTATAATCAATCCCTCTTTCCTTTAGACATGTGAGGATAAAATCAACACTTTTTTCGTCTTTTCCAACAAATTCAGGAACATGCATCCCGGGTTTATTGAAAACGCCACTTTCTATCAGTCGCAATGCTGCGGTAGCTGCATAACCGGTAGTTCTGGCCATGGAATGAATTGAAGTTTCATGATCATAATTATCGATAAGATCCCACTGAAACTGCTTTGAAATGTTATTTTCAGTTTTGCCTTTTACGACAATTCGCATGATGGTAAAGTCTTCTTCACCAGGCTCAAGTTTCCATTTTGAGAAAAGTACTTTTTTCGTGAATTCGAGAGGGCTTATATCAGAATCATTGATATTGATTGGTTTTTCATCGAAGAAACCACTACTTTTCATGGCTTTAATCAGTCCGATATGACCCGGATAACGCAGTGTTTTTTCTGCCATATAATCTGCCTTGATCGTATAGACGAGTGAACGTAAACCATCGCTGTTAAAGGCTTCCAGCGTTCCAACAGGATCAAATTCCAAAAGTTCAGATTCAGAAAGTGCTTCTTTAAAAACGATTTTTCCGTTTTCTATCAATCTGGCAGGACGGGTGTATTCCTCAATTACATCCGAAGGCGAAAACATTGCTTTGTATTCCCAGGGATACGACCGTTTTTTTGGTAGTCCGCCAACATAGATGAGCAAACTTTCAACTTCTTTGAGCTGACTTGCCGCGTATCCGCTTAAGAGATGACTCATCCCCGGAGCGACGCCCATATCACAGATGACACAAACACCATTGTCTACGGCAAGCTGACTTAGTCTGAAAGGGTCTTCAGGATAAAACGCAATGTCGACAACATCTTTTTTGCATTCGATGACGGACTTTAAAGTTTCAAAACCCATAAAACCGGGAACGGCATTTATGACAAAATCAAATTTGCTGACAAGTGCTTGCAAAACGCTTTTATCAGACAGATCGCAACAAAAACTTTGAATCCCGTAGTCTGATAAATTTGAAAGTGCACTTTCTGAAATATCTGCTACAGCCACAATAAATTCATCATTTTTTACAAGATCAAATGCCATTGGTTTTCCAATGAGGCCGGCACCAAGTACCAGCACACTTTTTTTTGAACTACTCATAGAGCTTTTTGGTTTTGAGATCAAATGTAAGTTTTTTTCTTTTTTGTGAAAGGATGACACCTATTATGACAAGGGTAATTCCAAGAATTTTATCAAATGTAATGATTTCGCCTAGAAGGAAATAGCTGAAAAATGCTGTGAAAACTGGAATCAGGTTTGTGTAGATATTGGTGCGGGCGATGCCTATTTTGCTGACCGTGAAAGTAAAAAATACAAAAGCAAGTGAGCTGGCGAAAACACCTAAAAGTAATAAATTGCTCAGCAGATTGAAACTAAAAACAGCATTTGACAAGCTTTCAGTTTCAAAAAGAAGCACAACAGGTAAAAAGTAAAAAATTCCGATGCTGTTCTGCACCCAAACGATGGTAAGTGGTTTATAATTCAGCGTTAATTTTTTAAGCAGTATTCCATAAACAAGGGCAGATGCGACAGCTCCAAAAAGGTACAAAATTCCTTTTGGAGAAGCGGTCAATGTATAATCCCTTTGAATAATCATCACCAAAACGCCTAGAAAGGAAACAATTAACCCAATGACATTGACAAAACCAAGCTTTTCTTTAAGGAGCATATATGCAAAAACTGGCATGAAGACAGGAATTGTGGCTATAATTACCGCGCTAACTGTTGGAGATGCCAGATTGAGGCCAAAGCTTTCGCCCATGAAGTAAAAAAAGGGATTGAAAAGCGATGAAACCAAAAACATTCCAATATGCTTCCTTTTGATATGCTCTGTTTTTCTTAAGATTTTCAGTACTAAAAACAGAAATACACTAGAAATGATTAATCTGATAAACACAGTTGAGGCAGGCTGTAAAACTTCAAAAACCTGTTTTGACCAAACGTAGGACATCCCCCAGAAAAACATTGAAAGCAGTGCACTTAAATGCACCAAAAAGGTTTCTTTTTTCACTCTTAAAACTGATAAGCAGGCGAAATTAGAACTTTTTTTTCTTTCTTTGCATTCTCATTTTACTTTCTACAAGAACAATTTATGAATTTCACCAACATCCTGATTAATATCAGGAAAATTGTAAGGTCAGTTAATCTGGAATCGAAGAGAATTCAGAAAGAATTCGGCATCAGTATTCCACAGTTACTCAGTTTACATTATCTATCATCTAAACCAGACTATCAATCCACAGTTACTCAAATTGCTGAATATTTGAAATTAAACCTGAGTACTGTCACCGGCATCATTGATCGCCTTGAGAAAAAGCGATTAGTTGCCCGATTGCCTAAATCCGGCGATAAGCGCAAAACTGTAATCAGTTTGACTGCTGAGGGTTTTAAACTATTGGAGCAATCTCCAGAACTCCTTCATCAGCAGCTTTCCAGAAGGCTTTCTTCCCTGTCAAAAGAGCAGTTGGAATCGCTTAAATCATCGCTTGAAGTTTTAGTACAATGTTTTGACCTGAGTGAGGAAGAAGCCTCACCAATGATTACAATAGAGGATTTTGAGGCCTTGGCTGATAATCCTGACTGATTGCAATTAAAAATTACACTGCATTTCAGAAATTTTTCTGATTGAGACAACTTTAGTCTAAGACATCCATTTTGATTGATTAATGTTGAGAATTCCTCCATCAATCTCATTAAATTTTTTGCCATTATCAACTTCCTGAATACTTGGTTTTTACTTTTAACTTGTCAGATTCAATTATTTGTATTAATTTTGTTTCTGTAGAAACTAATTTACAAACAAAACTAAAATTACATTTCTGATGAAAAAGCAAATTTTGACGTCATTTCAAAAGTATCTGAAAGACAAAGGTTTTATTGAGAATTCTACAGAGAAGTTTGATGAAAATGATTTTTCTGGTGTCTCAGACATTTCTGCAATTAAAAGGTTTAATCCTGATATAGTTGCTGAAAGAAAAGGAATTCAATACTTCTATAGATTTGTTGACGGATCAAAAGAAGAACACAAAACTATTGCTGAAAAATGCACCCCGCTAATGAATTTCGAGGGCAGGAAACCAACGAAATTTCGACTTCTCGTGCCTGAGAAATATTGTGATTTTATCATCCAAAGCCTTAATATTTCGCGTTTAGAGAGGATCGGAGTTATCAGACTTAAGCATTCATATAGTTAGTTAATACAAGTATCAAATCAGAGATGAAGTCCCACTAAAGTTTCAAAAAATTCAGATCATTGTTTTCATAATTTTAAAATTTTTTACAACAAGAAATAGGAATTGTGGAAGTTCTGGTGGTTCTTTTAAAAACATCAGAAAAGATTCTCCCCAAACTATAATACATTAATCATAAAAAAGACACATGAAAATTCAAATTTACAACAGCTACCAAACAATAGGAACGCTGGAAAAACAAAATCTGGTAAACTTTTTATTTCAACATTTGGAAGAATTCGGCGACACTAAAACAGCTATAGAAAAAGCAATTGACTATTCTGTTGGTGAATCTTCGCAGATTGGTGGATTTGTTCTTGTTGGAACAATCGATGAAAAAATAGCTGGTGTAGTTGTTGTCAACAGAACAGGAATGGAAGAATATATTCCGGAAAATATTCTTGTTTATATCGCTGTCGATGCTTCACTTCGGGGGCAAGGGATTGGAAAAAAATTGATGAAGGAAGCGGTTTATATGGCAAAAGGAAATATTGCACTTCATGTTGAACCAAATAATCCTGCTAAATTTTTGTATGAAAAGATTGGTTTCACAAATAAATATCTTGAGTACAGATTGATACGGTCATAATATTATGGCAAAATACTTAAAACTGTAGGCTTTAATGGTTTACACAGGAATATGAATAGAATGGTTTTTACCGGTTTCCTCACCATTAAAAATAATTGAGAAGAATTTTCATAGAAAATACAACATCACTCCAGTTTTTAAAATCAAAACAATGGCTTACATCGAACTTGACATAAAAAAGTTAGCTCATAATTATAAATTCCTCGATCAACTTTTTGAAATTAACAATATTCATTGGGGAGCTGTTTCCAAAATGATGTGTGGCAATGTTTCATTTATTAAAGAACTGATTCAACTTGGTATCAAGGAGGTGCACGATAGTAGAATTAGCAATTTGAAAGTGATCAAAAAAATCAATCCGGAAGTGCAGACTGTTTACATAAAGCCTCCGGCACGACAAGTTGTTAAATCATTGGTGCGCTATGCAGATGTGAGTTTTAATACTGAACTTGGAACCATAAGTGACATTTCTGAAGAAGCAGTGCGACAAAACAAAAAGCACAAAATCATCATAATGATTGAAATGGGTGATTTACGGGAAGGAGTGCTTGGTGACAATCTGATTGATTTTTATTCGAAGGTTTTTCAGTTGCCCAATATTGAAATTATTGGATTGGGAACAAACCTGAATTGCCTCAATGGTGTGATGCCAAGCCATGATAAACTCATTCAGCTGAGTTTGTATAAGCAACTTATTGAAGCAACATTTAAAGTGAAGATTCCTTGGATTTCTGGTGGATCGTCGGTGACGGTTCCTCTTTTATTGAAAAAAATGCTGCCAAACAGTGTAAACCATTTTCGAATTGGTGAGACATTGTATTTTGGAAACAATCTGGTAACAGGAAAAACAATAAAGGGAATGAAAGACAATGTTTTTACCTTATATGCTGAAATTGTTGAACTTATGGAAAAGCCTGTGGTGCCTTTTGGCGAAATGGGAACAAATGTAGCCGGTGAGCATGTTGAAGTGAAAGAATCTGATTATGGCCGCTCATCCTGCCGCGCTCTGCTTGATCTGGGATTACTTGATGTAGACTTAAAAAACCTTACGCCAATAAAGCAAGACTTTCAAATTACCGGGGCAAGTTCAGATATGATTGCAATAGACCTTGGTAAAAATACCAGAAAATTAAAAGTAGGTGAGCAGGTTGGCTTTTACCTGGATTATATGGGTGTTTTGAAAGTCATGAATTCAAATTATATTGAAAAAAGGGTAGTCAATAAATAGTCAAAAAACTAAATGTTGATTTTTTTTTGAAATAAATGTAACTTTTGACTATAATCTCCGTCATTTAGAAGTTATAACTTAAAATTCATCCCATGAAGACAATGAAATTTTATTCAAAAATGCAGCTTTTTGTTGTTTTGCTTTTGGTATTTCAACTTTTTTCTGCTTGTTCATACGCTGATCCATTTGCTGAAAGAGGCAGTGGAAACAAGCAAATTGAAGAAAGAAATGTAAGAAGCTTTGTTGCAATTGATGTAAGCGGAGGTTTTGAAGTAATTCTCAGACAAGGTACTGCCGAAGCATTAACTATCGAAGCAGATGATAATCTGATGAACCTGATCGTTACAGAAGTCAGAGGCGGGGAATTGAGAATTTATACTGATGGAAATGTTTCTCCCAAAACGAAAATGAAAGCTTATATCACTTTCGTTAAACTTGATGAAATCGACCTGAGCGGTGCTGTAAAACTTCGTGCTGAAAACAAATTAACTTTCAACAGATTAAGCATTGAAGGCAGTGGTGCCAGTGATATTGACCTTGAACTTACGGCTGAAAGAATTGAAGCAGATTTAAGCGGAGCAAGCAAAATAAGCCTTGCTGGCTCATCTCCCAAAGTTGAGCTTGAGTGTTCTGGCGCTTCCAAAATCTATGCAAGCAGTCTGGAATCAACTTCAATTCGTCTTAATCTTAGTGGTGCTTCTTTTGCGGAAGTTTTTGCTACAGAATCACTGGTAGTTGATGCATCCGGCGCGTCAACAATTCGTTACAAGGGTAATCCGGAAAGACTGGTAACAAATACTTCCGGAGCTTCAAAAGTATCCAAGTTTTAAACAAGCAAAACTGGTAAAAATTAAGTGCAGCTGCGAAAACGGCTGTGCTTTTTTTTTGACTTTTTTCAGGACGATTGCTGCGTTATGTATTTTTTCAAGTCATACTGTTGAATCGGAACTCCTGATGTTCAATTTTCCCAAGCCTTGCACACAGACAATATTTTTTGAAGAACTTAATTCACAACCGAATGAAGTGGGTGTTTTAAGTTTTTGAATTCGGAAAGGTATACCTTAATGCTTCCAACAGTAATTTTTGCCTCAATCATCACTGGAATTCTGTTTTTGTCATTGGTGACCCAAACAAATAATTGTTCGCCCGCTCTGAACATAGTGCCTTTCTCGAGCAAAGCACTGAATTTAATGCAATTATAGGTTTCTCCACTACGGTTTTTGAAAGTTTCATATCCGTGGAATACAATCGGTAAGGTAAAAACGATGCCATCGAGGATCATTTCAATTCCTAATGTATCCTTCATTTTCATGTTTTCGAAATCCATCGACCGTGCAAAATATGTTGCTGTCAAAACATCAAGTGTCTTGGAGGTAATTGGAATTGTGTCAATACTTCGTGCTTTTCGTGTTTCTTCTGAAATGGCTTTTACACTCAAATTCTGATAATCGAAAGTGTAGTCATTAAAAATCACAAATCCGCCTTCATGTGTATGCCGCTTGAATTTGATAGGCTTCAAGTCTTTGGCGCTGCTAATGACCTCAAAAGTATCCCTTACTTTAAAAAACCAGTCAAACTTTCGGAATGACATTCCAGTACTAAAAAAATGCCATGCGTTTTCTTCGTTATATCTGATCGCTTTTGCCTTAAAATCGACTGTTCCGGCATCAATCCATATCAATCCCCAATGATAGGAAACTGTGTATTCCAGATATTCTTCATCTCCAAATGCCAGTGAATTTTCATTTTTATTTTGTGCCAGAATTTTTGAATTGCCGGCAAATAACATCAAAAGCAGGATTGCTAAAAGTTTCAGAGATAAAGAATAAATGGTTGACATCACAGGTCAATTTGATCAAACGAAATTAATTGTTTTTACTCATCAGTCTGATAAACGATGCTATTATTAATAGTTTTTTAAAATTCATTTCTATTTTAACGTCTTTCATTTAACGTTTATTTAGATTCGTTCTAAATAGAAAAGCATAGTTTTGCCCGGCAAGATTTTTTTATATGAAAGAAAACACATCAAGACCTTCGGGTTTGTTCAATGCTTTTTTGCATTACGTTGAGAAAATAGGAAATGCTCTGCCGCATCCGGCAACGCTATTTGCTATGTTTGCTGGGCTGATCATTGTTTTATCATGGGTAGCGGCTCAGTTTAGTCTTGAGGTTACTCATCCCGGCACAGGAGATCTGATTCGGCCATTCAATCTTATATCTATCGAAGGATTGCATTTGATTTTGAAGAAGATGGTAACAAATTTCACTGAGTTTGCACCATTGGGCGTTGTTTTGGTAGCCATGCTGGGCATTGGGATTGCCGAGGGAAGTGGCTTGATTGGAACAGCACTCCGTTTGTTAGTGCTCTCTTCACCCCGAAAAATACTAACATTTGTTATTGTATTTTCGGGAATTATGTCCAACACGGCAAGTGAAGTAGGTTACGTTTTGCTGATTCCACTGAGTGCGATTATTTTTCTGGCCGTAGGCCGTCATCCGATTGCTGGCATGGCTGCAGCCTTTGCCGGTGTTTCGGGCGGTTACAGTGCTAATTTATTGCTTGGAACTATCGATCCTTTGCTTGCAGGTTTATCGCAGGAGGCAGCGCATATCATCGACATGAATTATATGGTCAATCCGGCAGCCAACTATTATTTTCTTTTTGTATCAACATTTTTTATTGCTTTTGCGGGTACATGGGTTACCGAGAAGATTGTGGAGCCAAGGTTGGGGAGGTATACAGGTGATGCAGTGCCTGAAGAAATTAAGAAGTTGAACAGTGCTGAGAGGAAAGGCTTGTGGTATGCATTGGTAACAGCCATAATTTTTGGTGTGATTTTATTGCTCGGAACGCTTCCGTCAAATGGGTTTTTGCATGATCCATCAACAGGAAGTTTGCTTCATTCACCTTTTATGAGTGGAATTG
>JAGXRB010000325.1 GCA_018336075.1 Bacteroidota bacterium
TACTTACGACCCCACGTGCGGCTTGTTTATTTTGTCGCACGAAAACATGAAAATCAAAGATGATGGAAACATCTATTCCATCAACGAAGCAAACTATATTTACTTTCCCGAGGGTGTAAAACGCTACATCAAATATTGTCAGGAAGATGATCCGGAAACAAGAAGGCCCTATACAACACGTTATATCGGTTCTTTGATTTCTGATTTTCACAGAAATTTACTTCGTGGGGGGATCTATATTTACCCGGGAACTAAAAAGAATCCTGCTGGAAAACTACGTCTTTTATACGAATGTGTCCCAGTTGCCTTCATTGCCGAACAAGCTGGCGCAAAAGCTTCTGATGGTTATCGCAGAATTCTTGATATTCAGCCGGAACATATTCATCAGCGATCGCCGTTGTTTATCGGTTCAAAAAGCATGGTTGAAACAGCAGAAAGAATGATGTCGGAATTTAGTCCGGAGTTTCTAGATGAATACCAACGTGCCGAAAAAAGCTAGCACTATAAAGTAAAAAAAAGAGGCCGTCCTTTAACAAGACTGCCTCTTTTTCATTTATATCAGTTTATTACTTGAAAAGATATCCGATTTTGATACCAGCCGAAGCTGCCACTGGAAATCCACTTCCTCCGATAGTGTATCCATAGTGATAACCCCCGTCATAATGGTGTGTTTTGTTTGAAAACCCGTAGCCAACACCGCTGTAAATGTCAATGAGAAACACATTGTCAAAAACCCACTGCTTTCCAAAAACAATTTGAATTGCACCTGAAACCACTGTTTCTGACCTCTCAATATTTTCTGTATAAATCCAGTTGCCCCATGGGTCATAACTATCGTAGTAATAGTCAGTAAATTTTCTGCCATAGACACCAAAAGAAATTTCTGGTTTCACATAGCTTCCTTTAAGGATGTGGGCATATTGCATACCGCGTAAATAGAAATCAGGGTCTTTCATAAATTTATAACCGAATTTCATAAATGCGCCTCCTGCATTTTCGTCTGCAACATTGATTCCCATACCTATAATTCCAAGTCCGGCTTCAAAGCTGCGCCCAGGTTTGATACTGCGCTCAAAATAAAAAGTTGTGTTACCCGTAATAGGCGACATAAAGTCTATTTTAAGCGCGTTTTTATTGTTTTCTGCATAGTTTGCAGGATTGGTCAGTTCTTTTTCAAATTCCATCTCCTTGCCATCAGCAAAAATGATTTTGGTAATTCTGTCCTTATCAATTGAAAACAGGATGTCAGAAGAAAATTCCGGCATGGTGTATTTTATTTCATCCAGACCAATTTCTTTGATTTTACACTGAATGATTTCATTGTTTTTCTTCAGGATCATGTCTTGTCCAAACATTATTCCAGAAATCGTAATAAATAGGAGTAGAAACAACAGCTTTAGATGATTCATTTTTTACGTTATTAGGTTTTAAGATGATTTGAAGCTATCACGCGTTGCACAATATCATTGTTTATTTTTCTAGGACAATTATTTCCATATATCGTGCCATAGTTGAATAAAAATGAAGGAATGACGGGCATCGAAATAAAATAATTGAAACAATTGTGAAGTTTTTCTGTTACTTTTAATTAAGATCATTTGAATGAATAATAACTGAGTACCCTATAATGAAAAAACCCCTGTTTATATTTCTCGGAACCTTATCACTTAGCCTGGGCTTGATTGGTATTGTTGTGCCCGGATTACCAACTACTTCTTTTTTGCTGCTATCTGCATATTTATATGCCCGAAGCTCACAGAGATTATATAACGCCTTGCTGAACAATAAGTTTCTGGGTGGTTACATCAAAGATTTCCAAAAGGGCATGAGTATAAGAGCCAAGATCAGGGCCATAAGCATGATGTGGACGATGATTTTTATTTCTGCATTTTTCTTCATTAAGATACTTTGGGTACAATTGGTCGTGATTGGTGTAGGTTTTGTTGGCACATTTGTGATGGCCCGTTTACCGGGAAGAAAAGACGAGAATTAGGATTTCAACAGGAAGGAAAAATAAAAAAGGCCGGCTCAATTGAGCCGGCCTTTTTTATGAATTTGCAAAATTTCTAGTTATCCCACCAAACTTTATTGGTCAAGGTTAAACCAGCAGGTGTATTCGGGTTATATAATCTCTCATTGAGAGGATATGGGAATCTGCGTGGAATTTGTGTTTCAGTAGCATTGGCTGCAAGTTGAAGTGAAGGAATACCGGTTCTTCTCCAGTCAGTCCAAACTTCAGTTTGCAGATACAATCCAACATATTTTCCAAGCATGATTTTCTCAAGCGTGATTGATCCAGCAGTTTCAGCAGCATTTGCAGCAAGCCAGTCAGCATTGCTTACGCCATGCTTAGCCAAAGAGGCTGTAACAGCAGCATTGTATGCAGCAGCGGCAAGATCTTTCTGGTTATTTTTGAATCTGAGTTCTGCCTCAATAAATTTGTATTCAACAAAAGTTACAACTGGCACAATTGCATCCTGTGCACCATAGAATGTACCCATTTTTGATGCATCAGCATTGTTTTGTCCTGCACCGGAACCAACAAAAGCACCACCAACTTCTGTGAAATAAGCAGCTCTTCTTGGGTCACTTGTGGCATTCATCATGTCAACAAGATATTTTCCGGCGCGAATGTCACCACGGCTCGATTCGAAGTTGAAGCGTGGACCTCTTTGTGAAGCTGCGGTTCCAAATTTGAACTGAAAATCGTTGGCATTTCCATCGATGAAGGCAGCATTTGCATTGTCAAGAATTGCAATAGCAGGAGCTAAGCCACTTCTTTTTTCAAGATGCAAAGCATAGCGCAGACGCAGTGTCCAGGCTAATCTTTTGTATTTGTCAAGGCCGGCGGCTGTGCCTTTATAAACGAGGTCAGCAGCTGCAGTTGGACTGAATACGCTTGTTGGAGCCTGCAATTTCTCAATTGCAACAACAAGAAGACTATCCATTGATACATACAACTTTTGTTGCGCATCGTACCTTGGCGTTCTGTTATTAGTCTGCTCAGCTTTGAAGGCTTCGTAGTAAGGAACATCACCCCAAACATCGGTCATTTCACCCAATGTAACAGCGATCAAAACGTTAGTTACACCTTCATAATGAGGAGATTCGGTTTGAATAGCCTTGCGTGACATGATTTCAAGATTTTTCATAACCGTTGCAGACATGGTGTTGTAAAGGTTATTTACATCTGATTCATTATAGGTATAAACATCGAAGGCAGCTGCTTGTCTGTCAACACCAGCTTGTTGTTGCATCCAGATAGAAGGAGCGCGGCTATGGTCGCCTCCAAGTACATAAAACAATGATGCCTGTGTAGATGGTAACAAAAGATTGAGTGGAACATCAGTGGGACTGTTCTCACTGGCATTGATCTCGGGGTCTATCCACTTTTTGCAGGAGGTGATAAATAAACTTGTTATTATCAGCATCCCTATTATTTGATGAAAATTAAATCTTTTCATAGTTTACAATTTTATTTTTTTGTAATTAACAATTAAATATCAATCTTGATACCAAACATAAAGCTCTTTACACCAGGCATGTTGTAGTAATCAAGTCCCTGTGCATTGTCTGCACCATAAAGGCTTGTTTCAGGATCAACTCCGTCATATTCTGTGAAGAGTAAAAGGTTTCTGCCTGTGAAGTAGATTTCAGCTTTTTTCAGACCAACTTTGCTGATAGCACTCATTGGAAGACTGTAGCCAAAATAGAGTTCACGAAGACGTACCCAGTCTGTTGGGTCAACATAAGGTCTGCCGGGGCCGTTAAAGCCACCACCTAAGGTTGTGTACCATGCCTGATCAGGTTGAACAACGATGTCGTTGGTTCCACCGGATTGTTTTACTCCATCAAATATGTAGTCTTGTCCTCTTGCTTCAGAATCAGGAGTCATACCAAAGTTGAGGTTAGCACCACGTGTTCCATTCCACATAACACCACCGTTTTTGATATCCCAAAGGAAGCTCAGGCTAAATGCTTTGTAGCTGAAACTATTGTTAATACCAAGTGTCCAGTTAGGCATAACATTTCCGATATTCTGGTCTTCAGGATTGTTGATTGGATATCCATAACCTGCTTTGGCAGGATCACTCTGAATAATCAGCTTGTCATTGGCATCACGCAAGAAGTCGGTTCCAAAAATACTGCCATAAGGATTGCCAACAACGGCACGTACTTGTTTACCAACAAAACCACCAAGGAATACACTTGGTACACCTTCAGCAAGAAGAGTAACCTCATTGTTAATTTTGGTGAAGTTAAAATCGATATTCCAGTTGAAATCTTTAGTCCTAACAGGAGTTAATTTAAGAACAGCCTCAATACCTTTATTGGTCATAGAAGCAGCGTTTAGGTTCGCAAAAGTATATCCTGATGATCCTGCGATTGGTACGCCAAGAATCAGATCTTCACTATTCATGTCGAAATAGGTTAAATCTAAACCGATTCTGTTGTCAACAAACCTTAAGTCAACACCAACTTCAAAAGTTGTGGTTCTTTCAGGTTTCAATTCATTATTTGCCAGAGTTGTACTCATATTGTATGCAGGAGTTCCGAAAGCAGGGAACTGAATGGCGTTATTTGTCCAACCGTCTCCAGCAGCAGCTGAAACATAGAGCTGTGATGTTGCAAAAATTGGCGCATCATTACCTATGATAGCATAAGAAGCCCTGATTTTTCCAAAAGGAAGAATGTTGTTGTCAGCCAATCCCGGAAGTTCGGTGAAAATAAAAGATCCACTGAATGAAGGATAGAAGAAAGAATTGGCACCATCAGGTAGTGTAGTTGACCATTCATTTCTTGCAGTAAAGTTCAAATAAACCATTCCTTTATAATCCAAGCCTAAATCACCATACAAGGCAGCAGTTCTTTTCTTACTGTGGAATTCAGAAGTTTGTTGTGAAGCAGCATTTGAGAGGTTATAAAAGTCAGGAATAACCAATCCGCCGATTCTTGAATATAAATTCTGATATTTATATTGATACATATTATTACCCACAAGGGCAGTCAATTTGAAATCTTCTGAAAGGTCAAAATTCATATTGGCCATAAGGTCAGAGTTGATATCCTGTCTGTAGAAATGATCTTCCCAAACTTCACCACTTGGGAAAGTTCTCGAACCGATTGCAATGATTTGTTTACGTGCATCTCTGTAGAAGTCAGTACCTATTTTATAGTTGAATGTCAACCAGTCTGTAGCCATATATGTAATCCCCCAGTTTCCGATCATACGGTCAACGTTGTCAGTAAATGGGTTCATATTGGCAGTCCAGAAAGGATTGTCATATCCACCACCGCCGTAAGCGTTTCTTTGTAAACCGCCTGGTTTCATGTATGAAGTTGGATCATTTGCAGGATCATCAGAGCCACCGGTCATATCAAAACTGATCGGCATTCTGGTGAGAGCCAACATAACACCTGAAGTGTTTGAACCTTGTTGAATACGTGTACCACCTGAATTGGTATAAGAAATACGACCTGAAGTTGTTATTTTGTCAGTCAGCTTTGTTTCACCTGAAACAGTTGCTGTTGTACGTTGGAAAGTATTGTTTGGAACAATGCCTTCATGCGTAAGGTTAGACAAAGAAAAATAAACAGATGACCTTTCATTTCCGCCGGAAAGTGAAAGCGCATTGTTGTATGCTACACCTGTCTGGAAGAATGAATTTAAGTTGTCATAAGTTTGAGCTACCGGAAGACTTGCGTGAGCTGGGTTTGCCGGATCGAAAAGAACAGGAACTCCCAATGGATACTCCGGAGTTTTGTTGTTAACATCATAGCGCAACTCATCAACTCTTGGACCCCAGGAAGTAGTAACGCCAGGGTTGAAAGTTTTGTTGGTTCCCTGTGCAAAAGTAGTTTGCAATTCACCTAGTTGTGAAACTTGCTCCATCGTTACAGAGGAAGTGAAACTTACGTTCATCTTGCCAGAAGCCTGGCCTTTTTTGGTGGTAATTACAACTGCACCGTTGGCAGCACGAATACCATAAAGGGCTGTTGCAGCACCTCCCTTGAGGATGTTCATCGATTCGATGTCATCAGGGTTGATGTCAATAGCTCTGTTTGAGAGACCAACACCTGCAGTTCTGGTAACAGATGCAGTTTCTGAGTTATCAATCGGCACACCATCGATAACAAAAAGTGGTTGGTTATTCTGAGTAATTGAAGAGAAACCTCTGATGGTCATGAAAGATGAAGCTCCGGCAGCCCCTGAAGAACTGTTGATAGAAACACCGGCAACTTTACCTGCCATTGAGTTAATCATGTTGGTACTGGCGTTTCTTGAAACGTCTTCGCCACCAACTGACTGAACTGCATAACCGAGGGCTTTAGCCTCTCTTTTAATACCGATAGCAGTAACTACTACCTCATCGATCTGGAACACGTCCGGATCCATAACCATGTTAATACTTGTCTGGGTTCCCAGAGCAACTTCTACGGTTTTCATAGATACGTAGGAGAATACAAGGGTCCTGTGCTCAGGCCTTACGTCGATACGGTAATTCCCATCGAAATCGGTGATGGCACCAATAGTTGTGCCTTTGACCATCACCGTCACGCCGGGAATTCCTAAGCCATCCTGTGAACTGGTAACTTTACCAGCCACGGTTCTTGTTTGCGCAAAGGCACCGCTGATACCCGCAACAAGCAAGAACACTAACATTACTGTAATTTTTCTCATAATAATGAATTTTGGTTAGTGAATTGATTAAACTTCTGTTAATTTGTGCATCCTTAATTTTTAGAAAACGTTTGCAATTCGGAGGGCTAATTTACACATATATTAAAAAATAGCAACATTTCAGTAAAAAATATTTTACGATTTATTAACACTCCTTTCCTTAGAAGGAATTTAAAGGGTTTAATTTTTATTGTTCATTTGAATTATTTATTTGATTAACATCAATGATATCAGCACTATAGACTTCTTTTGGCGTTAAAAAATATATCACAGAAATAAGAAAAATCAATATAAATTCAAGAATAATCTTCTGATAGCTTTCATATTTTAATGAGACAAATTGCATCAATAAAATGGGAATTGAGGACAAAATGAATAGAAAGTAACCTGTTTTTTTTCCTTTTATCATCAACAAAAGCAAGCCGGTTATCGCCAAAATGTGTAATAAGAGACCCGCCAAAACAAAAACAAGTGTAATTGCAGCACTGAAATTGAAGTCTGGAAGATAGATTTCAGTCATTTCTGACAAAAACCGTATGAAAAATAAAGCCAAAATAAACAAACTGCCTGATAGCCCGTAATATACAATCGAAAAAGCACCTACAAAGCGCAAAAATACATTTGAGGCTAATTTTGTTTTGATCTTTTCAGCTTTTTCTTCCATAATCGACTCATTTCATGATATCGCGAAAGCGAAGATACAAAAGAATGAATGTTGAAGCAAGCAGGAGGTCAAACATTGGGAACACTCCAGATGGCTTGTATATATATAAGGTGGAAACAATGAGCATAAGCAGCTGAGAAATGGCATAAAGATGAAATCCTGCTCTTCGTAGTTTCCACATATGCCTTACACCCGTAAATGAAATGATATTCAACAATCCACTTATCAGGAAGTAGGCAGGTTCAACGTTTAAAATAATGCTCAAATCAAATCCCAGATCGCTTAATACACCTTCTTCAATGGTGCGCAATAAAACATCGTGGTTGAAATAGATGAAAATGTTGCTAAGCGAGGCCAATCCGCTTCCGATAAAACTGAGTATGCAAAGAACGGTAAGTAAAACTGGTCTTTTGTTTAAAGGTGTGATGTTTAGTTCTGTCATTGTTAAATTTACTGTAAAAATAATTTAAAAGCCAATAAAACGGTGTACTTGGTTACTCAAGACTGCCAATGGTATCTTCAACTTCCTTCAAAATCTCACAACTTTTCACCAGGGCTTTCATGGCATTGTGATCATTGTAAAGGGGTCTGTCAATTTCAAGAAAATCAACATGACGGCGAACCACCTCATGTGCTTTGGTAGTTCCAGCGCCAAATTTATACTCTCTGAAATCCAGTGCCTGTGCGGCTGCCATAAGTTCAATTCCTAAAATTCCATACGCATTGTCAAGGATCTGGTTGTTTTTGAGGGCTGTATTCATTCCCATTGAAACAAAATCTTCCTGATCGGCGGCGGCTGGTATAGATTGAATGCTGGCAGGCGCCGAAAGAATTCTTTGCTCCACAATCTGCATATCAGCTGTATATTGTGAAAGCATCAATCCGGAAAACATTCCGGCACCTTTGGTGAGAAAAGCCGGTAAACCAACACTTAATGCAGGGTTATTCAAGCGGTTCATTCTGCGCTCTGAAAGCACACAAACCATCGTCACAGCGATTCCGGCCATATCCATCGGCAAAGAAACTGGTGTTCCCTGGAAATTTGCGCCCGATAGCTGTATGTTTTCTTCCGGGAAGAAAATAGGATTGTCGCCCACACCATTCAATTCAATTTCAACCTGTGAACGTGCCCAGGCAAGAGCGTCATGTGCTGCGCCGATAACCTGCGGCGAAGATCGCATACTGTATGCATCCTGAACTTTACATTTTACACGATTTTCTGCCAGATCACCTCCGGCAACCATTTTGTTGATTGCCATTGCGCTTCTCACAGCACCTTTGAATCCTCTGACTTCATGTATTTTTCGGTTATAAGGTTTCATGTTGGCTTTGAGGGCCTCCAGTGACATGGATGCAGCAATTTCAGCTTGTTTCAAAAAGTTGTTGGCATCAAAAAGAAAAATGGCACTCATGGCTGTGAGTACATTTGATCCGTTGATTGTGGCAAGACCATCGCGGGCCATAAGTCCTGGAACAGGTATACCAGCCTTATCCAAAGCTTCTTTTCCATCTAGAAATTCACCTTGGTAAAAAGCTTTTCCTTCGCCCATCATAAGCAATGCAATTTGCGACATCGGAGCAAGATCGCCGGAAGCACCCACGCTGCCTTTTTCGCAGACATAAGGCGTTACTCCTTTATTTAGCATATCAACAAGTGTCTGGGTAATTTCCGGTCTGCATCCTGAGTTGCCGTGCGCATGCACATTAATTCGTCCAAGCATTGCACCGCGAACATGTTCGATCGGCATGGCCTCCCCAATGCCCGCAGCATGATTGTAAATCAGATATTTTTGGAAATCTTTCACCTGATGATCATTCAACACAACTTCCGAAAATTCACCGATACCGGTGTTAACGCCATACATGATTTCGCCGGCGATAATTTTCCGTTCAAGCATTGCCCGGCAAGCCTGTATGCGGGTAAGCGCCTCTGCATGAAGCGCAACTTTTTTTCCATTTCTTGCAACATCCACCACGTCCTCTATGGTGAGATGATTTCCGGTTATAATTAATGTCATAAGGTTTTGGTTTTGGATTTCATTTGGTTTAGCATACAAAGATGAAAACAATTTTTTGAAAACTGACAATTGCTTTTTGAGGAGGCTAATTTATTCAAAAATAAAACGCATTTGCGAAACAAGCTTTGCAATCAAGAAGCCTTTAAACGATTACAAAAACTATCTTTGCAAAAACTATTTTATGCAAAATATCGACCTCGTTTCGGTTCAAAATGAAATTGATAGCAATAAGGCTTTGCTGCTTTATTATTACAGCGACCGTTGTGCACCATGCATTAGTCTAAGGCCAAAAGTGCAGGAACTTATTTCTGAAGATTTCAAAGAAATTAAGACCCTGTTTATCGATTCGGACAAATTTCCTGAAATCACAGCCCATTTTGGAATTTTCTCCAACCCGACAATACTATTGTTTTTTGAAGGCAAAGAGTTTCAGCGTTGGAGCAAATATGTTTCCATTGCCCAGATTTCTGAAGGAATCGAAAGACCTTACTCAATGCTGTTTGAGGAGTAACAAAATTTAAATGTCTTCTATCAAAGCATCTGGAATATTCAATGGAACAGTGCGAAGGAATTGCACAGACTTTTCGATTTCGGGATACATAATTTTATCTTCTGTGATGAAGTCTACTTTCTTTCTGTAGGCTCCAACAAAATCCTCAATGAAATCTGATGATTTGGATGGTCGCCTGAATTCCAGTGCCTGCGCGGCATTGAAGAGTTCGATAGCCAGAATACGTTCCAGATTTTTTACAACCCGCAATGCTTTTGTGGCAGCGTTGGCACCCATGCTCACATGGTCTTCCTGTCCTTGCGATGATTCTATTGAATCAACTGAAGCTGGTGTGCAAAGTTGTTTGTTTTGGCTTACCAGACTGGCAGAGGTGTATTGCGGAATCATGAATCCCGAATTCAGGCCGGGATTGGCAACCAAAAAAGGTGGAAGGCCGCGTTTGCCATGTAAAAGCTGATAAGTCCTGCGTTCAGAAATATTTCCCCATTCTGCAGTGGCAATCGCTAAATTATCGAGTGCAAGTGCCAAAGGTTGTCCGTGGAAATTACCTGCTGAGATTATCAGGTCCTCATCCGGAAAAATGGTGGGATTGTCAGTTACTGCGTTGATTTCGTTGCTGAAAACATAAGCCACATAATTGACCGAATCTTTTGAAGCACCATGAACCTGCGGAATGCACCGAAAACTGTATGGATCCTGAACATGGAGTTTTGGTCTGTCGATTAACTCACTGCCGTCTAGTAGCATTCTGATGCGTTTTGCAGTATCGATTTGTCCTTTATGATGTCTGATACGATGAACCTGATCAAAAAACGGCTCGATTCTGCCATCAAATGCATCCAGTGAAATTGATGCGATGACGTCGGCCAGCATGGAAAGCCGAAAGGTTTTAAGCAGGCAAAAAACGCCATAAGCACTCATGAATTGTGTGCCATTCAACAAAGCCAAACCTTCTTTTGATTGCAGCTCTATGGGTTTCCAACCCAACTTTTCGTAAACAGCTGAAGTTGGTTGAATCTCGCCATTAAAACGCACTTCACCCATTCCGAGTAAGGGAAGGCTCATATGTGCCAATGGCGAAAGATCGCCTGAGGCACCCAAAGATCCCATTTCATAAACAACGGGAAAGATATCATGATTGAAAAAATCAATAAGTCGTTGAACTGTAATTAATTGTACGCCAGAATGGCCGTATGACAGACTTTGAATCTTTAACAGAAGCATCAGTTTTACGATTTCTGAAGGCACTTCGTCACCTGTCCCGCAGGCATGCGACATAACCAGGTTTTTTTGTAAGGTTCCAAGATCGCCTTTGGAAATACTGGTGTCACAAAGTGAGCCAAAGCCAGTGGTGATACCATAAATAGGCTCCAGCTGTGATTCTATTTTTTTGTCGAGATAACGACGGCAATGTTCAATTTTGTCCGCAGATTCTTTGGATAATGCGAGCTTGTAGTTTTCTTTTATGATGTTGAAAACACGTTTAAACGTAAGTTTTTCGGAACTGATATGATGTATATTCATTTTTCAAATAAGTAAAAAAAAGTCATTTTAAAGCAATGGAATTTCATTTTTCAGATAAAACCAAAACTAAAACAATGATTTTCTGTTTACTTTAATCAAAAAATAGATGATCCAGTTCATTCTTTAACGGTTTGGTAAATTGTTAAATCCCGTAAGAATTTCAATCAAAGCATCAGCTTCCACAGTTTGTTGCTCTCCACTTTGCATCCACTTCACGGTAAACTGTTTTTTATTCATTTCTTCTTCTCCGGCAATGATCACTATTGGAATATTTTTCTGGTCGGCGTAGCGCATCTGCTTTTTCATTTTATCAGCGTCTGGAAAAATTTCCGCATTCACACCAGTATGGCGCAGTTTCCAAAGATAAGGAAGACAATAGCTTTCTTCGGCTTTCCCGAAATTCACAAAAAGCGCAAAGGTAGTTTCGGCGGTAGTTTCAGGAAAAAGTGAAAGCTCGTTCAGAACATCATATATGCGGTCGGCACCAAAACTGATGCCTACACCAGAAACGTCAGGAAGACCAAATATGCTGGTGAGATCATCATATCTGCCGCCACCGCAGATGCTTCCCATTGCTGCATCCAAAGCTTTTACTTCAAATATTGCACCTGTATAGTAGTTGAGTCCACGTGCCAAAGTAAGGTCAAGTTCATAGGGCAATTTCAGTTCCATATTATCGAGATAGTCGAAAAGTTGGGATACTTCTGCAATTCCTTTGGCGCCGGTTTTGGTATGGCCGATCAAGGTTTCAAGCCTGCTGATTTTTTCGCGGGAGCTGCCTTGCATAAATAAAATTGGTTGCAGAAGCTTGATTGATTCCTCAGAAATGCCCTTTTCTGTAAGTTCAGCGTTTACTTTTTCGACGCCTATTTTATCAAGTTTATCGATGGCAACTGTAATGTCAGTCAGGTTTCCGGGGCTTCCGATATATTCAGCGATTCCGGCAAGGATTTTTCTGTTGTTAATTTTAACAAGCACTTTTATGTTCAGTTGATTGAAAATATCGTCTACGATCTGAACCAATTCTGCTTCATTTAATAAAGAATCGCTTCCGACAACATCCACATCGCACTGATAAAACTCACGATAGCGGCCCTTTTGCGGACGATCGGCCCTCCAGACAGGTTGAATCTGATAACGTTTGAACGGAAAAGTGATGTCGTTGCGATACTGGACCACAAAACGGGCAAATGGAACTGTAAGGTCATAACGCAAACCTTTTTCGCTGATATGTGGTGCGAGTTTATCTGAAGTTAAGTTTTCGCTGTTTTCCATTCCTGCAATGAAATCACCTGAATTGAGAATGCGAAAAAGCAGTTTATCGCCTTCTTCACCATATTTTCCCAGCAGGGTGCTCAGGTTTTCCATGGCCGGTGTTTCGATTGGCTGGTATCCATAACGCTTGAAAATATTGCGAATCGTATCAAATATATAGTTGCGCCTTACCATTATTTGCGGGCCAAAGTCGCGTGTTCCTTTAGGTATTGAAGGTTTTTGTGCCATTAAATCAGCGTGTATTAAAGTTGCAAAAGTAGTAAATTTAAGGCTTTTGTCATTTTGTGGATGACCAATGATAATAGAAGATTGCCTTTATGGCTTTATAGAAATATTTAATTGTTGTAATACTTTTTCGTTGAATTCATAGGCTTTAGGATCGTTTTCCGAGGGAGCCCAGGGAGCAAAATGTTTGTCATCTTGTGGATTGTAAGGTCCATCTTTTACTTCGTAGGCAACTGAACCACTTTCCAGACATATGATGCTGTGATAAATTCGGGGTGCAATTTCGCAACCATAATTTTGAGAATTACTGTCTAAAAGAATGTAATCAGCAATATTTCCGTTTTCATCAAATTCTACAACAAGCAGCTTTCCGCGCAGACAAAAGAAAACTTCTGTCTTGTCAGGTATCTCATGTTTGTGAGGCTGGATATAAGTTTCAGGCTCCATGGCGTTCAACATCCTTTGCAATGTATCTTCAGGAAAAGGATGAAAATTGTAGTTGATCCTTCGTCTTGGAGCAGTTTTGGCTTTCAAAGAAACACTTTCGATAAACTCACCGTCAATCTTGATCATTTCGCAAAGGGTTAAAAATTAATTCGTTTACTGTTCTTTTTGGCACATGGTGCAATCCGTTTTCATCTCTGAAATACTCCATCTTTCCAGAAGGGTCATTGTTGTCAATAATGATTTCTTCCGCAGGCTTTCCCAGGGCAATGACCATTATGATGTCAAAATTTTCGGGCAGCTGGAAATATTTTGCAAGCTCATAGCGGTTGAAAGTGCGTATGATGCAGCCACCAAGCTCTTTTTCAACAGCTCCGAGCAATATCGTCTGTGCTGCAATTCCGGCATCAAAATCGGCCTTGTCGTTAACGTGTTTGTCCAATAACATGACAAGGTAAGCTGTTGGTCGCTCTTCAAAAGAAGGGCCATCCCAGTCGCGTAAATACCATGCCCATTTTAAATGGCTGAAAACAAAATTGCAATCATCCGGATTGTTTACAAGTATGTATCTGAGTGGCTGACGATTTTTTGATGAAGGCGTTAACCTTGCTAAATCAAGTAATTGGGTCAGCACTTCTTTTGAAACAGGAAAGTTTGCGTCGAAACGCCGATAACTTCTGTTTTTAAGAACCAGATTGTGAAAGCTTTTTTCCATCTTTAAGCTGTTCTGTGATGTGTGTACGTCGATTTGAATAATGATTTAAATCACTCATAAATCATTATATATTAATAGTTTATACTAAAAGAATTAAGAATTTAATCTGCTTTCAGTTTCTTGTATCTGATGCGTGTCGGACCAACATCACCAAGTCTTTTGCGTTTGTTTTCTTCATATTCGGTATAACTTCCTTCGAAGAAATATACCTGAGAATTTCCCTCAAAAGCCAGAATATGTGTTGCAACACGGTCTAAAAACCAGCGGTCGTGGGAGATAACAACAGCACAACCTGCAAAATTTTCGATTCCTTCTTCGAGGGCGCGCAAAGTATTAATATCAATATCGTTGGAGGGCTCATCGAGCAATAAAACGTTGGCTTCCTGCTTGAGTGTCATCGCAAGGTGCATGCGGTTTCTTTCTCCTCCCGAAAGCACCCCGGCTTTCTTGCTTTGATCGTTTCCGCTGAAATTGAATCTTGCGACGTAAGCTCTTGAATTCACTGCTTTATTTCCAAGTTTGATATCGTCATGGCCTCCCGAAATAATTTCAAAAACAGTTTTTTCCGGATCTATTTGTTCGTGCGCCTGGTCAACGTAACCGACTTTCACTGTTTCGCCTACTTCAAAAGTGCCTTCATCGGGTTTCTCCATGCCCATAATCAATCTGAAAAGGGTTGTTTTACCAGCTCCGTTTGGACCGATAATACCAACAATACCGGCAGGAGGGAGGCTGAAACTCAGGTTTTCAAAAAGAAGCTTATCTCCAAAAGCTTTTTTGACATTTTTGCACTCGATGACTTTATTGCCAAGGCGTGGCCCGTTTGGAATCATCAACTCCAACCGATCCTCTTTTTGCTTCACATCTTCATTGAGCATCTTTTCATAAGAAGAAAGCCTGGCTTTGGATTTGGCATGACGTGCTTTGGGAGCCATACGCACCCATTCAAGTTCACGCTCAAGTGTTTTTCTGCGGCGGCTTT
>JAGXRB010000326.1 GCA_018336075.1 Bacteroidota bacterium
TTTCAGACATGTCGAAAGCGGCCCGCTCGTTAGAAGTTCTTACAAAGCAGAAAAACACATCCTTTAAACCATGCCTTCTATCAAATTCAACGATCTTGGCCTGATGGACTATCAACAGGCATGGGATTTACAGGAAAGTCTTTTTTCAGCCCTGATGGAAAGCAAAGTCAAAGCTGAAACAGATCATAAAGAGCCTCCCGCAGGCACTTTGCTTTTTGTGGAACACCCGCATGTGTTCACCCTTGGCAAAAGTGGCGTTCCGGAAAATCTGCTTGTCAACGAAGCCTTTCTGCAGTCAAAAGGCGCTACTTTGTACAAAATCAACCGTGGCGGCGACATAACCTATCATGGGCCCGGACAGATTGTCGGCTATCCGATCCTCAATCTTGATGCTTTCAAAATTGGTGTGAGGGAATATATTTTCCGCATGGAAACAGCTGTCATTCAGACATTGAAGTCATTTGATGTTGATGCAGGCCGACTGGACGGTGCAACAGGTGTGTGGCTCGATGCAGATATTCCGGGAAAATCGCGAAAAATTTGCGCGATCGGTGTAAGGACAAGCCGCGGAGTGACAATGCACGGTTTTGCCTTCAATGTGAACACGGATTTATCATTTTACAACCTGATCAATCCTTGTGGTTTTACTGACAAAGGCGTTACTTCTCTTGAAAAGGAGCTTGGACACAAAACAGAATTTCAGGATGTGAAGGATAAACTTCTGGCAGCTTTTCTGAAAGAATTTGAGGCAGATATATCAGCCTGATCAGCTCAGCACCACCTTCAGGATTTCGTGTGAATGCATTCCTTTGAAGCCGGGCACATGCAGCTGATAGAAAATCAGAATATGGTTCAATAAAATGCGTCTTGTTTCATTGTTTAGGTGAAGTTCTTCCAGCTGTTCAAGGCTTGCAGCACAAAGCTGTTTGAAAGCAAGACTTTCTTTTTCAGGGATAAAATGAATCAATGAAGGTGAAAAAGGGCGAAAAACACCGTTCATCAAATCAAAAACATTGTTTGCTTCATAACGGTCGGTTTTTGGATAAAACCCAAGATAGCGGCTTAGTTCAAGACAAAAATGCAGATGAAAATCAGCATATTTTCCGTGGCTGAGATCCAGCCACAAAACAGCGTCATGAACAAAATCAAACAAAGCCTGATTGGGCGTACTTTCAACGATTGTTTTTGAAAGCAGTTCGCCAATAAATATGATCATTGAACTCTTTCTGACATCTGTATAAATGGTCGAGAAAGGCATCTCCACGCCCACCTCGGTCATAAACTGCAGATCGCGTGACGCTTTAAAGCGGCTCACATATTCGATAAAAGTCAAAGGCTGAAAGAGCGCAGGTCTGAATTTCGATTGACGGGAATACGCTCCCTTGATCATAAAAGACTGCAAGCCGTGTTGCTCCGTAAACACTTTTACGATAAGACTTGTATCGCCATACCGGATGTGCTGAAGAACGATTCCGCGGCTCCGTTCACTCATTGTTTTCGCATCATCATCACTTTGGTGACAAGCTTTTCCTCGCCAAAATTATCGGTGATAAAAACCAGATAGATGCCCGGACTCACATGGTTTCCGTTGATTGAACGTCCGTCCCAGATGGCCTGACCGCCTTCGGATCTGGTTTGAAAAACAAGATTTCCACTGAGATCTGTGATTTTTACGATGGCATCTCTTACCATGCCTTTTATCGCAACCGGCCCACTGTATTCCTGTCTCACAGGATTCGGGTAGGCGTAAACATCGGTATTCACAACAGGTGGTGTTGTGGCATTGCCTTTGAACGAGATGATGCCGTTGGGCGTGCCGAAAAATACTTCGCCATCGTCGGTAATCGCAATGCTGTTCACGGTATTTGAAAGCAGCGGACTGTTATCGGTATTGAAATAAAATATTTGTTCAAGACCATCTTTCGACATCAGAAAGACGCCGTTTTCGGTTCCAAACCATTTTTTATTGGAGCCATCAACGGCAATTGCAAGAATCTTTTCGCTGCCAAGCAAAAAATCAGCCTGTCCTGTGCCATCGTTTCGCGGAACAAGAATCTGCTGTGCGTCATAGTTGACACCCGTCTGAAAAATGCGCTCCGGATTGTAAAAAACAACAGGTCCTTTGTCTGTTCCAACCCAAACGGCACCATCGAGATCGACAGCCATTGAAAAGACCGAATTTCCGGGAATATTGCCTGTGTTGGCGGAAGAAGTAAGAATTTTGAGCTGGTCATCGGCAGGATTATCGAAGGTGTTGTTGTCATTAAAAACCATGATTTTTCCTTCCGAGCGCCGGATGATCCATTTGTTGTTTGATTTGTCGATAATCATATTGGCCACATCAATACCGCTTGCAGTTGAGCCAAGATAAAAAGCCTTCCATTCGCCGTTTGGTTTGCGCATGGATAAAATATTTGTTGCTCCCGTATTGCAGGCCCAAAGGTTGTTGTAGCTATCAAAACCGAGACCGCTGATATTGACCAGACTTGGGTCGGCCAGCCAAGGGCCGAGACTGCTGTTGTGTGTTGAATAGATTTCCGTTTTCTCAAAATCGGTAAATTCGATGACCCCTTCCTGCCAAGTTCCGATGTAAGCCTTTTTGGGATTTTGCGGATCAATAGCAACGCTCACAAAGTCGCTGATGGTGTCAAAGCCCGGAGTGTTGGACGAATTATATGTTCGCCATTGGGAGCCGTCAAAAGAAAATACGCCATCAATAATATACATTTTTCCCCAGTCATTTCTGCGGCCTCCCGGGGCGACCCAAACATAATTGCCTCGGGCTTTGAGCTCATAAACACTTGTTGTTCCCGGCCCGTTTGGCAAGAAGGTTTCTGCGGAAAAACCATTGTTGAAAGTCTTCAAAAGTCCTCTTTTTCTGTCACCGACCCAATAGTTGCCACTTGCGTCAAAAGCTGCTGCAAGCGGTTCGACACCAGTGCCTTCGGGTGCATAAATGGACTGAATCATATCCAGGTTTTCATCGTAAATATAAACATTGAAATGGTTCACTACAAGCAATCTGTTTGCGTAGGCGCGCACTTGCCGGTGCAGGGAAGTATTGGTTTTATCGAAATAATCCCAGTTGTTTCCATTGAAAACAAAAAGGGTATCGGCATCGTAAACATTTCTTGAATAATTGAGAAACAGTTTGTCAGCAAAGGCTTCGATCTGCGTATAACGAAGGTTGGGATGGCGGAGACGCGTATCTTTGGTCCATTGGTTGAAATCGGCAAGGTTCGGACTGTTTAAAGGAGCATAATAAACGCCATTTTCTGTGGCTGCATAGAGGGTGTTGTCGTACACTTCCAGGTCAAAAACATTTATGTAACTTCCCTGAGGGCCTATGAGATAGGTGTCGTAAACCTCTTCGCGCACAATGTCGATCACCACAATACCAAAACCGCACGACAGGTAGGCATATTTGTCGATAAACATGATGTTGTTGATGGTTTTATTCCCAATGAGCTCTTTGTTTTTGATATCACTGATATTCACGATTTCGTCGGCTCTGATAAGGTCGATATTGGTATTGGCGTAGGCTACAAGCAATGTTTTATGATCGTTGCTGTAGCGGATAGAACTAACGCCAATATCGCTCAGGCCGTTCACTTTGTTGAGCAGGCTTAGTCTGTTATCTTCGGTGTTGTAGATGAAAAGATCGTAAGGCGTTGCAGCATACACTTTTTCGCCGGCTAACTCAACGCCGATCACCCTTTGATATGGAAGATGCGTGCGCCACTGCCCGATACCTATTCCCTGCGAAAAGGCAAAAGAAGGGACTAAAAGAAACAGAAAGAAACAATTCAATATGGATAAATGCCGCATGTTTTTGATTTTAAAACGATAAAGATATAAGTTTCCGACAATCTAATGAACTAAAAAAAAGCAGTTTTATTGTTTCGGGAAAGTCAGCTTTGGCACTAAAAAATGTGAAATTAGTATCGTTAGATATACGTTTTTCATCTGTTAGTTACTTTATTAATCCGCGTTTTGATTTAATACGGAACCTTCAAGACAAGTGAAAGAGAAATATTCAGCATTGTGATTTGTCGCCAGTCGGTTCTGAGGCCGGATCCTGAAACAAACTGAAATCCGGCTTTCGATCTCAGCAAATCACTTTCAAGGGCCAGATGGTAGCAGTCGGTAATTGCATAGGCCAACGAAAGTCCGGCTCCGTAGGCAAAACTATAGTCACGGGAAGTTGTGATTTCATAAAAGTCAGGGCCTGTCATAAAATACTTTGGCTTGTGCAGCTGATAGGGTGTGCTCGAATAAAAGACACCGCCAAGCAATGAAGCAGAAACACTGGTTTTCGCAAATGGCTCAAAGCTGTATGTTGGACCGCCCGCAAAATGAAGAATTCGGTAGGGTTCGCTGCGAATGGTCACATCTAAAAGAAAGGGGTCGGTTCTCACTTTTTCGTATCCCAGCCAACCAACATCCACCGGATGCAGCTGCAATCCGCCCTGAAGGGTGATGCCCCAACGCTTGTATAAATCACTGCTTAAAGCCAGTGTTGTTGTGAGCCCTGCCTTGGTGAAAGATCCTTTTTCCAAATCTGCAGAAGCATATTCCAGCAGTGGAACCGAAAGCCCCGAACGCAGGTGGATGCTGCCTTCTGTGGGTTGAGCCGAAGCTGAAATGCCAATAAAAAAAATCAGAAAAAATATAACAGAGCGCATAATCGGATTCATTTGACCGCGAAAGTAATAATTATCCCGAACTCCCGGTCATGGATGAAAACAGAAAGCTAAACTTTGTAAGGCTCTTGATTCTAAAAAACCGATCTTTTACATATTTGTCAGATTTTGCTAATTTTGAAAGATGATTTATTCCGCAAACGCAAATCATTGAAGGTTTTTCAAACAATTCCCACGCTTTGGTGTTCTTTTGTTTTGTTGATTTAGTCATGCAGTAAAAAAGTTAAATCCAGTCCCGTTGAAATAGAAATCCAATGAAAAATCTGCTGTTTATCCTTTCATTTTTTCTGCTGTTTGCAGCTTTGATTCCAAAAGTTTCAAACGGACAAACGAGCCATAGCTTCATGCATAACGGCATCAACCGGACTTTCATCCTTTATGTGCCCTCCACGCATCAGCCCGGCAGTAAAGTTCCCTTGTTGCTGGCTTTGCATGGCTTCACCCAAAATGGTCAGACGATCATGCAATTCAGCAATTTCAATGAGCTGTCGGAAGAAAACGGATTTATTGTCGTTTATCCTTATGGCGTCGGCGCTTCATGGAACGTAGGTGTGGGAGGCGGTTCTGGCGCGGATGATGTTGGTTTTCTGTTGGCGCTTGCAGATACCATTGATGTTTGGCATGGTGTTGACCAAAACAGGATATATTCAACCGGATTCTCAAACGGTGGTTTTATGAGCTACCGGCTTGCCTGCGAAGCTTCGCAACGCATTGCTGCCATTGCTTCTGTTGCAGGCACAATGACAACCGCTACCTTCAACAACTGTTTTCCGGAAAGAACTGTGCCTGTAATGCATATTCATGGAACAAGCGACTTCATCGTATCCTACAACGGAAGCAGCGGATTCAAATCTGTTATGGATGGAATGGCTTACTGGGCCGGATTCAATGAATGTCCAACGGAGGCACAAATCGTTGATTTGCCCGACCTTGTTCAGGAAGGGTCTACAGTTCAACAATTTACGTGGTTGCCCTGCAATGAAAATGCAGAAGTCATGCACTTCAAAGTGAATGGCGGCGGACATACATGGCCTGGCTACGATGGTTTCATGGGCATCGGCAATGTCAATATGGACATTAGCGCAAGTGCAGAAATCTGGAATTTTGTCAGTCGTTTCTCTGTTGCATCACCTACAGGAATTGAAAGTGTTTCAGAAGATTTGAATCCTCAGCTATTTCCCAATCCCGCCGGCGGAGATTTGCTATCAATAAAGCTTTCAGCGCCTGTTGAAAAAATAAACATCATGGTTTTTTCTTTGGACGGACGCCGTTTAATCAGCGAAAACTATACCTTTTCCGGCCATGAAATACCTTTGAATATTTCTGAACTTGATTCCGGACTATATTTTCTTCGACTTAACTTTCCGTTTAAAAGTGTTGATTTAAAATTTATTAGACTGAAATAAATTCAGTTGATTTAAGAAAAAACTCATTTAAATACTTCTTTAATTTTCATAATTAATTTAAATCAATTAGTTTTGTGCTATACATCACTACAAAAATGCTTTTAGACTATTAATTTTTTCAACACTTTATGCTCAACAGAAAATCTGATCTATGCATTAGTTGCGAAATGTGTAACGACCGCTCACCTCTTTTCAATCTTCTGAGTCAGGAAGAGTTGAAGGTGATGAATGCAGGTCGTTTTGAGGTAAGCTTCAACAACGGAGAAACGATTGTGAAGCAGGGAACCTCTGCAACGCACATGATAACGCTGACACATGGGATGGCCAAACTTTTTCTTGAAGGCATAGATAAACGAAACCTCATACTTGACATCATACTTCCCTGGACGCTCTTTGGCGGCCCGGGACTATTCACTGATATGCGCTATCATTACAGCGTTTCTGCATTAACCGATGCTTCAGCTTGTTTTATAGCTGCCGAAAATGTTCGTCAGGTCCTTCGTTCCAACCCTGATTTTGCTGAAGCCATGCTCAAACATTGCAACAAAAACAGTTCGGCCAATTTTGACAGACTTATAAGTCTCACGCAAAAACAAATGCCAGGCAGACTTGCAGATACATTGCTTTATCTGAGCAACAAAGTGTTTCATTCAAAGAGTTTTACCCTTACAATCACAAGGCTTGAGATGGGCGAAATGTCGAATATGACCAAAGAAAGCACAACGCGCATCCTGAAAGATTTCGAATCGGAAGGCATCATCAGGCTTGAAGGGAAATCAATTGAAATCCTGAAAATGGATGTGTTGAAAGATATTTCTGTCAGGGGTTAAATCCTTGCCGAAGAAAAAAGGGCTCTTTGAGTATTTTTTCGAGAAAAATAATCTGATTCAATGCCCTGTCGAGATTGTGTTGCTCATAGCTGATTGGATAATACACGTCGTTCGAAAGGTAATCAGCCAAAAAACGCAAAGCCTGCATATAAATCAGCATTGGTCCGCCAAAAGGGAGGATTTCTCTTTCCAAAGGTTCTAAAACATTTTCAAGGGCTTCAGTATAGCCATCAAAAATGACTTGTGGCATTTCGCTGCGAATGATAATCCTCTCAATGTTTGTTTCATCTTCTGCAGCCTCACAAACCATACTTCTGATAAGGTCACCAAAATCGGAAAGCAAAGTCCCGGGCATCAGCGTGTCCATATCGATGATGCATTTGATATTTTCGCCTTCACGATCAAAAAGTATATTGCTGATTTTAGCATCCATATGCACAATCCGGACTGGAAGACGTCCGATGTTTCTGTCATAAAATTCAGTAATCCAGCGATATGCATTCAGTTTTTCAATCAGCTCTGCTGCCATTGAAAGTCTTTTATCAGCAGCATTTCCAGCAGCTGAATCAAACTGTTGTTGCCGAAGATTCAAGTCGTGAAATCCGGGCAAAACGACATTGAACCGGTGAACCGGCGCGCCACTTAGCAAAGCAGCAAAACGACCGAAGGCATGGGCTGCTTTTCTTGCCATAGCTGCGTCAGGTGCCGTTTCAAAGCAGCCCGAATCTTGAATAAAAGGCAGCAAACGCCAATGATTTTCTTGCTCATCAACAAAAAGGTCTGCTCCCTTCAGGGTTTTTATAAAAAGCAGCATATAGTAGTCCGGAGCAGAAATTTTGAGATATTGATGCGCCAAACGCCAGTTTGAAGCAATCAGCTGAGGATTTGGAAAAACTTTTGTGTTGATTCTTTGAAGGACAAAAGCGCTTGATTCACCATTTTTTACAAGAAAGGTGTTATTTATCAGGCCTGCCCCAAAATCCTGAACAAGATAATCTTGGGAGTCAAGCCCAAACGCTTCCAGGATAACTTTAAAATTAGGTTTTTCTATCACGATTCAAGATTCAATTTTTCATAGGGGAAATGGTTGGGAATAAACCGGTTAGGCAAAGCGCTTGCGGGCAGTTTTGAAAATATCTCTTTACAGCCAGCAGAATCATCAATAAATGTACAATCTTTCTACTTACAACCATGCGCCCGATAGCGTTTAGCCTTTATTAACAAATGTTTTATTCTACTTCAGTCGTAATGAAATCTGCATTTTGCAATTAGTATTTCTTCGTCTTTCACTCTATAGATCAATCTGTGTTCGCCATCAATTCTGCGCGACCAATACCCTTTATATTTATGCTTCAGCGGTTCAGGTTTTCCTAAACCAGAGAATGGAGCTCGTGAAATATCTTTCAACAAGTCATTTATTCTGGACAAGATTTTCTTATCGGTCTTTTGCCAATACAAATAGTCCTCCCAGGACTCATCAACAAAAATGTATATCATTTTTCAATAAGGTCTTTCTGAAAGGATGAGCCTCTGCCTAGTTTTTCAATAGCTGAATCTAATCTTTTTTCATTTGCCCTGGATGACAACTCATGATAGGTAGCATTCAGCGAATTATATTCGTCCAACGACATAATCACCACACCACTGTCTTTGCCTCTGTTAATTATCAAGGTTTCAAAGTTATCAGTCACACGATCAAGGTATCGTTTGATATCTTTTCTGAAATCGGAAATTGTTGTTGTTAACATGATATTGTATATTTTGTACATAATGGAGTACAAATATAAGTACAAATATTTGAATTTTAATATTTACTTCAGATTTTTCTTAAAAATAGTTGCAAGCAGTTTGAATATGTGCGTGCCGCATTTCATTCAATAATTTTCTTTGGTTTCACTATTGTTCAAATTTACTAAGCCATTATCTATGTGTACCTTACAGCGGCGTGCACTTATTTTTTGTTATGCAAAGAGATTTATTCTGGTTCAAAGATTCTTTTCCGCCCAAATTTGTTATCTACACCAATCGATTTTATCCAGTTTCCCTTCTCGTCATAAAAATTTATTCTCGTATATTGAGATTCGAAGTCTTTAAATATAAATTCACGAAGAATACCACTTTTTGAATATTTGAAGGTCTTTAATTCTACAGTTTTCTTTGTCTTTGAGAATGGTTTGTATTCAATTACCTTAACTTCAACTTTTTTGCTATCCGAATCATATTTAATCTTTATTCTCCTTCTTTTTTCCTTTTGAGCATTGTATGTTGTTATTCGGACAGGAAGATGATTTCTATTATATTTATATTTTTCTATTTCTGATATTTCTTCTTGGGAGTATGAAAGAATCTCATGGAGAAAATTGTTTTGATAGATTAATGTATCAAATGATTGAAATGTTTCAAACAACCTTATTCTCTTTATCATATTGCCGTCAGAATTATACTGATAAAAAATAGTGGCATTTGTTCCGGCTCCGTTCAGAAATGTAAGTTCTTGCTCTAACTGGTCATTTATATATATCCAATGCTTCTCAAAGTAATCATCATCAGACCATTTCCAAATTTCAATTGAATCCTTACCATTAATGTCAAAATAGTTAATTACGGTTTCTGTCGTATCACCATTAGGATTAAACGAAAATCTATAATGCACGTTTCTGATGTCATATTCATATTGTGAAAGGAACTTCTCGGTAGATATAGAATCTTCATGTAATATGGTCGTCCAAACTCTTTTTTCGTTTGATTGTCCATATATTCCTTGAATGAAACAACTAATTATTATAGCAAAAACTAACTTTCTCATAAAATTTTGCATAACGGTCACTTGTAAGTTGTCATTGCGGATTTCGGAGCTCGTTCCTGTCCGGCAGGATGGCACGATATTGCGAGAATCAACCGAGCGACACACCACGAACCCAGCAATGCAATTTACAATTTGTAGGTGCTGCCTTTTATTTTTTATATTTTCCATAAAGCCTCGATAAACCAATAAATGCAAGTCCGAGTAAGAAAACGATTATCCATACCGGTCGAGTTGGATTGTTAAAATCAAAAATTGAATAAATCGAAATTGCAATTAAACTAATCCCCAAAAAAGGAAACATAATGAACATCGCAAAATCTGCTCGGCTTAGATTATTAAAGTCCCAATACAATTTTTTTAAGAATCTCCACATTTTTAAAAATAAGTTTAAATCATTTTTTAGGATTTTTCTCCCATTATCTCAGCATATGTCTTTGCATTTTTTATTTGTGTAGCAAGGTCATTATTTTGTGAAACTTGATTAACTCTTTTAAGCATCAGTGTTCTGAATTGTTCTAAGCTTAGTTTTTTGTTTTGTTTTGTCAAAATGAGTTTAACTCTTAAAGGAATGAAAGGAATAAATCTGAAAATTCTTGATAACATTCCGAGCATTTCAAAACCTGTCACTCTGTAAACATCTCCATTACAGTCAATATACTCAGAGTCCAAGAAAAAGTCCTGCGCTTTATTATAACCAATTACTGTTATTTTATCCGAGTATTCAAGCTCGAACTCATGAAGCTTTTTCCATTGTTCTACGGATATTTGAAAAATTGGAAATTTCATATTTTAATTTGTCACTTAATTTTCTTTTTCCAAGGTTCTGACTAACTTGTTACTAAACGCCATAACAATTTAATTTACTGTAATTCAACAACAAAGAAAAGAGCATCCATCGCAAATAAGCTAAGCGTTTGTAAACGAATATAAACAGATTGCGCCATTGGAGCGTTGCGTTGATTTGTTTTTCCATACTGAGATCATACTTGCTGTTGATGGTAATGCTGGTTTTGGAGTGAATTATTTTGCATACCAAGGCAACACTAATAATCATCCCCGATAGCAAAAATATCTTTGGCTGTTTTCCATTTGCCGTTTGTGAAGTCCGGAAACTCAACCGCATGATAACCATTCGCAATTGATGCTTCCGAAAGTGGCGTAATCACACTCCAGGCAGCAGAATCATATACACTTATGGGTGTTTGTTCGTTTCTTTTTATGGCTTCAAGAAACGCATTGACAACAAAGAAGTCCATGCCGCCATGACCTGCACCCTGCGCGCTTTCAGCAAATTTTTGCCACAGCGGATGGTCAAATTTTTCCAGCCATCCTTTGGCTTCTTCCCAGCGATGCGGCTTGCTGACTTCCTCGATATGAATTGATTTATTGATATCCATCCACAATCCTTTTGTGCCCTGAACTCTGAAACCCAATGAATACGGCCTTGGCAGATTCGTATCATGCTGCAGCAAGATGGTTTCTCCGTTTGCAGTGCTGATCATGGTTGTAACGACATCGCCGAGTTTAAAGTCAATTTTGGCATTGGGATGATCCGGTCCGCCAACTTTAACGATATATTCGTGCAAACCACGTGCTTTTGAGGCCATGGACACCAAGGAAGTAAACCTGTTTCCATTGTGAATATTCAGCATTTTTGAAAGCGGCCCGATGCCGTGGGTT
>JAGXRB010000327.1 GCA_018336075.1 Bacteroidota bacterium
GCTTTTACCTCCAATGATATTAATTATATTGTGGAGCAAGCCATAAAAACTATTCCGGAAGGCACGCAATTCAACGAATGTATTACGGATGTAATCAAATGGCATAAGCAATATCCCGACGATTGGAAAGCTACCTGGTTCGAACTTCAGAAAAAATGGAACAAGGATGTCGGCTGTCCGAAAGGTGTTTTCCTGTCCTTCAACATCGATGCAAAAATCAATTCTGCTTATGTGGCCATCGGTCTGCTCTACGGAAAGGGTGATTTTACCAGATCCGTAGATATCGCTACCCGTTGCGGACAGGATGCAGATTGTAATCCTGCTACTGCCGGTGGTGTTTTGGGTGTGATGTTAGGCTATGATGCTATCCCAGAATTCTGGCTGAAACCACTTCAGGAAGTTGAAGAACTAAACTTCGAAAGCACCACGATGTCGCTAAGCAAAGCATACGACATGAGCTATAAACATGCATTGGAAATCATTCAAAAAGCTGGTGGGACAGTCGAAGGGTCTGAAGTTGTAATTCCTTTTGAAGCGCCTGTACCAGTTGCTTTTGAACAAAACTTTGTAAATACATATCCTGTTTCACGCAACAAAATTGATCTTTCATTTACAGATGAATTTACTTTTGACTTCTCAGGAAATGGCTATGTACTCTATGGTAACATGGTAAAGCGTTCGAAAATTGACCCTGATTACATCGACAGAATTTCCAAACGTCTTGGTTCAGAAGTGTTCGGTTTGGCCGAATTGCATGATCCTTATGTTGCCGAAGTGGAAGTGTATATCAATGGTGTTTTGGACGAAACAGTTTTGCTTCCAATGAAAAATACAGCCCGCAGACTTGAGCCGGCATGGAAATATCAGTTGCCCGAAGGCGACTATGAGGTGACATTGAAATGGTTGAACAACACCAAAGATTACGAAATACGTATCAATGATTTAATCGTGTATTCAGAGAATATGCCTGTGAGTAACCTTCCAAATTAATTATTATGAAGAAGAATATTTTATTTTTTACAACAGCATTATTTGTTTTATTTGCCGCTTCATGTTCAGCGCCTGCAAAAAAAGAAACAGCATTTCCTGAAGAGGTGACAATTTCGATTGAAGTCCTGAAAGATAAAATCAAAGGTGGCTGGGCAGGACAAACCATCGGATGCACTTATGGTGGTCCTACCGAATTTAAATACCGTGGCGCAATCATCCACGACTATCAGAATATGATCTGGTATGATGATTATATTTATGAGACTTTTATCGAAGATCCGGGTTTGTATGATGATGTTTATATGGATCTAACTTTTGTGGAAGTAATTGAAAGACTTGGACTTAACGCTCCGGTCGACTCCTTTGCTGTTGCTTTTGCCAATGCTGACTATAAATTGTGGCATGCCAATCAGGCTGCACGTTACAACATTTTAAACGGTATCATGCCACCAGCTTCCGGCCATTGGAGAAACAATCCACATGCTGATGATATCGATTTTCAGATTGAGGCAGACTTTATCGGCATGATGACACCGGGAATGGTGAATACAGGATCAGCGTATTGTGATCGTATTGGTCACATCATGAATTACGGCGATGGTTGGTATGGTGGTGTTTTTGTATCTGCCATGTATTCTCTTGCTTTCATTTCTGACGATATTCATTTTGTCATTAATGAGGCTTTAAAAACCATTCCCAGCCAAAGTCGTTTTCATAAATCAATCAGCGATGTCATCAAATGGCACAAGCAATATCCCAACGACTGGAAGCAGTGCTGGTTCGAGTTTGAAAAAGTACATGCTTCTGAAAAAGGTTGTCCTGAAGGCGTTTTCAATGCCTTTAATATTGATGCCGGCCTGAACTCAGCTTATGTGGTGATCGGCTTGCTTTATGGTGAAAAGGATTTCTTCAAAACAATGGATATTTCCACACGTTGTGGTCAGGATTCAGATTGCAATCCTGCCACTGCTGCCGGAATTCTAGGTGTCATGGGTGGTTATTCCAGCATTCCTGATTTCTGGAAACCGGCACTCGAAAAAGTCGAAGACCTGGATTTTCCTTACACCAGCATTTCTTTGAACAGAATTTATGACCTGAGCCTTGAGCACGCTCTGGAGCTTGTGAACCTGAATGGTGGCAAATCAGATGCAAATTCGGTGACAATTAAAACACAAAAACCTGCAGAAGTAAGATTTGAAGAGTCTTTTACAGGCTTGTATCCAAAAGAAAGAAGACCTTTCAACAAGGATCTTTATGATGAGAATATTGTAGTTAATTTCGATGGAACAGGGGTAGTTGTGATGGGCGCGGTGAAAAGGATTGCCGGCAATGACAATGATTATGTCGCCATCATGGAAGCTAGTCTTAATGGAGAGGTCATCGAGACATTCAACATGCCTTTCGACTATATCAAAAGAAAATACGACATTTTTCACCTGTATGAATTGCCAAAAAAAGAGCATCAGTTGACGATTGTCTGGAAAAATCCGCATCCGGATTTCAGAATACATAATAAAGATGTTGTGATCTATTCAAATGAAGAATTGAAACCATTTAACCCGACTATCCAATGAGATTTTCCAGGCTCAAATACAGCCGGAGGCTGCCTTTTGCCTTAATGATGGGTCTTCTGCTCACCTCTTTTTTGGGGTGCAGCAAGGAGAAGGCTGTTCCGGACGATGAGCCCTTTGTGCGCCTTGTCGAAGAACAGGTGCTGGAAAGTCAGCTGCTGAATTATCAGGTGAAATACACAGTGCTATTGCCGGAAGAATATGAAAATTCTACTGATGAGTACCCTGTGGTGTATCTGCTTCATGGTTTTGGCGACAATCATACATCATGGTATAAGGGGGGGGCTATTCAATACTATGCTGATTTTTACAAAACTGAAACAGGCCCTGCGATTTATGTTATGCCACAGGGTTTTAACACGTATTATGTAAACAAGTTCAGTGGAACATTTCCCTATATGGACATGTTCGTACAGGAGTTCGTGCCTTTGATCGATGCTCAGTTCAGAACCAAAAAAGATCCTTCACAGCGCGCTGTCATGGGTTATTCAATGGGTGGCTACGGAGCGCTCATATTGCCTGCTCTGAATCCTGATGTTTTTGAAATCAGTGTGCCTTTGAGCATGTCGTTCCGCACAGATGAGCAATATATGGATCAATCACAGGATGGCTGGAATTCTCAGTTTGGAAGTGTATTTGGTGGTAATGGCGCAACAGGCGAAAACAGACTCACCGATTATTTCAAACTTCACAGTCCATTCCATTTTTTCGATATGGAGGATTTGTCTGCTTTTTCAGGGCTTAAAATTTTTCTTGACTGTGGTGATGATGAAGAATCACTGCATATTACCAATGGCGCCCTTCACAACCTGCTTCGTGACCGTGGCTTTGAACATGTTTACAGAGTCAGAAACGGAGATCACTCATGGAATTACTGGCATGGAGCTTTGAAAGAGGCGATGGTTTTCATTGGAAATGGCTTCAAAGGCTTGCCTCATCCAAAAGAGCCACTTCCCGTAAATATTGGTGAACTTTTGCCCGAAGCGCAATATACTGTTGATGATGTTCAAAGTTCCTCAATTACATTGGGGGTATTTAAACCTGTTTCATATGAGAGTACAACTGACTCTTTTCCTGTCATTTACTTCTTGAATGATCTTGAAGGTGGCAACAGAGAAGCAAACAGGCAACAGCTTTTTTCGTTCCTCAACAACAAAATGAAAAGCAAAGCCATCGTGGATGCACTCATCATAGAAATTCTTGCGGAATCAGATACAATGGATGAAAGTCTCTTTGCTGAAATAATTACGCAGATGGGTTCGACCTACAGAATAAAGGAAAACAAGCAAAACCACATCATCATTGCCAATGGTTCAGGCTGCGAAAACGCACTTGCTTTATTGACAGATTTTCAGGATTATTTTAACGCCTGCTTCCTTTATAGTGGAAAGATTTCGGAGAATATTCATGCAGAACCCGGCTTGTACTACTATATGGACATGACTGATAATGCAGATTCCTACAAGGGCAATTACAATCTTTTTCTTGATCTGAGAGAAAAAAATATTTCCCATGAATACAGGGTTCGGCAGGGAACGCAATCATTTCAGGCGTTTTTGAATGGGCTGGATAATTCGATGAGTTTGATTAATGTATATCTCAAGAAATAAACCACTTATATGAAAAGATTTTTTATAATACTTGGATTTTTGATGCTTTCACTGCAGATTTTTGCAGTCGAAGACGGTTCACGTATTGTTGAAAGTCTTGAAATGCAAAGCAGCATCCTCGGACAAAAAGTGAAATATTCTGTCTATCTCCCTGCCGGCTACGATGCCTCAAAAAAGGATTATCCTGTGGTTTATCTTTTGCATGGTCTGGGCGACAACGAAACAGCCTGGGTTGAATATGGCCGCATTGCACAAATCGCAGACAAAGCCATTGCTGAAAAGGAGATAGTTCCAATGATTTTTGTTATTCCGCAAGGGTTTCGGACATATTATGTAAATTTTCATGATGGATCTTTCAACTATCAGGATATGTTTGTTCAAGAGCTGATTCCACATATCGAAAGTGAATACCGCGTTTTGAAAGGCAGACAATTCAGGGGCACTATCGGCTATTCAATGGGTGGTTTTGGCGCGCTGATTCTTCCATTAAATCATCCGGATATATTTTCAGCCTGCGTTCCATTGAGCATTTCTGTGAGAACGGATGCGCAATATATGACCGAAGACGCTGAAGGATGGAATGGGCAGTGGGGAAGAATTTTTGGTGGCGAAGGAAGTTTTGGCGAAGAAAGAATCACTGAATATTACAAGAAAAACAGCCCGTTTCATATATTCGCCGAAGCGGAATCCGGAGCTTTTGATGAGCTGAAAATATATATCGACAATGGCGATGATGAGCAAACACTGGCCTTCAGCAACGAAGAACTACATATTTTGATGCGCGACAGAAATATTCTGCATGAGTTCAGGGTCAGAAATGGTGGGCATTCTTTTAGCTATTGGCGTGAATCAGTCGATAATGGTTTAAGGTTTTTGAGCGATGCCTTTGAGAACAAAGCTTACCGCGGCGACATAAAAATGAACGCGTCCAGCTTTCATATTTCCGAATCTACTTTGAAGAATATTGAAATTTCCGGACAGCAATATGATTTGTTTACCCCTGAAGGTTATGAAACTTCTTCACGCCTATATCCTGTTCTCTATTTTTTTGCTGATCTTCAAAACAGCGAAAAGCAACAAATTATCGAATTTGTCAATCATAAAATTATAGAAGGAAGTATCCCGCCGGTGATGATTCTTTTTGCTCCGGTTGATGAGAAAAAACTTTTGGAGTCAATTATTCCGGCTATGGAAAAAGACCATAAAGCCAGGCCAGGTTTCCGTTTTCGTGCCCTCATGGGTTTTGAAGGCGGAGGAAAAACAGCTTTAGAGTATGCATTGAATCCTGAACAATTTACCGCTTGTGCCATTTTTGATGCCTCCTCCGATTTTGAAGGCTTCAGTAAAACTTTTTCTGCTGTAGGCCCAAAAGCACTCGAAAGAACATGGTTCTATATCGACAGTCCGGATAAGGGACCGAATTACTTTTTCAATGGCAATTTGCATATGCTTTTCCGCGAGAAGAACTTTTACCATGAATACCGTGTCAGTGAAGGTGCGGGCGGATTTTCATGGTTGTTGCAAGGTTTTGAAGATGCATTGAACTTTACTGTAAATAAAATTCACAGATAAATAATGAAAGTTTTGATTACTCACTTAAAATTAAAATTATGTATATAGTAGGCAGTTATTCTCTGGCAGTTGCGCTGACTTTAGTTACAATGCTTTGCTGGGGTTCCTGGGCAAATACCCAGAAACTTTCAGCCAAAACATGGCGTTATGAGCTATTTTATTGGGATTATGTTTTAGGAATCTTGTTGTTTTCCGTTTTGCTTGGTTTCACGCTTGGCAGTTATGGAGAACTTGGTCGCAGCTTTGTTGACGACCTTTCGCAGGTGAGCAGCCAGAATTTCTGGAGTGCATTTGCAGGTGGAGTTATTTTCAACGCTTCGAACATTCTTCTGGCAGCAGCCATTTCCATTTCTGGAATGGCAGTCGCATTTCCACTCGGTGTGGGTCTGGCACTCGTGCTTGGCGTTGCTGTAAACTATTTTAGCACCCCAAAAGGCGATCCAATGATTTTATTTCTGGGTGTTTTTCTTGTTGTGGTAGCCATTGTTTTGAATGGCATAGCCTCCGGAAAAATGGCACAAAAGAATAAAGCTTCTTCTTCAAAAAAGGGTATCTGGATTGCTTTAAGCGCGGGATTGCTGATGTCTCTTTTCTATAGATTTGTTGCAAGCGCTATGGATCTTGATAATTTTGAATACCCCACGGCAGGCATGGTTGCACCTTATGCAGCTTTCTTCATTTTCTCCCTTGGCGTGTTTGCAAGTAATTTTATTTTCAACACATTGCTCATGAAAAAGCCTTTTGTGGGCGCTCCTGTAACCTACAAGGATTACTTCAGTGGTCATTTATCCACGCACACAGTTGGAATTTTTGGGGGTATCATTTGGGGAATTGGAACAGCATTAAGTTTTATTGCAGCCGGAAAAGCAGGTGCAGCAATTTCTTATGGCCTTGGACAAGGAGCCACAATGGTTGCAGCTTTATGGGGTGTTTTCATCTGGAAAGAATTCAAAGGTGGAGGCTCCAAAGTTAATCTTATGCTGTTTTTAATGTTCGTTTTCTTTATAACAGGACTTGTTTTTATTATCGTTTCCGGAGGAAACTAATCGTTTAATTATATCTTTTACTAACTAAAAATTAATGTTTTATGAAAAAGTATCTAAGTTTTATGGCCGTTGCCTTGTTTATGGCAACATTAACTACTTCTTGCAAAAAGGATGATGATGACAAAGAGGATGAAAAGCCAATTGAAGCATCTTTGGTTGCAAAAATTAAATCTACATGGGGTGTAGATGAATGGGAAACACACGATTTCACCTATGACGCCAACAAAAGATTGACAAAAGTTGACAACTATTGGTTGACAGATTTTGACAAAGCCTTTACCTATGATTATTCTGTTGCAGGTAAATTGTCTATCACGCGCACAGGTCGCGATCCGGTTTTATACGATCTGGATGCTCAGGGAAGAATTACCAGAGAATATTGGGCCTCCGACGAATGGGCTGGATACGAATACAATGCTGATGGATATCTTGTAAAAGTTATTGAACATTGGGGTGGTGCCGATCACCTGAAATGGGAATATGAAATCACCAATGGCAATATCACCAAACATACCCGCTATGCCGATGATGGCACTGTGAACCGCATCAAAACTTTCACTTATACAAGTGGTGATAACGTTAACAACATCAACGAAGCCATCAACGAGTCAGGATGGAAAACTGTAAGTGGTCTTTATGGAAAAACCAGTAAAAAACTTGTTGAATATCTTGACTATTGGAATGGTCCCGGTGACGAAGCCAATACAAAGAGAACCAATGTTTCTTATGAGTTTGACGCTAAAAACCGTGTTTCCAAAGTAACCCGCGCTGGTGCCGGATGGCAGGAAATTTTCGAATATACCTACGTTGACTAAAAAATCATTGCGATTTTTTTGATAAAATAACGGAGACAGCTGATGCTGTTGGCTGTCTCCATTTTCACTAAAAACTATCTTATTATCGATTTCTTCTCCAAATAAACTAAAAGCTTTAGTTTGTTTGAAAGCTCAGGAATGAAGCATATCTGAATTAAAAGATTGCTTTCAAAGTGTTCATTTTTTTTTTGACTCTATTTTGGTTAGTGAGTTTAGGTTAAGACAGAGGCTAACCGTTTTTTATAAAACGGTTACCTCTTCTTTTATGCCCAGTTTTTGGTGGAAAACCGACTTTTCTGCCTTTTGAAAATTCATTGATCAGTCAATACTCTTTTCAACTCATGAAGAATATCAAATTAATTGGTTTGATCGCCGGTATCGCAATACTATTGATTGGTTTGCTTACTCCATTGCCTGAGGGCATGAGTTTGGCTGCCAGAAATGTCGGACTTGTATCCATCCTGATGGCTATTTGGTGGATGACAGAAGCCATACCGATTTATGCCACCGCATTTCTGCCAATGGCGTTATATCCGCTTCTGGGAATCTTGCCCGCCGGCGAAACAGCGATCAACTATGGCCACGACTTTGTGCTTATGATGATATCCGGCTTTTTTCTGGCCAAAGCCATCGAAGCACAAAATCTGCATAAAAGAATTGCACTCGTAATCATCAAAACTTTAGGTACCAGCCGGCCGATAATTCTGTTGAGCATTATGCTCGCGACTGCTTTTATGTCGATGTGGATTGCCAATGTAACTGCAGCTTTGCTCATGCTTCCAATCGGACTCGCCTTAGTTGTTAAAGAAGAAGAATTATCAGGAGGCAGAAGCAGTTTCGGTACAGTTTTGATGCTTGGAATCGCTTTTTCGGCCAGTATCGGCGGCACTGCAACCTTGATTGGTTCACCAACCAATATGATTTTTTCTGGCGTCCTTACAAAAATGTTTCCTTTGGCGCCTTCCATTAGCTTCTTTACATGGATGAAAATCGGACTTCCACTTGTCGTGATTTTTCTTCCTTTGGTGTGGTTTTATCTTGTCCGCTTGTACAAAGTGAAAGACAGCATGCCTGGCAGCAAAGAGATGATGCGAAACGAACTTCTTGCCATGGGAAGTATGTCCAAAGGCGAAAGCCGTGTTTTGGTTATTTTTATTTTGACTACAATCGGCTGGATTTTCAGAGAAGATATCGTGATCGATAGCTTTACCATTCCCGGCTGGAGCACATTGCTCGGACTTGAAGCGTATGTCCATGACAGCACCGTTGGTATGTTTGCTGCAATGCTGCTTTTCATGATTTCTGCCGGCAACAACAGCCGCCTGCTCGACTGGAAATCTGCCGGACAAATTCCATGGGGTGTCGGCGTGATTGTCGGAGGCGGCTATGCAATGGCATCGGGGTTTAAAGTGACCGGCCTTGCCGAATGGCTGGGATTTCAGCTGGCCTTTATCAGCGGATATCCTACTTTCATTGTTATTTTTATCGTCGTCGGCTTCATTCTCTTTTTCACCGAAATCAATTCCAATACTGCTACGGCCAACATTTTTCTGCCGGTATTGGCCAGCATGGCAGTAGCCGGAAATATGAACCCGCTGCTTCTGATGATTCCCGCAACATTTGCCTGTTCCTTTGTTTTCATTATGCCTGCCGGAACAGGTCCGAACACCGTAATCTTCGGAAGCAACAGAATTACAACACCGGAGCTGGCAAGAGCCGGTTTTGGTCTCAAGCTCATAAGTATGGTGTTGTTGCCACTTGCACTCTATTTTCTTATCGAATTCTTTTTGGGCTACGACAAAACGATTCCGGCCTGGGCTATTCCGGTTGGTTAATACACTGAGATGATATCAGTTAAATATGTATATTTGGTAAGCGTTTTTTAAAACGGATTGATTTAATATTTCTTCAAAACCTCAAAAACTATTGTAATGGAAGAAACAGCAATTGCCGGAAATTATGGCCTCGGTATAAGATCTGATTGTAAAATTACACTATCTCCTGGTGTCGGTAACGGACTTGAGATTGAGGTTGTCAGCAAGGTGAAAGCACTATTTGGTAAACAAATTGAGAATTTGGTTAAAGAAATTCTTGCTTTTTATGAAATCAATCAGGCAAAAGTCCTTGTTGAGGACGCCGGAGCCTTGTCTTTCGTTATCGCCGCCCGTCTTGAAGCTGCCATCAGAGAAATCATCGATACCGAAAAGGAATATTTGCTTCCCATGCATCCCGCTGCTGATTATGAAACTGGCCGCGACAGAAACCGCATTTCACGACTTTATCTTCCCGGAAATTCTCCGGCTTTGATGATCAACGCCGGCATTCATAAGCCCGATGGCATCATCCTTGACCTCGAAGATTCCGTTGCTCCCGAAAAGAAGTATGAAGCAAGATTTATTGTCAGAAATGCGCTGAGAAGTCTCGACTTTTATGGCGTTGAACGCATGGTCAGAATTAATCAGTTGCCACTTGGACTGGATGATCTTGATTTTGTGATTCCACACAAACCGCACCTCATCATCCTGCCTAAATGTGAGAGCGCAGAACAGATTCATCAGGTGAATGAGCATATCAACCTATTGAAAATAAAGTATTCAATAAAGCGCGAAATCTGGCTTATGCCCATCATTGAAAGTGCTTTGGGCGTTATCAAAGCCTGGGAAATTGCCTCAGCTGCTGCAAGTATTGTTTCGATGGCCATTGGCGTGGAAGATTATACTGCCGATATTGGAACGCAGCGCAGCGCCGATGGTATCGAGTCACTTTTTGCCTGTTCTCAGGTCATCAACGCTTGTCGGGCTGCCGGAATTCAACCCAACGACTCCGTCTTCAGCGATGTTTCAGACAATGAAGGCCTGATAGCAAATATTTTGCGGTCCAAAAAACTTGGCTTCGATGGCATGGGCTGCATTCATCCGCGACAGATAAAAACAATTCATGAATTCTATGCCCCCGACAAAGCCGAAATTGAAAAAGCCAAAAGAATCTATATTGCTTTTTATGAAGCAAAATTGAAAGGATTGGGTGTGATTGCTGTCGGTTCAAAAATGGTTGACCTGCCCGTTGTAAAAAGAGCCGTCAGAACACTCGAAGTTGCTGTAAAGGCAGGCAAATTATCCCCAAACTGGAAGGAGGAAGAAAATGTCTGAAAAATTCATAAAAAATATTCTTGGTCGCCGCATTCCTGAAGTCGTGAACGGCCTTGCGCAGATTCCATTCAGTGGCATTGGCAAACATAAGCCTTCAGGTAGAAAGTATGGGCCGGCGCTGGTTTCATGCAGCGATTTCCCTGCCGACGGAAACAAAACTGTTGCCTCACTCGAGCAGGCTTTGCTCAATGCAGGACTGCGCGATGGTGCTGTTATTTCTACCCATCATCATTTCCGGAATGGTGATCTGATCGCATTGCAGATTTTTGAAATTGCCCACCGACTGGGTTTCAAAGACCTTGTCTGGGCTCCTTCCGCTTCTTTCGACTGCCATAAACCCCTTATATCTTACCTCGAAGATGGTACGATACACCACATCGAAGGCAGTATGAACGGAGCCCTTGGAATATTTACATCACAGGGAAAAATGAAGGGTATGGGCGTATTGCGCTCACATGGTGGCCGTTATCAGGCTATTCAGGATGGTGAACTGCTGATAGATATTGCAGTAATTGCTGCTCCCACAGCTGATGCCTTTGGAAACGCAACCGGCGACAGAGGTCCAACGGCTTGCGGACTGCTTGGTTTTGCCCTGGCAGATGCACAGTTTGCAGATAA
>JAGXRB010000328.1 GCA_018336075.1 Bacteroidota bacterium
GGTATAATGCCGATGGATAGAAATGTTAGGCCAATTGAGTGAGCGATAATTGGACTATTACATTTCTCCATTCGGTATTGTTGAATTAACTTTCAATAATTCAATAGTTTAGGGCTTTTTCAGCAAGCCCTACGTATTTCCATAAACACTGTGATCAATACTATCACTCATAGCGGAGTGAGATAGATGGATTTGATGATGCGGCCAGAATTGTTCTGTAGCTTGTTGTGAGCAGTGCAATGGCCAATGCAATCACAAAACCTGCAATAAAATCTGTCAGTCGCAAATCAATACGGTAGTGATAATTTCTGAGCCAGATATCAGCAACCCAATAAACCAGTGGCCAGGCCAATACGGTTGATATTGTAAGCAGAATGATGATTTCTTTGGAAATAAGATACCAGATGTCAGTGATGGATGCACCAAAAGTTTTTCGCACTCCTATTTCCTTTGTGCGTGAAATTACCGTGAAAGAAGTAAGGCCATAAAGCCCAAGCGAGGCGATCATTATCCCCAGAATCGTGAAAAGTATCGAAAGCTGTCCATTTTGCTTTTCTTCCTTATACATGCGCTCAAAGTCTTTTTCCATGAAAAAATGTTGCATCGGCTCATTGCCCGTATAGGATGCCCAAACAGTTTCAATTCTGGATACAATATCAGACGAAGCCTGCGGCGACAAACGAATGCTGATATAACCCCATCTGATGTCTTCATTTTTAAATCTGAAAATATATGGCATGATGTCGTTTCGCAGCGATTCATAATGGAAATCCTTTACCAGACCGATTATTGGCATTTCATACACTTCATCCGTTGAAGGGTCGCCTTCAACAAATCTGGCTTCAAGTGGTTCTGTCAAAAGAAAATCTCTGGCAGCGCGCTCGTTTATGAGGCAGGCATCTTTATCGGTGCTGAAAGACTTGTCAAAAAAACGACCATCAGCAAGCTGGAAGCCATAAGTTTCGAAATAGTCAAAATCTACCCAGTTTGTTTGCAGTAGAAATCCTTCTTCCCTGCCTTTGATGCGATAGCCGTTGTTATTGTTGTTGTGCCCGGGTACAGCAGTTGAAGAAGCTATTGAAATCACACCAGTCAAAGATTTGACATCCTCTTTAAATGCTTGCATTTTTCCGCCAATAGCTGAGGCATTATTCAAAACAACTACATGCTCTTTGTTAAATCCAAGATCTTTGTTGAGCATATAATTGATCTGCCGGAACATGATGATTGTTGCAATAATCAGCACAATGGAAATCGTAAACTGCAGCACTACAAGTACACTGCGCAGTTTGATGCTTGCGGTGCTGCTGCGCAATTTACCTTTCAATACTTCATACGGATTGAAAGATGACAGGTAAAATGCAGGATAGCTTCCAGCCAAAAACCCAATAAACACAGTGATAAACAGCAATCCGGGTATGATATACCATCTTTCGAAAAACCCGATGTAAAGCTTTGTATCCAATAGTTCATCGAAATAAGGAAGCGCCATTTGCGTGACTGCAAGCGCCAAAATAAGCGACACGAAGGCAAGCATGATGGTTTCGACAAGAAACTGACTGATCAGAAAGCCACGTGAAGAACCTACAACTTTTTTGATACCGACCTCTTTGGCTCTTTTTCCTGCCTGAGCAGTAGAGAGGTTCATAAAATTTATGGCTGCGATAAGCAAAATCAGTATGCCAACACTGCCGAAAATCCAAAGGTATTTCGGGTCGTTGGCTGGCTTGAAGTCCTGCATGACCGAGGGGTCGAGATGGATGTCCTTCATAGGTTGCATTAGCAAAGTATACTTATTGCCTTGTGCATAAAACTCATCCATCGTGACACCCATATATTGCAGCAGCTCAGGGCCAACGTACTTTACAATCATATCTTTGATTCTTACATCGAAGGCGTTGGCATCCGATTGGGGATGAAGAAGCAAATAGGTTGAAAAGCTGTTTGAAAGCCACTGACTCTGGCTCGAACGTCTGTTGGTCATAAACGAACCGATCATACTGGCCTTGAAATGGGTTTTCTCCGGAACATCGTTCATCACGCCGGTCACCCGGTATTTGATCGTATCGTTTCCAATACGCAGCATTTGATCAATGGGATCAGATTCGCCGAAAATTTTCTTTGCTGTGGTTTCAGACAGCACCACTGTATGAGGCGCATTCAAAACTTTATCCTTCTCTCCGCGCAACAGTCCGATCGAGAAGAAATTAAAAAAAGAAGAATCTGCTTCAATAAAGTCATCTTCCGTAAAAAACCGATCCTCATGTCGAACCACAATTTTACCGCGGCCATTCAATCTGAGAAAATCTGCTACTTCAGGAAATTCATTCTTCATCGTTGGGCCAATCGGCGAGGCTGTAGACGTCACTTTCAATTCCTGTCCGCCAATTTTACCATTAAGAATCAACCTGTAAATCTGGTCTTTTTTATCATGGTAATTATCGTAGCTCAATTCATTCATAATGAACAAAGCAATGATAAAACTACAGGCCATCCCAATAGAAAGCCCAAGAATATTGAGAACTACATAAGTGCGCTGACGACTTAACGCACGATAGCTGTAATGTATAAGTTTTATGAGCATAGATGCAGCGGTTTAAGTATAAAAGAATAACAACACTGCAACATTGACGCAAAAATCCATGAAAAGTTACACTCAATGTTTGTTTTCATTGAGCCAATGCTAATCTTTCAGCATTTTGCAGCAGAAAAATTCTTCTTATTCTTCTGTTTTTCCGGATTCAGCTTGTCCTTCTTTTTCTCTTAAAAAATCTATCAAAATATTTAGTTTCGACCTTGTTTCGATAAGCTCTTCCAATGTTATCGCAGCTTTATTCAGACCATTTACAAGTTTCTCAGGGATTGTGACAGCTTCAAGACGCATGGCTTTGCCTTTATCTGTAAGCTGAATAATTACTTTTCTCTCATCGCTTTCAGACCGCTTTCTGGTGATAAGTCCCTGCGATTCCATTCTTTTCAGAAGGGGTGTAACTGTATTGGTATTGAGAATAAGTTTCTGCGAAATTTCATTTACTGTGACACCATCCGTTTCCCAAAGAATCATCAGCACCAGATATTGCGGATAGGTGATACCAAGTTTGTCAAGATGCGGCTGATACACTCTGGTAATAAGGCGCGATGCTGCATATACCGGAAAGCAAAATTGATTGCTGAGTTTTAATTGTTCGAATGACATATTTTAAAATTGCTAATGGTGAATAAAAATGTGTAGCAGTTCGAAAAGGCTACTTTTCTTCGAAAACGCCAGATTCAATCAAGTATTTTTCAATTTTCTCAGGACTGGTTGTTGGTGAAAATCGTTTTACTGGTTTCCCGTTTTTGTCAATCAGGAATTTTGTGAAGTTCCATTTTATCTTGCTGCCAAAAATTCCGCCGAGTTCACTCCTCAAATATTTGTAGAGTGGATGAGCATTCTTACCGTTTACATCAATTTTTGCAAACATCGGAAATGTGACTCCGTAATTAATCAGGCAATTGTCTGAAATGGATTTTTCATCGCCCGGTTCCTGATTGGCAAACTGATTGCATGGGAAGCCCAGCACAACAAGACCTTTGTCCTTATACTTTTCATAAAGTCTTTCCAAACCTTCATATTGGGGAGTCAATCCGCATTTGCTTGCCGTATTAACGACCAAAACAGTCATTCCTTTGTAATTTGCCATGCTCAGATCATTGCCCTGAAGGCTTTTTGCTGAGAATGCATAAAATTCATTTTGCATAGTTTGTTGTCCCTTTTTATTGATAAAATTCATTTGTATTAATTCATTTTTACTTATTTCTTAATGCTTTCCATGCTCCTGTCGACCACAAAGCCCAGACAACCAACAAGGGCTGAAAAAGCAAACGGATGCCACGTGCCTGATCCGAATTCAGTCCGAATGCATCCACACCATTGATATACTGGGAAATGTTTCCCGGAAATATGATTATGAAAAATGCCGCAACGGCAATCCCAACCCAAACGCGCCAATTAAGAAATATCAGCAGGGCAATTCCAAGCGCTATTTCAGCAATCCCTGACAAAACAACAACCAAATCGGCATCTAAAGGAACCCATTGCGGCACCTGCGCCAGAAATTCTGTCCGCGACCATGTGAGGTGGCCAATGCCGGCAAAAAGCAGCATCAATCCAAGTAAAATCCGGCCAATGTTCTGCGAAAGATTTGTTTTTGTATTACTTATCATAAGATGAATAATTTTAAAAATTTGACTTTGTAATGTCTTGTAAGAATAAAATATCTTTTAAGATTATATCTTACACGATGCAAATCTATGCAAATAAAATATGTCGCAAACGATATTTAGTTTATTTAACTTTTTCGAGTTTAGCAAGAGCGCAGTTCGTTAGCCCCAAAGGAAGTATTTTCTTTGCCAAGTAGGATTTCAGTTCTATTTGCGCTGTTTTGTTTTATAATTTTGAGCAATTATGTTCAAATAGGTAAACCAAATTTCACCTTCATGAAAAATCAGCACAAATTAGTTTTCGTTTTTTTGTTCTTGATCATGGCATGCAGCAGGCCTGCAGCTGAAACCCTTGCTGACAATGATGTTTATCAATTTCCTGAAGATTCACTTGTCAGAGAAAAACTTGATCGCTGGAGCGACTGGAAGTTTGGAATTATCATTCATTGGGGGCCATACAGCGAATGGGGCATTGTCGAAAGCTGGAGTCTTTGTCCGGAAGACGAACCATGGTGCGAACGCCGCGGGCCATATGCCGAGGATTATGCTGCTTATGTGAAAGCATACAAGGACATTCAGAAACAATTTTATCCTGATGCATTTAATCCGGAAGGCTGGGCAAAAGCAGCCAAAAATGCCGGAATGAAGTATGTTGTTTTTACAACGAAGCACCACGATGGCTTCAGTATGTTTGATACGAGATATTCTGATTACAAAATCACTGGCAGTGAAAGTCTTTTTGCCCAACACCCAAAAAGCAATGTTGTGCAAGAAGTTTTTTCCGCTTTCCGCAACGAAGGTCTTGCTATTGGCGCCTATTTCAGCAAGGCCGACTGGCACCATCATGACTACTGGTGGCCCTATTTTCCTCCCACGGATCGCAATGTGAACTATAATCCGGAAAAGTATCCGGAAAAATGGCAGCGCTTTAAGGAGTTCAACTATAATCAGATTCAGGAGTTGATGACAGAATATGGCAGCGTTGACCTTCTGTGGCTCGATGGTGGTTGGGTGCGCCCTGCCGGGTCTCTTACCGAAGAAACACTTCCATGGCTGGGTAAAAACCAATGGATACAGGATATAGATATGCCTGCAATTGCAGAAATGGCGCGCGAACAACAACCTGGCTTGCTGATAGTTGACAGAACCGTCCATGGTGAGTTTGAAAATTACCGCACCCCGGAACAACAAATCCCTGTGAAGATGCCCGACTATCCTTGGGAAAGTTGCATTACGCTGGGCGACAGCTGGTACAGCACTGGTCCTGGCGAAAAATACAAATCAGTGCATTGGGCAGTGCATACACTTGTGAAAATTGTTGCCAAGGGCGGAAATCTGCTTCTTGGTGTTGGCCCGGATAAAACAGGAGAATTTACTTATGCTGTTTATGAGCGCCTGCAAGGCATTGGTAAGTGGATGGATTTAAATAGTGAAGCCATTTACGACACGCGTCCAATGCTACCTTATGAAGAAAACGGATTCCATTTTACGCAGTCAAAAGATGGTCAAAAGCGTTTTGCAATCATGCTGTTGCAGGAGGATGAGGAAATTCCGGAAACCATTTTAATGCCAGACATTTCATTGAAGGATACGCATGAAATCAGGTTACTTGGCGTGGAGGAAACTATTCCGGTTATAACGCACAAAGACCATAAATCGGTAAATCTGTCTCAGGAAATCCGCATAAAACTTGCAGGAAGCCCCGCTTTGGTTTTTGTTTTCTAACTGCTGTTTTGATCTTTATGAGAACAGAAAGCTAAAAAAATCAGAAATCTATATGGCGTTTTTTGATTTTTTTCTGGCTGTCTTCTTTTCATTGTTTTCGATAACACGAAACGCAACAATCCTTTGAATAAGTTCAATCGGAAGAGGTTCATTTAGAGGAAACTGTACAGAACCTTTTGCATAACTCCATTGTGCAATTTCGCTTTCGAAAGCAGCAATTCCTGACGGGGACGGATAAAAACCGATGTGCTTTTTATAGCCTGCGAAATGAACCAGATTTCCATGCAGCTGAAAAGTGGGCATCTGGTAATTGATGGTTTCAGTCGCATCAGGTGCTGCCTCTTTGATAGCATTTCTGATTTGCTGTAGTAATACCTGTGTTGTTGCAGGAAATCCGGCAATGTAACTTTCAATGTCTTTTATAGCAGTAATCTCTTTTTTTGTCATGGTAGTATTCATAATCAATTGTTGAACAGAAAATTAATTCTGCTAAGTAACTTTCGCAATTGTAAAAATATAAAATGTCCCAATATTGGAGGACTGTATTGAAAGTTCATTGAGAATTTGTCGATATTCAGAGAAAGCTGGGCTCAATAATGACTTGCATTTTTTCAAACCGGATCACAAAAAAAATAAAAACTATAGAAAATGAATCTGTACGATGATAGTTTTTAGTAACTTTGAATACTTAGTTTACGAATTATGATCGATATTAATAAGCAGATAGGTTATTGGATTAAGGGAGCAGGTGATGATTTAATGACTGCGGATCTACTGATTCGAGAAAAACGGATCATACATGGATTGTTTTTCTGTCATTTAGTGATCGAGAAAGCTATTAAAGCCCATGTTGCTAAAGCAACTGGAGAGTTCGCCCCAAAGTCGCATAACTTGATTTATCTATCAGAAAAAGCAGACTTGAAATTTGATGATGAAACCGTAACATTTTTGGGAATTTTAATGAAATATCAATTGCAAGGACGTTATCCTGATTATAATCCAGCATTACCAGACATTTTAAAAGTAAATGAATACTTTGAAAAAACTAAAATCTTATTACAATGGCTGAAAGCGAGATTGTAGAGATATTGAAGAAATATATTATTGTTTTGCGGTCGGAGGGCATAATCATCGACAAAGCATATTTGTATGGCAGTTATTTGTCAAATACAGCTGACGAAGATAGCGACATTGATGTAATGATTGTGACAGAAGACGAGGATGATTATTTAGCTGGAAAAATTTGGAGTTTGACCAGAAGAGTAAATTCAAAAATTGAGCCATTTCTTGTTGGAAAGAGGAGGTTTAATAATAATGAGGACTCACCTTTGATTGATTTAGTAAAAAGAACCGGATTAGAAATAGTATAAAAAACTAAAGTCTATAAATAGCACATTACTGATCTGTCCTGAGCATCAGAGACCTGGTGAAAAGTTCATGCTTCATCTAAACTCGGTATTATTTTTGGACGAATTATACATAAAGACCTCTATACCCAGAATACTATTTATCTTTCAAAAAATCACCAGCTTGGATGATTAGCTATAAGATTAAGGGCAAGCCCGGTTGAAAAAAGAAAATATTGACCAAATTCAAAACCGTAGAAAAAATATTACCTTTGACATAAATATTAACTGTCATGGACTTACAGACAAGGAAACTAAATTTAATTGAATACTTGATTGGACTTCAAGATGAAAAAATATTTCAAAGAATTGAGGACTCAATAAACAAGACCTTACAATCGACTAATCAACCTTTAAGACAGTTTACAACACAAGAATTAGCAGACAGAGCATCGAAATCAAATGATGATTATCACTTAGGAAAATTTCAAGACCAAGAAAAGTTAGAAAAGGAATCGAGAAATTGGTAGTCGCATGAAAATTATTTGGTCAGACTTTGCTATTGAAATGCTTAAAGAAATCTATATCTACCATAAAGAAATTGCGGGAAATAATATTGCAAGTCGAATTAAAACTAAGATATTCAGTTCGACAAGACAACTTAAACAACAACCGAATTCTGGACAAATTGAACCTAATCTTGAAATTTTAAAGGAAGGACATCGTTATTTGGTTACAGGGAATTACAAAGTTGTTTACAAATAAGTAAGTGAAGGCATTTTAATAACTGACGTTTTCGACACAAGACAAGATCCAACTAAAATAATTCATCCGGAAAGAAAGTCCAGCAGATAACATTCCATATTGCTTTATGACGCTTTTGAGTCTTATTTTTTCCCTAAATAACATTTCATCTTATCTTGCTATGCTTCAATGAATTGTTTGGCGGTCATAGTTGGCAACTTTGAACTTTTAAAATCTTTTAGATTTCTGGTTAATATAATATCTTGTCCGTTTTCCAGTGCGGTGAAATACTGAAGGCTATCCTCAAAATCGTTGAATGTTTCGTCATTCAATGCCAAATCAATAATCTTGTCATCGAGGGGCAATATTTCAACGATCAGTCTCAGCTTTCTAAGAATTGCTTTTGCCTTGTTCGAATCCATTTGTTTCAACAATGCATAACTTGTATTTGCTATCGTTAATGATGATACTGATAGTTTTATCTTTTTCTTATCCGCCAAAGAAAATACGATCGCAGCCTCTTCAAAAAATAGTTCCCGCCTTGATAACAAATCGATCACGATATTTGTGTCGACAAAAAGCTTTTTCATTTGTATTTTTTTTCCAAATAATCATGATATTCCTTTTTGTAATCAAAGTCAGCAGGCAAATCTATCACGCCAATTAAGCTTTCAACAAGCGGAGTGAATGAGGTTTTTTTTTCAGTTTCATTTTGTCTGGTTACGCTGTCAAGATATGATTCAATCAATTTCGAAAGACTAATATTATGACTACGTGCATACAATTTGGCTCTTTCGATCACATGATCATTGAGCCTCAATGTCAATTTAGTTTCCATAATTAATAATTATTTTGACGTACAAAAGTAATTATTCTACACGTCAAACACAAGTTTTTTTGTTATAGTTAACGCAAGACACAAAACCATAATAGTGCCCAATATTTTATATAGAAATTCTGTTGCATGTGTGTCTTGTTCTTGCTTTATTAGCAGCCCAAAAGAATTTACAACCATGGAAAACATAATTCCATGATTTCGGCTGATGTCACTTTAGATCAACATCAAACAGATTATAATTTCCTGATCAAATGAAATCGCTTTCTTGAGGCAAATCCGGACCAATCAATTTTTTCTTTTGAAACTTCAGGCAATCTGCCACTTTTTCAATGTTTTCAACTCTATCGGAAAGCACGATAAGCACATCGTTTGCTTCAATGATGGTGGAGCCATTCGGTGTGATATACTTGTTGCTTCTTTTTATCATGGCAATAATTGCAGACTTTGGAAAAGCAATATCCACAATTTTTTTATTGACAACCAAACTGTCAGGTTCAATAATGAACTCCTCCAGGGCTGTTTTAGGATATTCGGTCAGAAGTGCATCTGTCGGACTGATTTGCTTCACTTTTTCGGGCAGTGCAACATGCAGCCATTTTGCGATGGTAGATAATGTTGTGCCTTGAATCAATATTGAAGAAACCGAAACAAAAAAGACAATGTTAAAAATCATTTCTGCTTTGTCGATACCTGCCAGTAAAGGGTATGTTGCGAAAACAATTGGAACTGCACCCCTTAAACCTACCCATGAGATGTAAAACCGTCTCCTCGCCTTCATTCTGAAAGGAATAAGACTCAGAAAAACCGCTACCGGACGGGCAACTAAAATCAGAAATACGGATATAAGCAAACCAACGCCCATTACCGGAACTATGTGCGAAGGAAACACAAGCAAACCCAGCGTAAGAAACAAAACAATCTGCATCAGCCATGCCAGTCCATCATAAACCCTGAGGATACTTTTCTTGTGTATGAGATCTTGATTTCCTAAATAAACCGCACAAATATAGATGGCCAGAAAGCCATTTCCTCCAATGAAATCTGTCGCTGAAAAAGTTACAAACATAAGTGAGATTGCAAGTACTGGATAGAGTCCCTCAAAATCAAGATTGATTGTATTGATGACATATTTACTCAATTTCCCAAAAAGAAATCCTGCAAGGCCACCAAAAACCATTTGCTGAAGAAAAAGGGGAATAATTGAAAAAGGGCTCAAATCCTGATTGACAACCAATGCTAAAAACGCAATCGTGAGCACATAGGCCATTGGATCGTTGCTTCCGCTTTCAAGTTCCAGCGTTGGACGCAAATTGCTTTTGAGCGCCATACTTTTTGACCGCATGATCGAAAATACAGCAGCCGCATCTGTGGATGAAACGACCGATCCAAGCAGTAAACTTTCATAAATTGTTAAATCAGTGATCAGCCAGACAAACAATCCAACTGTGAAAGCAGTTAACAAAACTCCAAGTGTTGACAAAGAAAGACCCTGCCACAAAACTGGCTTCACCGTGCTCCAGTTGGTGTCGAGCCCACCTGAAAAAAGTATAAAATTGAGTGATACGATGCCAATGAACTGCGCTATCTGAGGATCATTAAAATAGATTCCTAAAACACCTTCCGAACCGGCAAGCATTCCGATGCTTAAGAAAAGAATCAAAGTTGGTACACCAAACTTATAGGATGTTTTACCCGCCACAATGCTGATAAAGAGCAACGCAGATCCTACGAGAAGAATGTTTTCGATGGTTATATTCATTCAGATTTTCAGGAATAAAAGCATTCAGCGCGAAGTTACGCTAAAATTTAAAAGGTAAAAAAGTTTTTATTTAGTGCCTGATTTGAATTTATTGCACTTGAACCATCAATTTTGAGGACAAGACTTGCAGGGATAAAACGCCTGACGCAAGCTATTCTGCTGCATCAAAAGCTTTCTTAATCCAGTCAAAAACTTCCTGATTAAGGTCATCCACTGAAAAGATGTTGATTTTATGGGAGCACATGGCGTTGGCCTCAAATCAGTTTTTTTCAAATGTGTTTTGCATCAACAATCTGGGCTTTTCAGAAGGATCAATTACCTCCCCGGCTTTTATTCATTCAGGTGATAATCGATGCTTGCAATGTTCGCTGAACATCGACCAGAATAAAAAGTCATTACACCTTAGCAGGATGATGGCTTTTTTTTCAGCTATTTTGAATTAGTGTTATGAGCCGTTGTTATTGTCCAAGACTGATTTTGAAATGAGGCAATTCAACACTTAAGATCACTTTTGCCTGTAAAGCAGTAAATACTCTCATAAGCGTCTCTATTGTAACATTACTGGCATTGTTTTCAATTCTTGAGATTTGAGCTTTTTGTACGCCAATAAGTTTTCCTAGCTCTTCCTGGGTTAATTTTCGCTCCTGTCTGGTCTGTTTTATTGCATGTCCAATCAAATCCATTTGCAATTCATATTCAAATCTGTCTCGGTTTGGAGTGCCAATTTTACCGATAAGTTTGTCTTGAACTTCGTCTAATGTATGTGTTTTCATTTCTTTGTCTTTTTAGTGATTTCTTTGTCTTCAAAATATCGTGACCGAACTTGCTTTGCCTTTTGTATTTCGCTGTCAGGTGTTTTACTGGTTTTTTTGACTATTCCATGTGTTGAAACGACAAGTGTATTCTCAGAATCTGTCTTGTCCCAAAATGCAAGTAGTCTGTAATGCAGTCCTCGGTATAGCGTTCTGAATTCCCATATCTCGTCTTTCAGTTTTTTGAATAGTTCAGGATCATGTCTTGTCTGAGCTTTACGAATATTAAAAATGATTTTTTCGGAATGCTTCTTCTCAAGATTACTGAGAAATTCAAAAGTCTCGTCTAAAAATACAATGTCAAAGAGTTTATCCATTCATTTGCTTCTTGAAAGTGCAAAGATACACAAAATGTTTCATTATATAGAAACTATTTTTCAGATCTCTGAATAACGGACAGACCAAAAAGTCATTACACCTTAGCAGGATTATGGCTCTATTTTTTGGGTTTTCGGCTATTCGGCTTGGTGTTAGGAATAGGTTTTCTTATCATCTCCATTTGTTTACGTGTTCTACTTTGTCGTCAAATTGTGCTGCCAATGATTTTACTCTTGACCTCAAAAGTATTTTTCTGCCGTCAAGTGTCCGTGTAAAAATCAAGTCACAAGAACCAACAAGTCTTTCCCATTGGCTTTTAAAATAATCCGCTAAGTTTTTATTTCGTCCGAGTATTTCAGGAACAGAATGATAGTCTTTTTGCTTTACGAATAGCATAAACTTGTTCTTTCTGATAATTACATATCTGGGATTGTCAATCGGTGCAATTACTTCTTTAAGTGCAATTATAAAAGTTGATTTGTCGAAAGTTGTTCCACCTTCTAAATGACAGAAAACCGCACCCCAATTGTCCACCGAAGTTTCCACCCTTAATTTAGAGTAGTCAGTTTTTATTGCTCCTGCTTTAATTAATGAGTTTAAGAGAGCGTCTCCAATTTGTTGAATATCTTTTGAAATGTCTCGATATTTGATATACAGTCTTATTGTTTTGAATGTCATTCTGCCGAAAATAGCCATTCCTATGGCTCCAAAAATTGCAAGGATAACATATAAGTCTTGAGATGTTTTAATGTTCCTTGCTGCTCTGCCAAGTCCTTGTAAACTTTCTAAACCAAAACCAACTAAGCCCGAACCTAAAGTCGCTAAAAGGTTACGAATTGTTTTATTCAGATACATTGACTTAACAGTTTTGTATTCCATTTCTTCGGGAAATGGGATTTTGATTTCTTCAACAAGTGTAACGCCTGTTTCAAGTGCTGTTTTCCATCTTTGTTTTAGACTTTCTCTGTCGCCTGCATAGGAGAACATTTCAACATTCTTTTTCTCCGCTTCTTCTTTATGATGAATGTTTTCTGATAAATTTAAACGTCCAATTCCATTTTCAATTCCGGATTCTTCTTTGAATGAAACACCTACAAAACTTCTAAAACGTCTTTTTAATAAATCAAAATCGTCACCGGCTGTCGGTGAAGTTGGGTCGATACAGACCAAATGCCAAATGTTTCCTGTTTTGTCGCCATTTCCGTTTTGAGTTCTTATTGCTCTGCCACGCATTTGATTTGAAAGAACAAACGAACCTACAAAACTTGCCAAGATTAAAGAGTTGATTGCTGGTGCGTCCCAACCTTCGCCAAGCAATGATTTTGTTCCAATTAATATTTCTATCTCTCCACGTTGAAAAATTTGAGTTACAATATGAACTATATCGTGTTTGAGTTGCTCTGTTTGGCTGATTAAAATGTAATCATTGTCAAAAGGAACAGGGCTTGAATTGATATGAGTTATTACATATTTCGCTGCTTTTTCTTCAAATGCTGCATAAGCACTAATAGGAAGAATAATCATTGAACCTGTAAGGACTGCAATTCTTTTATTGTCCTTGTTTTCTCGTCTTAATTTTTCAAAAATTGGAATGATGCCAATTTTGTTCAATTTGAGATTATTTTCAGGTGCGTTGATGTAAAATTCTTTGCGTATAAAGTCGGAAAGAATTACCAATCTTAAGTCTTTGCCTAATTGTTTGTATTCAAAATCAACAATCTCTTTGATGCCATTTAGTTTGCTAATACTTGAAGTCAAAAACCCTGTTACTCGTTTATTGTGCGAAAAGTTGATTTGTCGTCTTTCAATTGCTCCGTATCTTCTTAGTCGATTTTCAAGAGTTTTTTGATGATCTTCAAATGCTTTAAAGTTTTCCTTCTCTCTGTAGAGATAGAAATCTAAAAGTGTTTCAATCCATTCGTAATCGAGTTTGGGGATTTCAAACTTTTTATCTCCAATAACTTCAAGATGAGTTTCAGGAATTTCTTTTTCGTTCGATTTCAGAAATATCAGGCAAGCAGAGTAATAAGATAGATTATTATAAATCCAATCCAATTGTTCTGTCGGGTTTTGCCAAATGGGATGTTGTTCGATTGCCTGAATGATTGTTTCATCACTTTTTATTTCCTGAAAAAGCTTTTCAACGTTCTGTCTGAAATCAACAATGCTTTGGTTTTCTTTTTCAGTTGGTAACGTGAAATACACATAGTCTTGATGCGGACATAAATCACCTTCAATGACTAATTCAGGAACTGAAATTTCTGTATCAACAGGTCCGTTTAGGTCAATGTATCGTTGCCATTCTGTGGCTGTAACGTCATAAGGTGGGGTGGCTGTCAAGCCAACAATAATTGGGTCTAATTTTTCTTTAACTTGTGTCAGCGTTTGCCACCATTCATTTTTTAAGTGGTGAGCTTCATCCACAACAATAGTTTTGATGTTTTGAGTTTTTAGTCCGTTTACAATGTTGTCAAGGTTTGGATTTGTTGACTTGCCGTTTCCGTTTGTTTCTCCGGTTTCTTCTTCTTCGTTGTCAATTTCTTCTTCGTCAATTCTCCAATTGTTACAAGCTGCGTGAAGACCTTGATAAGTTACAACGGTCATAAATTTTGGATTGCGAATGTCTCTCGAAATCCAATCAGGTGTCAAGTTGGTTTGAAGGAACAGTTCGCAAAAACGCTGTATCCATTGGTTACGAATTGCAATTGTCGGGGCAAGAATTAAAGTCGGTTTGTTAAGTCGAATAGCAACTTCAAGTCCTAAAACTGTCTTGCCTGAACCTGGGGGAGCAATTACGTGTAAATGTCCATCAGTTAAGTGGTCTTGTAAGTCGTCAAGTACTCTTTGCTGGTATTTTCTCCAACCGTATTTGAATATTATGTCTTTCGGATATTCTGTCAATGTGCAGTGTGTTGTTTAAACTTACGCCCAACGAGCATATACCCAAACTGACGCGTGTATATTTCACTTGAATTCATCGCTTGTCCTATTGGCGCTGTTCAAATTTTCGTGTAAATTTAGACAAAAGTTAAGTTACCCAAGCCATTCATCTGACTTTTCATTGCGTAAGATTAATAAGAATCTCAACATGCTGCACGAGCGCTTCGCAAACGGTTCAGCGCTATTCCTGAGTTAACAAATTGCTCAAGTCCTCGAATATTGTTTAATTCAACGCAAGATGACCGTTCAATGCAGCGCGTGAGCCCGCCCAAACGCGGTGCCGCTGAGGCTGTGAATTTGAAAACATATAGAAATCCGGCAAAAACGACCTATAGGCCGTTTGGGCTCTTATGCCATTCTACTTATTTCCTTTCGCCCTATTATGCGTCTTGCATAGCATTTGACAGTTTTTGAGCGCTGTTGCACCACCTTTGCTCCATGCAGCTACATGGTCGGCGTCCATTTCTGCCAGCTTCCAAATCTTATGTTTGTTGGCATCGTGCCCAAGGGCGCAAAGCGGACAGTTTGATTCTTCGTTGGTTTGTGCTTGTCCGGTTTGAGCAGCGTACACCAATTTTTTCGTTGCCTCGTCAAAAACCCGTATATCGAGCAGCTTTGTGTCGACCGAACCGCCGAGAATGTACTCAAAGATGCCTTTCCGGTTTTTGATATAGGGGTCACTGTAGAGTTTTTGCACGTCTGCTGAAACTTTAAGCAGGGAAGTAGAAGCTCTTACCACAGCTTTGGCTTGTAGGTCGGTTTTGAGGGGCTGTGGCATTTGCATACACCTGTGCATTGTCCTATTCCATTAGTTCGTTAATCTTATTTTGCCACTCGTCCTCAAATACCACTTGAAATTCAAAGTTATGGTCTGGAAATTCGTCAAAGAGTTCTTTCCAAGCTTTCTTTGCTCCCAATTCGTTGCAAAGTGCAAATACGTCTTGCTTGTATTTGGTGTCCTCATTTTTGAGGTGGATTCCTTTTGTTTCCAAAACATACACCGTTCCGTAATCGTCTTTTTCTTCTTGCTTGCCTGCCCCGCTATTGGCGTGGGACGCTGCTAGAAAGTCAGGATAGATTTTATTTCGCTTCCAACCTTGTATGTGATAGTCCTGTCTGCTCATATTGCGATACCACCACAATAGTTTTTCCTGTTCGTCAAGGTAAATGGCAACCGATTTTTCAAGGTCGTTTATGTTTTCTTCGGGAACATAGTCAAACAATGATTTTTGAATTGGTGTATTGTCGTTACGCACCAACTGTTTGTTGCTCTTTACTTTTATCCTTGATGGCAATTCAAAACCTCCTTTATCTGTAATCAGGAAGAAGCATAATTTTTTGTCAGCAACCATTTTTCTGAAAACCTGTTCCGATAAACGGTTTCGCTCTTTTTCTAAAATCTTTTTAAGTTCCTCTATCATGAAAACAAAATTGGCTGCAACTATTTCACGCTCGTATTTTTCCAAGAGAATTTTAATGGCTTTTTCTCCGATTTGAAAACAATGCCAAGGATTAGGAATGATTTCCGTTATCTGTCTTGTTAGAAAAACTTCGTCAATTTCTAAAGTGCCTGACTTTTCTTCTCTGCCTGTTTCTTTTAGCAATTCTCTTTCTTCATAACTTAAACCTAGAGCTATTTCCTGTTCTTTGTTACGCTTGTTTTGGAGTGAAAGATTATTAATTTCATCAATATTGATACTTTCCCAATCAATTTCGCCAAGAATATCAATTTCAAAATTCATATCTCTCCAACTTTCTTTTTCCTGAATTACGAATTTTGGCAAATATATTTTTCCTTCAAACTTTTTAAAGCCCGAACGATATTGCATTACTCGGTCTTTTAAACCGCCTGTATCTGTTCCTGCATCATCACTTACAATTCTGCCTGCAATGTCTCCTAATCCTTCATCTTCCAAACCTGATTTAATGTCTCTTACCAAGGTGCTTGCATTTTGGCGGAACGTGTAAACGTAGCACTCGTCTAAATCTTTGATTTTGGTTTTCCGTGCAAATGGTTGTCTTAAAATTCGACCAACCAATTGAGTTATTCCTGTTGCTGATGATGGGTTAGTAAGAACTGTAAGCACATAAGCAAATGAACAATCCCACCCTTCTTGCAATGCCTGTTTGGTTATGATATAACGAATTTCGCAATCAATGGCAAATAGGTCAATGCCTTCAATGTCGTCTTTTTCGCTTGATTTTATGGCAATATGACTTTCTGGAACATTGCATTTTTTGATCAAATATTCTTTGGCATCTTCCGCGTGAATGAACTTCTTATCTCTCTGGTCTTTTCCTGTTCTTTCAACTTGAACTAAACAAATCGGACGGATATATTCACTTGTGTTTCCTTCATATTCTTTGGCTTTTTTCTCTAAATCGTTTCGCTTTTCATAACTTGCCAATAAAGTGTCCTGCCAATCTAAACTTGTTTTGTTGGTCAGGTGAATATCCAACTTTATCATTTCTTCCTCGTGCAGTTCCCGACCTGTAATTTTCACCAACTCATTACTGTTTGGTGGGGGAGTTGCCGATAATTCAAGAATAAAAGAAGGATTGAAATTTCTAACTGTATTTCTTGCCAATTCACCGTAAGCCCTGTGTCCTTCATCAATTACCACAAGCGGACGCAAAACCTTTAACGTATTTCCAAGCGAAGTTTTTATTTGCGTTCCGAACACTTCCATTTCGGTTGTGAAGCAATCCAAATTCGGAATCAATTCTTTTAGCTTTTTATGTCCTTCAAAATCATCTTCACGAGGGAAAAAGTCAGTAAAACCGCCTTGGTCTCTGAAAACTTTTAATGTTTCCTTGTTTTGCCGATTGGCAGATGGAAGCATTAACATAAGCACAACCAAATTTTCTTCCACATCAAGGCGATTAAATAGTTCTGTTTTTTCCTTGATAAGCGTTCTGCCACCACTTGAAATATCCAAAACCTGACGATATGGATGTTCTCGGTTTTTTAATGCAGAAATGGTTTGACGATAAATTTGTGTGGAGGGAACAATCCACAAAATCAATCCTGTTTGTTTGTTGAGATACGATTTTTGGATATTGTCAATGGCGTGGCAAGCTACCAAAGTTTTTCCGCCACCGGTTGGCACTTTCAAATAAATGTCAGGCAATGGCTCATTTAATCCGTTGGTTTTGGAATGATAAATCAAACGACCTGTTGACTTTTCCCAAGCCTCTTTCGGGAAGTTGATATGCTTTGCCAAGTGTGGTTTGAGTGCAGCGATTTCTTCAAACTCTTTTTTAGTATTAACCAAAGCACTCAAGTATTCTTTGAGTTCCTTTAAAACCTTTTCCTGATAGTGCTTTAGTCTCATTTTTGTATTCTGTAAATTTCGTAAGGTAATTGACTAAAGTCGATTCTGAAATCAAGTAAAGTATGGTCGTCAACATATTTTGCAGGGGCAAAAACCAAACGCTGTTTGCCCTTAAACTCTGGTAACGATTTGCAAAGTTCCAGTGTCAGGGCATTTTTCTTCAACCAATCAATATCTGCTCTGTAAAACAAATACGCTTCGTAGTTTTTGCTTTCGCCAATAAAGCCTGTTTTTTCGTTGATTGCCTTTTCGTTAAATTCTTCGCCTGTAGCGGTGTAGAAAAGGTATCGGGCAAACTCTGTAAATGAGGGCAGGTTTTTACCTCTCAGCAAACTTTCCATTTCGATAGTATCGCCCAATTCAAAATAGCTGAATGTGCCGCCTGTTCCTTTTTTAAGTAATTCGCTTTTGGCAGTTTTTACGCCTTTGATTACACGTCTTGTTCTTTCTGCTGTTAATTCATTTGCATAATTCTCCATTTCTACCAAAATGAAGTTTCTTTCAATTCCGCTTTCCTCATTAAGTTCCAATACGGCTTGTGCAGTTGTTCCTGAACCTGCAAAGCTGTCAAGAACAATATCTCCTTCACTTGTGGCTAAGGCTATACATTGCTTTACCAAAGATTTCGGTTTTGGAAAATCAAATTGATTTTCTAATCCCAATTCCCTTAACTCAATTGTTCCCGTTTCATTCAAAAATGAATTGTCGTCCCAAATAGATTTTGGTTTAAAAGTAGTTTTACGATATTTCTCGTAAATTCCATAAGAGCCATCATTTTTCTTTTTAGCAACCAAGTTGCTTGTGGTTGTTTTTGCAGATACGTTTTTTGTAACCTTATCTTTTCCCCATCTCCAACAACTTTCCTTCATTTGAGAATTGAAAGGTTCAACCATTTCGGAAAACTCTTTACTTTCTGTTAATGAGACCAAGCAAAATCCGTCTTTATCACTTGATTTTGGGTTTATATAAATCGGGTAAAACAAGTTTGGACGATTATGCTTTCCGAATTTCGG
>JAGXRB010000329.1 GCA_018336075.1 Bacteroidota bacterium
ATTTGGAAGGTGATAAAAAAATAATTTTAATAGTTGAAGACAACAACGATGTGCGCGCCTATATTCGTGAACAAATTGAAGACGATTACCACACTTTTGAGGCCCAGCATGGTTTACAGGGTTTAAAAATGGCGCAGGAAAAGGTTCCGGATCTTATCATTTCTGATGTCATGATGCCAAAAATGGATGGATACGAATTTTGTAAAGCCATCAGGAAGGATGAAAAAACAAGCCATATTCCATTGATAATGCTAACTGCAAAGAGTAGCCTTGATGATAAAATTTCAGGTCTCGAATCTGGTGTTGACGCATACCTGACTAAACCTTTCAGCGCAAAAGAATTGAAAGCAACTGTTATAAACCTTCTCCATCAACGCATTCAATTAAGAAAGCAATTCAGCAAATCAATGGTCATCAAACCATCAGAGGTTAGTGTTGTTTCGGCTGATCAGGAATTTTTAGAAAAAGTCATTCGAACAATCGAGGCAAATTATGGAGATGAACAATTCTCCGTCGAAATGATTGCGAAAAATGTAAACATGAGTATTACCCAACTCAATCGCAAACTCAATGCTTTAGTTGATCAACCTCCGGGACAGCTGATCCGTTCTTTCCGCTTGCAACGTGCAGCAGACTTATTGAAGCAAAAGTCAGGTACTGTTTCCGAAATTTGTTACAATGTGGGCTTCACTGATAATGCATATTTCTCCAGGGCCTTCAAAAAACAATTTGGATGCACTCCTACTGACTACATTGACACGAACTAGAAATCAATTATTCTACTCCTATTTTGCTTATCGTATAATGGCCAGGCTGGTTGGTGTGTGGTGCCGTTGTGCTATTCCATGTCCAAAGTTATTCTTATGTTTTCTTTTATTATTTCTTTCAAGTCAGATGGAATATCTCCAACTTTTTTAATCAACCGTGCATTATCAATTGCTCGAATCTGATCGATCATAATATCGCAATTCTCTGATAAATTGGCCATTCCATTTCTGAGATGCACTCTCAAAATATCAGCCTCTTTCTCAATCTTTGTGGTAATCGGACAGACTATTGTTGAAGGATGTGGAATCTTATTAAGCAGATCTGTCTGAATGATCAGTACAGGACGAGTTTTTCCCGGTTCTGTTCCCATTTGGGGATTGAGATCAGCAATCCAGACTTCGAATTGTTTAATCTGCATAATCAATCTTTTCAAATTCGTTGAGAACAATTAAAGATTCATTTTTCACCAGTTCGGATTCAACTTTTAGTTTTTTCTCTATTAAGATTCTGCGCTGATGATGATTATAGTATTCTAAAGCATCATTGATGTAACGATTTCTGGTTTTATTAATTTGGGAAAGGATTTTTTCGGTTTCTCCGAAAATTGAATCATCTATTTTTAATGATACTGTTTTCATAAGCTTTTATTTATATCACAAAGGTATATCATAAAAGTATATTAATGAATGATTGGAGATAAATTTATTAATGCACGGTACAACGCCCGGCAATCATTCACGTCAAAAAATGAAATATTTAACATCACACTGATTTTCAATCGATTTTGAATAAAAATCCAATACTTTGCAAAGAAAATCCTATCCATTTGCCTTTTTGACGCGGTATTTTTGCCTCAGTTCTTTCGAACAAAGGAGCAAGCTGAAAATCCTTTAACCAAAGAGTAGGCATTTATAAATATCATAAACTATGAAAACTATCAGATTACTCAGTGCAAATTTCATTTTAATGGTTTTTGCAATTTCAACTTTGATGAGCAACACTGCTCAGGCACAAGAGGCTGAAAGAGGCTTTATCCTTTCGTTAGGCGAATCGACCATCAAACCTGGCCATGATGCCAAATTCCGCGAGGGTGTTAAGGCATGGAAAGCTTGCTATCTCGAAAATGGCGGCGACTGGACCTGGACTATGTGGCGTCGTGTGCAAGGTGAAGGAACTGTTTACACCCTCAGTTCAGGAATGGCCAACTGGGCCGAAATGGATGAAGCTGCTGATGAGGCAGGTAAAAAATGCCGCAGCCTGGTGGTCGATTTGATCCAACCCCATATTAAAAGCTCCAATTATAACTTAGCGCGCTCATTGCCGGCCTGGAGTAAATCGGAATCAGTTGAAAACAATGTGGCCTGGGTAACTTTCTGGCAGGTGGAGCATTATCCAACATTCGTTTCGACAGTAAAAGAAGTGCATGATGCCATGCGTGCTGCCGAAGGCGATATCCGAAGCTATTGGTATCGTAGTATTGGCGGTGGCCCTGACAGCTTCGACTATTTCGCTGTGACCCCTTATGAGAGTTTTACTGCTATGGATGTGGAGCGCGATGGCGTTATGACTGTCGTGGAAAAAACAGTCGGAAAGGAAAAAAGAGACCAACTACAGGAAGACTTCAGGGGATCAGTTAAAGAATCCTGGTCCTATATATACACCAGGGTGAAAGACCTGAGTCATAATCCTGAAACGAAATAAATCTTTAATTGATTCAATAATCATAATTCACTTTTTATGAAAAAGATTATTTATTTCCTTTTCGCTTTCGCACTCTTTTCATCTTGCAGTCCCAATAAACCGGATCGTTATTTCTCGGCTTCACCCGAAATCGAAGTCACAAAACTAACGCTCAAGTATTATTTAGATGCAAACTGGGATGCTATGAAGGCACTTTATGCCGACACTGCAAAAGTGTTGAACAATGTGCCCGAAGCGAAAGGCGTATCTATTGATGCTGCAATCACAGAGTTCAGGCAGGAGCATGAGCTTTTCGCTTCTATCAGCTATGTTAAAGCTGAAGATTTCTTCGAAATGGTTGTCACCGACGAAGGCGAAACCTGGGTAAACTACTGGGGAATCTGGAAAGGTACCCTCAAAGCAACCGGTGAAGAATTTGTCATACCGCTGCATATAACCCAGAGGTTCATCAATCAAAAGATCGTGGCAGATCATGGCTACTGGAACAATTCAGACATTGCTCTTGCACTGTCCAAACTGGAATCCCCAACAACACCTTAAAACTTGAAACTGATCAATAAAATAGGGATATTCAATCCGGATGGAGAAATAATTCTCCATCCGGGTATTTCTGTTTCCTGGAAGTCGTTGAGCAATAAAAACATTCCTGACTTGCCACCGGGAACTCCCCTTGATATTGATGTCACTTTGGACGAAAAAGTCCTGATTTCAGGTAATCATGGAATTGTTTGGGCTACCTATGATCAACGTCAGGCTGAAGTTATCTTCAATGCACTCCTCGCACAAAACATTACCTCGGCCATCGGAAAAGTGGAATTGGAAGATCGTGTCCTGCTACTCATTAAAATTCATAAAACATTTGATATTGCTGATTCTATGGATTTTATATGGAGAAAGGAAAATGGGTTAAGGCTAAAAACTGATTGGTCCTACCCTGACGGAGAACCCAACAAGAGTTTTGAGAAATGGTTGAACGGTTAGGGGTTTTTTTGGTATATGTTAAGTTGTTGAGGCAATTAATCAAAGATTTAAATAATTAACCGGAGTGCAAAAAAAATGAAAAACTTCAAAATTCCTCATGTCTTTATTTTTCTTTCAGCCATCATTCTCTTTTCGGGAGCGATGACATATCTTGTACCCTCAGGAATGTTTGAGCGTATAACAAAAAAAACAGACAATATAGAACAAACCCTTGTAGTTACAGGAACTTACAAGGAGATCCCAAAGAAAATCTCTGTCCAGGGAGTGCTTTTAGGCGAGGAGTCCAATGGTTTTGCCTCACCAACAAGTTTGCTTGGATTTTTTACTGCTATACCCAAAGGCTTGAACGAAGCTGCCCCTTTAATTTTTTTCATTCTCATCATCGGTGCTGTTGTAAACATAATCAAACATACAGGGACAATTGATGTATTTATCTCCATGCTGCTGAAAAAATTTATTCATTCACCGGTTCTGCTGGTGTTTATCCTGTATTTTGCTTTTGCTTTTGCCTCCACTTTTTTAGGAATGGGAGCAGAATTCATTCCGCTTATACCAGTTTTACTGCTCATTTCTAAGCAGTTGGGCTATGACCGCATTTTTGGTATTGCAATTTTTATCATCGGAGGTGATATTGGTTGGACCACAGCCATAACCAACCCATTTAATCTGCAAATAGCACAAACTGTTGCAGAATTACCGCTTGGCAGTGGAATGGGAATGAGAATTCTATCCTTTACTGTTTGCACGCTGGCTGGATTTTTCTTTCTCATGGCCTACGGAAGAAAGGTAAAAAAAGATCCGGGCAAGTCAATTATGGCTGACGATCCTTTTATTCTTGATGGTTCAATTTCTTTAAACGGGGCTGCTCTGACCAAAAAACACATTTTTATTGCCCTGACTGCATTCGTGCTTTTCGCTGCCATTTTATTTGCTGTTCAAACTATGGGATGGGGTTTGATAGAAATGACCGGAGGATTCTTTACGGTCGGATTATGCACTATTTTGATCAGCAGAATGTCGGGAGATGAATCCATGAAAGCTTTTATCACCGGTCTTGAAGGCATGCTCGTTCCAGCCCTGATCGTCGGTTTTGCAAGAGGGATTCAGGTAGTAATGGTAGAAGGTCAGATTATTGATACAATCCTGTTTCACACTGCTGAATTATTGAGTAATTTGAATCAATCAATGGCTGTGATTGGAATCTACACATTTCAAACTCTATTCAACTTCTTCATCCCTTCGGCATCAGGTCAGGCACTTGTTTCAATGCCGCTGATCGTACCATTGGCTGATTTATTGGGAATATCACGTCAAACGGCAGTTTTGGCATTTGTTTTTGGCGATGGCTTTTCGAACACAATCATACCAACCAATGGGGTTTTAATGGCTTGCATTGCTATTGCCGGAGTTCCTTATGAGAAGTGGTTCAAATTTTACTGGCCACTGTTTCTTATCTTATCTATCCTTGGAGGTCTCATACTATTATTAGCTCATCACACTAATTATTAATTACTTAGAAAAATATCAATGAATCAAACCAAAATCAAATATTCTCCACTTAATGCATCAGAGCGCATTGATTCGCTCGATGTTATACGAGGTATTGCCCTGCTCGGAATCCTTTTGATGAATATCAATGGCATGGGTCTTCCGTTTGCTTACTCAGATCCAACGCTCGCAGGTGGCGCTGATGGCCTCAACCTGAAAGTTTGGATTGTAAACAACATGCTTTTTGAGGGAACAATGCGGGGATTGTTTACACTCCTTTTTGGTGCCGGAGTAATTTTGCTTACGAGCAGACTTGAAAAAAGCGGTGCCGGCATAGCCACAGCTGATATTTACTATCGCAGAACCTTATGGCTTTTGCTTTTTGGTATAGTTAATGTTTACATATTTCTCTGGCATGGTGATATTCTTTACCCTTATGCCATTTTTGGTTTGATGCTTTTTCCTTTCAGAAATGCAAGTGTGAGAAAACTTTTTCTTGTAGCTGGAATCCTCATTTTTTTAGGCATAATATGGGACGCAGCCGATTATCACAGCAAGTTGAATCTGCAAAAAGAAGTTACTGAGATACAAGCAATAAAGGCTCTTGAGAATGAAATCACCAAAACACAAGAAGATAAAATCAAGGAGTGGGATAAGTTTACAACAAAACATACAAAAGAAGAAGTAGATGAGCTGATCGAAAAGATGCATCAGAGCTATTTCACTGTTTTATTTGATAAAGTGAAAGGAAATCAGTTTATGCAAACATGGCTTCCTTACAGGCTTTGGGTATGGGATATTCTGAGTTTTATGCTGATTGGCATGGCATTTTTTAAACTCCGGATTTTTCATGGAGACCGCAGCAATCGTTTCTATTTAATAATGCTTTTGTTGGGTTATATTATAGGTTTACCCATAAATTATTATGAAACAAAAATGTTGCTTGGAGATAATTTTCATGCATTAACGATCCTAAAAGCAGATCAAACCTATCAGATCGGTCGCTTCTTTACAACGATGGGTCATGTGGGCCTTTTAATGCTGTTCATTAAATCTGGCTCCCTAAGATTTCTTCAAAAGTCATTGGCTGCAGTAGGTAAATTGGCCTTAACCAATTACTTGATGCATAGCATTGTGACATCCATTATTTTCTATGGCGATGGTTTTTCAATGTTCGGAATGTTGCAACGCTATGAACTCTATTATATCGTTGCCGGGTTGTGGATTTTCCAGTTGATTTACAGCCCAATCTACCTTAAATATTTTCTTTACGGCCCGGCAGAGTGGATTTGGCGAAGCCTGACCTACGGAAAAAGCCAACGATTTCTTTTACGAAAGACTACATTAAGCAATTAAACATTTTTTAAGTCAGATAAAAAACAAGTAAAATTAAGGAAGTAGAAGGTAAAACTAAATAATTCAATATCTATGAATGCTTTATAAAACTCCCAATACTCATGAAAAAACCTGACACTTACAATCCCTTTAAACGAACTGCGGAAGGAAAGTTTCCTTCACTCTCAGAAAATGCGCCTTTGCGCTATTTATCATTTTCATTTCTATATTTTGCACAAGGCTTACCCGAAGGCTTATTGATGTTTGGAATACCTGCATGGCTTGCTATGAACGGGAAAAGTGCCGCCGAAATAGGCGCTTTTGTTGCCATTGTCATCTTACCCTGGAGCTTTAAAATTCTGGCAGCACCATTAATGGACAGGTTTACTTTCCTTGCAATGGGCCGCAGACGACCCTGGATATTATTTGGACAACTGGGGTTGGCTATCAGTTTTTTGTCGATGGCTTTCATTGCCGATCCGTTGAATAATATGTTTATGCTCAAACTTTTTAGCTTCTTTGTTGGCTTGTTTGCAGTTTTTCAGGATATTGCTGTTGATGGTCTGGCCATTGATATACTTCCGGAGAAGGAGCAGGCAAGGGCCAATGGGCTGATGTGGGGTTCAAAAACCATAGGAATTTCAGCCTCAGTTGCAATAGGGATCTCCATTATCAACGCTTACAGTTTTTTTCATGCAATTGTCTTTTTTTCTTTGTTTGTGTTTCTGATTCTTTTCTTCCCTCTCTTTTTTAGAGAAAGAGCAGGTGAAAAAAGGTTGCCATGGACCAAAGGAAAGGTATCAGAAGTTGCTGCGAGCATACAGGTTCAAAGCTTCAAAGAACTGTTTACAAGTCTGGCGAGGGTGTTTATATTACCTGTCAGCCTCATTATGGGGGTTGCTGCTTTTAGTTTTTCAATCGGCAGGGGATTGATAAATGCCATGCTGCCTGTTTTTACCGTACAGGAATTGGGGTGGACAGATGGTGATTATTCTCAGACTTTTGCCGTGATACAGTTGGTTTCAGGCATTTTGGGCATGTTTGTAGCCGGTGCCCTCATTGATTTTTTTGGCAAAGTAAGGATGATGAGCATTTATCTGATTTTACTTATCTTATTGGTAGTGTCCGCGTTCTTTCTCAGAGATTACTGGGACAACCAGTATATCTTTATTGGCTTCATTGGCATACTTTATACCCTGATCGTGTTTACAACCATCGCTGTGTTTGCCTCGGCCATGCAACTTTGCTGGAAAAGAATATCGGCAACGCAGTTCACCTTGTATATGGCCATTTCCAATCTGGGTCTCGCATCTGGCGCGGCTTTGCTTGGGCCTTTAAAATCATTTCTGGCTTGGGAATATGTAGTGCTGGCATTTGCTGTTTTTGCAGGCTTCATGCTTATAGCCATACAGTTTCTCCGGTTTAACAAGCACACAAAGCGTGTTGCTATGCTTGAATTGAATCATACAAGGCTCGATGAATCAGCTGTGAACCTTAAACCGGTGGAAATAGTTATTCCTAAAGCCAAGAAACGGGATAACAATTAATTTCAATGTAAAGATGATTTAAAACATATGATCATATCTCGATACTAACAAGTAATTCTGTATTATTGTCAGATATTAGTAAGCTTAAAAAATGAAGGCAAAATCTATCCAAGGAAAATCTACCGAAGAAATAATAGCAGCTTTGCAACAAAGCATGGAGGATGGCTTCAGGCCTACATTAGCAATTGTTTTTATTTCGGTGAAACAAAACCGGACAGCCATTTGCAAGTTATTGGTAAACAATGATATCGATATCTTAGGCGCCACTTCCTGTGGTGAGTTTATCAATGGCCATCAGGATGAGGGTTCAACTGTGATTTTATTGCTCGACCTGCATCGCAATGCTTATGACATCCTGTTTGAAACCATTGGTGCTGACTCTATTCAGACAGCATCAGCACTCATTGCAAAAAAAGCAAAGGAAAAGTTTGAAAAACCTGCATTGATTGTTTGCAGCACTGGTTTGACAGACACCGGTGAATTTTTTGATGGAGAAATACTAGTTAAAAGTCTGGAATCTGCTTTAGGAGCGGATATTACTTTTTTTGGAGGGATGGCCGGCGATGACATGGCACTTACATCTACATACATTTTCACCCGAAACAAAGAAAGCAATTATGGCATTGCTGCGCTCGTGCTGGACGGAAGTAAAGTTGAAGTGCAGGGTATGGCCATAACCGGCTGGAAACCAGTCGGCATTTCAAGAACCATTACAAAAAGCAAAGGCAAATTACTTTATACCATAGATGATAAGCCTGCTGTTGAAATGTATTTGCGCTACCTAGGCAAGCAAGGTCAGGAAGCGAACGAGGGGTTCAGTATGCTTTTTGATGTCAGCATGCACTATCCATTTCTGCTCGCAAAAGAAAAAGGAGAACCCGTTCCAAGAACTCCGTTAAGCATTGATCAAAGCGAAAACGCTTTGATATGTGATCTGGAAATGCCACAAGGCGGAACAATATGGTTTTCCATGCCGCCTGATCTGGATATTTCCGAAACCATTGTTGGTGAAGCAAAAAACTTAAAAGAAACATCCATGCCAGATGCAGATGCACTGTTGATCTTTTCGTGTGCTGGTCGAATCAATGTGTTAGGTCCTTTGGTAACATCAGAAAATGATGGCCTGAGTGCGTTGTGGAATGTGCCCATGGCCGGTTTTTTTACTTATGGCGAATATGGCAGAGCGCTCGACAGAAATCAGGAATTTCATTCCGGCGCCTGTTGCTGGGTGGCGCTGAAAGAAAAATAATTACTCCAACAAACTTTAATCAATGAAAGCAAAATCAATCAAAGGTAAAACACCTTCAGAAATACAAAAAGCATTTGATGAAAGCATAAGTGATGCGTTTAAACCAACACTTGCCATCATCATGATAAGCAATATGGATGATGCTGAACAGCTCCGTACCATTTTTGGGAATCAGGGCATTGCAATCTTCGGGGTTACAGCACCTCAAAACTTTACGGATCAGGGAATCAACCCGGGTAATATCGTAGTCCTGCTCATGGATATCAAACCGGACAATTTCAAAATAGTGTTGAACGATTACGAGGGATCGTCTGCTTATGAAGCCGGGTATAATGCAGGTATATCCGGGAAGAGCGCTTTTAAGAATCCGGGCTTCATCATTTCACCATTGGATTTCAGAATTTCCTACGATGGGCTCATCAAAGGGTTGACGGATGCGGCAGGCCAGGATATTTTGATCGCGGGTGGCGGTAGTGGTGATCCGGCTGACTTTACAGGAATCCTTTTCACCAATGATGCATCAAGTAAGGGAGGATTACTTGCACTCATTCTGGATCAGGACAAGGTTGCGATGAGCGGCCTGGCTGTTTCAGGATGGAAGCCGGTAGGGACAAGCAAAAAAATCACGAAATGTGAAGGCACTTGGGCGCTCACCATTGACCATGAACCGGCGATGCATGTCATTCAAAGATTCTTAGGGAACGATATAGTAAGGGATAATCCAGAAGGAAGTGGATTTATTCCAACAGACCTTGGCTATCCATTACAGTTTGAGAGGGCATCAGGAAATGCCATCATGAAGCCTGCGCTCTTTTTTAATCCTGCCGACCAATCCGTCATGATTGCAGGTGGCGTAAATGAGGGGGATCAATTCCGTTTTTCCTTACCACCGGATTTTGATGTGATAGACAAAGTGTTGGAAAGCACCAGGATCAGTAAAGAAAAGGAGATGCCGGATGCCGATGTGCTGATGGTTTTTTCGTGCGTAGGAAGATTAGGAACGTTCGGCCCTTTGATCTCCACAGAAATAGAAGGTCTGGCATCCACCTGGGGCAAGCCCATGATAGGCTATTTCTCCTTGGGTGAATTTGGAAAACTGGATGAAGGCCGCTGTGAATTTCAGGGTACAACGGTAAGCTGGGTAGCATTAAAAGAAAAATAAATTGAAAAAATGAAAGGAAAATCTATCAAAGGAAAATCAGCGGAAGAAATTAAAACCGCACTTGCTGAAAGTATGGCTGATGGTTTTAAACCAACTTTAGCCATTGTATTCCTCTCTGTTAAACAGGACAGAGAAGCCATTTCCAGATTACTTGACGAAAAAGGAATTCAGATTTTTGGTGCTACTACCGCAGGCGAATTTATTGATGGCGAAATTGAAGAAGGCAGCACTGTTATGCTATTGCTCGACATGAATCCGGCTTATTTTAAATTGGAATTTCTTGAAACAAGCCAGGAGACCGCCGTCGAAGATGCAACCAAATTGGGCATTTCAGGAAAAGAAAGCTTTATCAAACCTGCGTTTATTATTGCAAACAGTGGCGTGTCCCTTGATGGTGAGCCATTTATCGAAGGCATCCTGCAAGGTTTTGGAAAACCTTCCTCGTCGACAGACGGGGAGGTAACAATATTCGGAGGTAAGGCAGGAGATGACCTGGCACTTGAATCAACATTTGTTTTTACCAATGGAAAAAGCAGTGACACCGCACTTGTAGCACTCATTATTGATGAAGATAAAATAAATGTCAGTGGAATCGCAACTTGTGGGTGGCAGGCTATTGGCACCACAAAAACAGTTACGAAAAGCGAGGGGAATATTGTATATACCCTTGACGATAAACCGGCGCTGGATATGTTACTAAATTATCTGGGTGTTGAGTTAAAGCTGGATGGCGACAAGGAGGTCGTAACATTTCTAAGCTCCTGGTACTATCCATTGCAGGTGGAACATGAAAATACAGATCCTGTGATACGTACAGCCATGTTTGCCAATCGTGAAGACCGTTCACTTAT
>JAGXRB010000330.1 GCA_018336075.1 Bacteroidota bacterium
AAGTAAAAGATTAGCTGCCTGTGTGTTGCGTACTGATGTAACCGGATAAATCATTTTTGCCTGATCTGTTAATTGTCTGGCCCCTGTGGATTTTAAAAATTTCTGAACATAAACACCATAATTATTTTGGTTTGGATCGCTGAAACTACAAACAGACCAAATGTAGGGTGAGCCAATTTCCTGACTCATATTTGTCATTAGCTGGGAGTTATCATTAGAGCCGGTATTTGTGCTGAAATTGGAACCGTTCATTCCATAAGGGATTGTTCCATTTGGATTGATTCGTTGAACATAGGAGTTGAAGCGGTTGCCTTGTGCTGCATAATAACCAAAATAGGTTGTGTCACCTTCTGCAGAAATTGAGTAATATCTCGCACCGCTTGTAGTGAGGTCGCCAATTTGCAGAGGAGCATATAGCTGGACGCCATTATTATCGAAATGTTGAGCATACAAAGTTGTTGAGATGCCAAAACTTCTTCTTTGATATACAATGGTAAATTTTCCATCCAGATTTGAAACAATTTGTCCGCGTGTAGTCAAGGAAGTGCCAACTTTAATCTGTACAGGTGTTGTCCAGGCTAAGCTGCCCTGTGTATTGATTTTTTGCACTTCTAATGTATTGCTGGTAGCATCACTCCAAGTAATGGCTACCTCACCGTTACTTAATGCTGCCGGATAAGGAGCAAGTCCCTGACCGATAATGACTCCATCTGGTGACCATAAATGAGTTCCCTGCTGTGATATTTTATATGCAACGGCAGAATAATTGCCCCCACTTCTCTGGTCTTGCATTCCGATAATAAAATTCCCATCATGATCCGCAGCAACATTGAAAACAAATGTTGCAGATCCAGATGTTTTGTTGCTGACCAGCACTCCATTTGTGCCAAGCAATTTATTTCCGTCCGCATCAAAAAGTTGGGCTCTCATGTCATAGTTTCCGCTGTTGAGATGATAGAAAGCAACCCAGTATTTGCCGTCATTCGTTGAAGCTGTTTGTATGTCAGACACTTCATATTCCGAAACCAAAAGATTAACAGCGGTATTGTTATTCCATTGGCAGATTGCAAAAAATGGGAGCATTATGAGTATAATGAATAAAAAGAGTCCTTTTTCTTTAAATGTAGATTTTTTCATGTGTTTGGTTTTTAGATATTTTCAGCTATATTTCACTATAAATATTCGAACAAAGTTAACATTTTGACTACTCTTCAGCAAAAAACTTTAATGGCCCAACTAAAATACCCTGGTGCTGATTCATCCTTTATGTGATTCCATATCTACAGCAAATAACGGAATTTTATAGAATGTTATACCATTGTATACGAGGCACTTACAGGTATGATTGTAAAAAAATCTGATGAACAATTTTGATAAGTAATCAGATTGCTGAAAAGCTAAAGAGCAAGATTAGAAAAAAACCCTATTGTCTTGTCTGCCGAACAATGGTTTTTTCTAATCTTCTAGTGAATACAACTAATTATAAATCATCTGATTACAATAACCTTCTCCGTATGATAATACTTGTTGTCAAATACAAGCGTCAGAGAAATTACTTGTGGTTTTATCGCTTCATTTAGGGCAATCCTGTATGTTTGAAACCCGGCTCCATTTGGTTCAATGCGCCCCTGTGATACTATTTTGCCTTGCATATCATTAAGAAAGTATCGGATTTCAGCTGCTTCTTTTCCGGCAACAGCAATGTTGATAAAGTCTTTAACAGGGTTGGGAAGGATTCTTATACGGTACGGACTGTTTCCATCAATTGCCTGAACAGCTGAGACAACATCCTTGTAAAGGTAAACGGCAAACAGGGAAGGGTCGGCACTTGTAGTATTTGTTTGATTGTTTGCAAAAGGATTTAGTGAAGGACTATAAATTCCACCAAGGATATATCCAAGCAGGATTGTGTCCTGTTCAATTTCATTCAGTTTTATAAGCCCAGATGAAAAATGTGGCAAGTTTGTATTGATAATAAATTCAGCGCTTGAACCCCGGAAACCTGGCATACTCACCGGCAATTGATATTCAGTAAAACTGTTATCTTCATGGCGGGTCAACCTACTTATGGTATTCACGAATGGAACCAGATTATCCTGAATAAGTGCTCCGTTTTCATAATAATATTGACTCATGCCTCCAAAGAATAAACTATGGTTTTCACTGTTGATACTGTCAAACAGAATTACTTTGGCACTGTGATAATGACTTAAATATTGATTGAATTCAGTTCTTGGAGTGTATCCACCTGATTTAATATCAACAGGATACAAAAATGGAAGATCCGAACCAGATTGAAAAACACCAGCTGAAATTGTATAACCTTCTTGTCCGTCAGGAAAAATCTGAGGCAATAAATTGTAGTCTCTTCTGCGTAAATGTACCGGATCTGTAAATGCTGAATAATTACTGTAGATTGGAGAGGTTCCGCTGTTGCTGAGTTGAAATTTCTGAATTTGATTTGTGTATTGCTGTGTGTATGTAGCCCCTCCCATAGGATTGTAACGTCCGTCAAATCTATGGCCACCAATTAAGAAAAAACTATTTTCAATTTTGCCTAAATAGCCTCCGGTAACAGCAAAAATTTCATTGGTTGATTGTTTGAAAGCGGATTGAAGAGAAGTTCCGTTTATGATGGCATCTATTGCAGAAGAAACAGTCACTGAAGTAATTGCAGGAAAAGTAATCCAGTTATTCGCTGTTGCTGAATAAGCATAACCTCCGATAATGTATAAGGTGTCACCATCCTGATGAAAGTTCATGTTAGTTGCTTGTAACTGTTCTTTTATGCCTGTTGGCAAAGTATTTACTGAAGCGCTCCATACATGCTGTTGCTCAATATCAATTACATATAAATCAGTGTTGTTGTGGGAAGCTGGAAATGCGGCAAATGGCTGTCGGGCATGCAGCCCATCTTTTCTGCCTCCAATGAGAAGCCATTTGTTTTCATGTTGTGCAACGGCAAAGGAGTGAAGGGCAGGGATTCCGCTCAAATTAACTGCTTCAATGGCAACAGAATAAGGAAATTCATTCTGACTAAAGGAGTAGAATGTTGTTGTCAAAATCAGCAGCAGTAGCAGAATATTTTCTTTGATGAATTGTATTTTTGAGCTTTTCATTTCCATAAATTTCGAAATAGAAGAAGTATAATAATTGAAGCAAAAGTACCTTTCTCAGTTTCTTAGCTGTTATAACATTTGATTTTTTAAGTATAAAATTTTACAATCATATCATTTTCATGGAAAAGCTGTTGGTTCTTTAAGTTTTCAAATTGAATTTTGTGCAATGTGAAGCCTCCGGAAGCTTATATTAATCGCATTCAGTTAACGGATTTTGATAGTTTCAAAAATTCTTTTGTCATATCTTTGCAGCTGGAAACAGAAAGCGCAATAATTTGTAAAAAATTTATGAAAGATATTCAAGTACTGGAAGTTAAGAAAGATATTCATTGGGTTGGAGTGCTCGATAGAGATATCGTTACTTTTGATGTTGTGATGGAAACAAAGTATGGAACCACCTACAACAGTTACCTCATCCTCGCTGATAAAAAAGCTGTTGTTGAAACCGTAAAAGAAAAATTCTGGCCTGAGTTTGAAGCAAAACTAAGGTCTTTGATGGATCCATCAGAACTGGAATATATTGTCTTTAACCACACTGAACCTGACCATTCAGGTTGTGTTGGAAAACTACTTGAAATTGCGCCAAAGGCAAAAATCGTGGGCACAGGCAATGCTATACGTTATCTGAAAGACCTTACAACAGCTCAATTTGAAAGCATTCAGGTGAAAGATGGTGATGAATTGAGTCTTGGCAATAAAACACTTCGGTTTGTTGGAGCGGCCAATCTTCATTGGCCCGATTCAATGTATACTTATCTAGTTGAGGATAAAGTTTTGTTTACATGTGATTCATTTGGTGCACATTATGCAGATGAACGTATGTTTGATGATCTGGTCGGCGACTGGGACGATGCTTTTAAGTATTATTTTGATGTCATTCTTAAGCCTTTCAGCAGGTTTATGTTAAAAGCTATCGAACGAATCCGTCCGCTCGAGATTGAGGTTCTTTGTACAGGACACGGCCCGATTCTGAGATCGAACTGGAAGCGGTATGTTGATCTGTCAGAGCAATATGCCAAAGAGGCAATAGCTCTTCCGCAACAAAGACGCGTATACATTCCATATGTTTCTGCCTATCGCAAAACCGGCCTCATAGCTGAAGCTATCGCAAACGGACTCAAGCAAAGTGGTGAACTGGATGTTGTTTTGCAAGACATTGAGCACACTTCACTTGGCGATATCGATATGAATGTTGCTATGGCATCGGGCATCATCGTTGGATGTCCAACAATAAATCAGAATATATTATTGCCGATCTACCGGCTTTTTGCTGTAATAAACCCATTGCGCGACAAAGGTAAAATGGCAGGAGGTTTTGGTTCATATGGATGGAGCGGCGAAGGCATGAAAATTCTCCGTTCAAATCTCGAAAATCTTAAATTGAAATACACTGAAACGGATGTGTTCATTAAGTTTTCACCAAATGAAGATGATTTGAATCGTGCTGAGACTTATGGAAGGAAATTTGCCGAATTATTGAAGGAAAACCAATAATTATCCCAAAATTTTCGTTCTTTTGCCATAACGAACGCTGCCTATGACTTTTAATATTCCATCTTTAAAACCATATCTACTGATAAGCATTGCCATAATCTTGTTTTTCAGTTCTTGCACTGTTGAGAGAAAGATGGCAAACCAATTTGTGAAACATTCAGATAAGTTGGCTTTGATGGTTTTATTTCCAAAAGAAGTGCTTGCAGTGAATGAAAAAGCCGGTGATAAGCCTCTGACTTTCTTTTTTGATGATGTAAAATCCGACACTTCCCTGGTGCGAAACACCATTATTTTGAAAGATCTTGATGATGAAAAAATAATTGCACCTTTTCGACAAGCATATATAGCTGAGTTAAAAAACTATGGTTTGGATGTGTTTGAGGAAGAAAAGATGGATGAATTTTTGCTGATTGAAACAGATGCATTTATGATGAATCTTGCCCAGATGGAAATTCAGGAATATGTGACAGTTTATCAGGATGCAATTGTAGTTGGTGAACAACCTTATACAAGGGATATTTGGCTTAACGGAATCAATATTGCAGCATGGTTTGAGCTTAATCAGTTTAATAACAGCTTCCAGGAAAGGCCAAAAGTTCTCTTTGCTTCACATGACCAGCTTGATAATTATAATGGCTATTTTATACAAAAGTTTTTCACCGGAGAGATTGAATACAGACTTACTGTTGATACAATTTCAATGAGTAGTTTTGTCAATTTTTCCAACTATCTTGGAAGACTTTATGCTGCTTATACCTACGATTATCTGATGAATAATTACATCAAAAGAAAAACAACCGAAGAACAAAGAACCAACAGATATTTCCGGTTTGACCCTTACCGGAAAATGTTCTTTTTTACTGAAGACGACAAATTCACAGAACTTGAGTAGGTGAAATCTTTTGAAATTATTTTACTGTTTTGTCCGATCCGCTTTACCTGGCAATATAGCGCCAACGAAACTCAAAACAGCGAATTGCGATACACTAAAGGTTTCAAATAATACCGAAAGGAGAAATGTAATAGTCCAATTGTCGCCCACTCAATTGGCCTAACATTTCTAACCATCGGCATTATACCATGACAGCTTTTGGATTCATTTATACTTCACTTTGGTATAATATGAGATGGCTTTTTAAAAAGTTATAATTCTTTTTTTTCTCAATTGCCTCACAATAGCAATCGCTAATCTGACTAAGGTTTCGTCTTACAGATTGCTTTAAGGTTAAACTGAACGCTTTTTTCTTACTTTTGCCCAAAATCAATTTAAATGAAGATTGTAGGGAAATTCTTATTCTATGCTATTGGTTGGAAAATAGTAGGTTCTATACCAGATAATATAAAAAAATGTGTAATTGTAGCTGCACCACATACAAGTAATTGGGATTTTTATGTTGGACGCATTGCGTACTGGGCTTTGGGCGTTCCTGTAAAATTTCTTATAAAAAAAGAGGCATTCGACAATCCTTTAGGAGGTCTGCTTGTAAAAATGGGCGGTATACCCGTCGACAGAAAGAAAAGTACCAATCTCGTTGATCAGGTGGCTGCACTTTTTAATCATCATGAAATTTTAAATATTGTCGTTGCACCTGAAGGCACAAGAAAGCTTTCGAAAAATTGGAAAAAAGGATACTACTTTATAGCACTTAAGGCAAAGGTACCAATGGTTTTAGGATTTGTTGATTACAAAAATAAAGAAGGAGGGTTTGGTCCAATTATATATCCTTCAGGCGATTACGAAAAGGATATTTTACAGATCGAGGCATTCTATAAAACCAAAACTGCACGGCATCCCGAAAACTTCAACCTGAGTCCGCAAAACCTGAATGCTGAATAGATTTCTCTTAATCACTAAAAGTCTTTATTTAGAACGAGCATGAAATAGTCGTTTTCCAGTTGCAGATAGCCCTGGTCGTAGACATAATAATAAGTCCGATTTTCTTTTGTTGTGTAAGTACTTGTAAAAAGTTTGAAGTTAAAGCCTTTCTTTTCCAGAGCTGCCTTCTTGACTGAAGTTTTACCCTCGGGATTCAACTTCGATAAAATACTTCTGTTTTTTCGCAATTGATTATTAACATTGCGAATAAGTTCTGCAGCATCTCCATTGAGTTTCTGATTGTACACCGAACGGCACTGATCGTTGCAGAATTTCTTGTCCGACCTGCCCATAAGTTCGTCACCGCACTCAAGACAGTTTTTTTTGTTGTCTGATGGTCTGATCATTTTTTTGTTGTTTATGCTGCAAATATAACAAAACGAGCCTGCAAAACTAATGCTTGCAGGCCCGTTTTTACAAAATATGAGATTTGTGTTTATCTGACAATAATTTTTTGGGTCTTTCTGATATTGTTGTGCAATACTTCCACGATATATGTTCCGGATTTATAGCCATTAAGGTCAATGGTAGTTTTCTTTTCCTGACTTGAAAACTCATTTGTTAGTTTTCCGTTTAGGTCATAGATTTTGATGAATGAACCTTGAACTGTTTCAATATGAATAAATTCAGTGGCCGGATTTGGGTATACTGCAATAGCAGTTTCCGAATTAGCCGGGACATTATCTACTACTGTAACTGTAAATGATTCCGGTAAACTAAGATCGTTCACCATTAGATCGTGAAGTCCGACAGCAGTATTAAAAGGAATAGTGAAAACAGCAGTCAGCGAATTATTGGTTAAAACAGTTACAGAAGATGCGAAAAACTGAAAAGGAAGACTTCCTGAATATGCCATGGATACCGTTGGGCTTGTGCCAATCCAGAAAGTATTTTCTGCTGTAATTGTTAGTGTAATTGTTTCTCCTTTGGCTGCAAAATTCGGAACAACAGCTATCAATGAAGGAATCAACTGGTTCACTGTAAATGCATTGGTAAGAATTAAGTCATTCACCAAAACATCATATTCACCCGGTGCAGCTGTTGGTGCAATATTGAAATTTGCCTGCAGCTGTGTGTTGGAGGTCACGCTAACAGATGCAGATTCAATGAAGACGTTTGTTGTGCCACTTTTACGAAGTCTGACATTTGGCGTAGTCCCAACCCAGTTTGTGTTTTGTCCGGTGATGGTAAGGGTAGGACTGCTGCCCTGATCGGCTTGATTGGGTAATACACCCAAAAGCGCTGCAGGAGCGCTGGCATTTACACCAAGCGTAGTTCGATAAACAACATCGCCCGAAGTTCCACCATTTCCATTGGCGGCGTTAATGGCAGCATAAAAAGTTATTTGACCAATATCAGTAGCTGGGGCGGTCCAGTTCACATTCCAGGTGTTTGAATTGCCTGTTGGTGTTGTGCCGCCAAAAAGGTGGGTGACAGATTTGCTCTGGTTAACCAGCTTTGTTCGTGTACTTTCAGTTATTGCAAACGTACCTACCTTTTGTCCCGAACTGTTTTCTGCAGTTAATTCGAAACCAAAACGTACAACACCGGTATGCACACCACTGACGGTGATTTGGTAGGTTTGTCCCGGAGTGTAGCCTTGAGCAGGAATAGTTGAAGTAATCCAACCTGATTGATTAATCGCTGATCCTGAATGGCATGAAGTACATGTTTGGTTGTTGTCACCGGGACTTCCAGAATAACCACCCGGACTTCCGTTGCTGTTGGCATAAAGTAAAATGATCGCTGGAAGACCGATTAAAATTGCTAAAATTCTGTAAAATTTATTCATAAACGATTGTTTTTTAGGTTTATTTAGAACGCGTCTAAATTACAAAAACAATTCATTCGACAAATAGTTTCCCGAAAATTTACATTTTTTCTGGCATTTGCATGCCAAGCAAGCCTCCCGCCTTTCGCAAAGTAAATGAAACAAAGCTACATAAGCGTATGCGGAATGCCCTTAAATCATGATTTTCTTCTTTGAGTATTGGTGCTGTCTGATAAAACTGATTGAATTCTTTTGCCAACTCATAGATGTAATTAGCAACGAGTGCAGGACTTCTGCTTTCGCCTGATTGCGCCACCACAACTGGAAATTGACTTAATAGCCTGATCAGGTTCTTTTCCCTTGCAGGCAATATTTCAATTGAGAATGAATCATTGATTTCTATTCCTGACTCGATTGCTTTTCTGAGAATTGAACGGATTCGGGCATGTGTATATTGAATGAAAGGACCAGTATTTCCATTGAAATCGATCGATTCAGCCGGATTGAAAAGCATTGTTTTCTTTGGATCAACTTTTAAAATGAAATATTTCAATGCGCCCATCCCAATCTGATAGTATAGCTTATCTGCTTCATCTGCTGCAAGATCAGTCGATTTTCCTAATTCAGTAGTCGTTTGTCGGGCAGTTTCAATCATTTCATTCATAAGTTCGTCAGCATCAACGACTGTGCCTTCGCGGGATTTCATTTTTCCTGCCGGAAGCTCAACCATGCCGTATGACAAATGCTCAATGGCATCTGCCCAGGATCGGCCAAGTTTTTTCAGCACAAGCTTAAGTACGTCGAAATGATAATTCTGTTCGTTTCCAACCACATAAATCATTTTTTCTGACGGATATTCATCCATCCGCAATTGTGCTGTTCCAAGGTCCTGTGTCATATATACAGATGTTCCGTCGGCGCGGAGCAAAAGCTTTTCATCCAGTCCGTCAGCAGTGAGATCGCACCAAACACTGCCACCATCTTTCTGATAAAGTACGCCATCTTCGAGACCCTTTACAACAAGTTCCTTTCCAAGCAAATAGGTTTGAGACTCGTAATATATATGGTCGAAATCAACACCCATTTTCTCGTAAGTCTGATCGAAACCTTCATAAACCCATCCGTTCATTGCCTCCCAAAGCTGCTTAGTTTCGGTATCACCTGCTTCCCATCGCCGAAGCATTTCCTGAGCTTCAATCATAAGTGGTGCTTTTTTGGCAGCTTCATCAGGAGCTATTCCTTGCTCAGCCATTGCAGCAATCTGAAGTTTCAACTCTTTGTCGAAACGGACGTACATTTCGCCAACAAGTTTGTCGCCTTTCATTTTGGCTTGTTCTGGTGTGAGCTGACCCCATTTTTGCCATGCTAGCATCGACTTGCAAATGTGGATTCCCCTGTCGTTAACAAGATTTACTTTTACTACTTCATATGCATTCGCTTTCAAAATT
>JAGXRB010000331.1 GCA_018336075.1 Bacteroidota bacterium
ATTGATATCCGAATCCCCAAGTTGTACCGCCTGGAACCCAAAACCAATGGCATCGCGATGCTTCAGGATTCTCTGCACCGCAGCAGGCTGCAGATTCCTTCCATGGCTATGGGCTTCATCAAACGGATGCTCGACGAAGCGCTTGATCATTGTCAAAGCCGGTTTGTCGGAGCCAAAAGCCTATTTGGCTACGATCAGGTGCAACATCGGCTTTCGGGGATACAATCGGCATTTACCATTACATCAGCCATTTGTGCCCATACTGGCGAAAATGCCCGATCAGGAACCGATCTGATGGATCAGGGACTGAAAGCCAATGCTGTAAAATCTGTTTCTACCGATCTGATGCAGGAAGCAGCACAGCATTTGTTCCAGCTTGTGGGCGCCAAAGGGTATAAGCTTAACCATATTGCAGGGCGCGCAATAGTCGACAGTCGTCCGTTCCAGGTTTTTGAAGGTTCCAACGACATTCTTTATGCACAGATATCGGAATCGGTAGTGAAGCTGATGAAACAGGCTAAAGAAACCAATCTTTACCACTTCCTGAAGGACTTTACCCTCACAGGTTTATCGGCAGAACACCTGAAAGAGATGGTGAATTTCGATCTTAGCCCGCAACTTCCTCAGCGTAAACTGGTTGAACTGGGAAAAGTGTTGGGACGCATTATATCGATGGAGATGGTTATTGAAATCGGTAACCGCGGCTTCAATCAGGATATGATCGGCAATGCAATGGAGTTCCTCAAAAAGGAGGTAAGCAGCACGCTCAACGCCTGGTCGATGAATACACATGCAATGGTATCAGTGGATTACAGCCACAGAAGTCATTGGCTTGATTTTATAAAAACATAAGTTTTGGTTGCGGGGAGTTTTTGAGGTTGAGTATGAGGATTAGGTTGAGGTAGAGGCTGAGATCTTTGTTGGCAATCAAAACTGTATTTCACACGGATGCCTTATCTTTGCCGCTCTATTGAATTTTGATTATGACAGCTGAAATTAAACCTACAAAATACCTTTTGCAATCTGTTGCTACAGGCGCCATCTTTGAAGATACCGGATGGTTGCTTGATGCGCCCGGTGAAGATCAACCGACCCTTGTGAGGGCTGTTTACGAGAAAAAACAACTTCAGCTGAATGAAGATAAGGCCGGATTGTACCGTTTTTCGGACTGGCTTCCTGTGGTCAGACCGCTCATGGGATCTGATAGCCCGGTGACTTATAAAAGTGAGGGGCTCTCTAAAGTACTTGGATTAAGTAATTTATACATCACTTTCAGTGGTTACTGGCCTGCAAAAGGTGCAACAATGCGTACGTGCTCATTCAAGGAAACAGAGGCTTTCAGCGTTGGTGCGCGTATGGACGGACGTCAGCCTGGAAAAGTGTTGGTGGTAGCTTCGGCGGGCAATACAGCACGCGCCTTTGCTCAGGTTTGTTCCGACAATAATATCCCTCTTTTGCTGTGTGTGCCCGAAGACAATCTGAATGCTCTTTGGTTTGACGCAGCACTCAATGATTGTGTTAAACTGGTCGTTACTGCAGCCGGAAGCGATTATTTTGATGCCATTCATTTGTCAAATCTGGCCTGTCAGATCAATGGTTTCTATGCGGAAGGAGGCGCAAAAAATGTTGCCCGCCGCGATGGTATGGCTACAACAATGCTTTCGGCCACAACTTTTATCGGACGTATTCCCGACTACTATTTTCAGGCCGTGGGCAGCGGAACAGGTGCCATTGCTGCCTGGGAAGCAAATCTTCGCTTTATTGAAGACGGTCGTTTTGGAAGCCATAAAATGAAACTGATGGTTTCGCAGAATGCACCTTTCCTGCCAATTTATAAAGCCTGGAAAGTAAAATCAAGACAGATGCTGCCCTACGACGATAAGCTCGCCCGGCAGGATGTGGAAAGCATTGATGCTAAAGTACTTTCCAACCGAAGACCACCTTATTCCATTGCCGGCGGATTGTTTGATGCATTGGTGGATACCGATGGTGAGGTGCTTGCCGTGGAGAATGATGCAGCACGCAAAGCTGCGCAACTATTCGAACAAACGGAAGGCATCGACATACATCCTGCTGCTGCTGTTGCAACAGCATCGCTGCTTCAGGCTGTCGAAAACAATCAGGTTGAAAAGGATGCTGTTGTCATGCTCAATATAACCGGTGGCGGAGAAGCACTCTTTGCAAAGGAAAATAAACTCTATTATCTTCAGCCTTTGATTGTTTTTCCTGTGAGTCCAACCATTGAAGAAGTGAAAGAAAAGATTGGCCAGTTGAGGTGGTAGATAGATTTGAAGATTTGAGGATTTGAAGATTTGAGGATTTGAGGATTTGAAGATTTGAAGATTTGAGGATTTGATCCACCAGGGCGGACAAGGGCTGGCGCGGATTCCAGGCTTTCTCTAAAACTAAGATAATCAAGGAGCTAACATTACTGCTAGATAGAACTGCAGTCTTGATGCAAAATAAAGAAAATCAAGAAGCAAAGCATGAGGTTAAATTCAGCGCTGTATCTATGTCCTATGAGCCTCCTCTTAGCCTCCAGAAAATGTTAATTTCAGTGCAAAATGTTCGTTCAATGCAGCGCGTGAGCCCGCCCAAACGCGGTGCCGCTGAGCCTGTGAATTTGAAAACACATAGAAATCCGGCAAAAACGGCCCAAAGGCCGTTTGGGCTCGTACGCAGTAGAGCCCACTTTTTTGCCAGGATTTCTTGAGTTTTCAAAGAGTGCGCGAGCCATCGTTTGGGCAGATGGTTTTAGTCCTTTTGCCGAAACAAAAGGACAAACATAAACTCCAAGCTCAATCCTTAGCAGATTGAATCAAAATGCTATTGAAACGAAAATATCATGTTGTACTGTTAGATAAAATTTTCAATCCGTTGCCCTTGGATTTTGTTTGAGGCACTGAATACAAATTCTATCAGGGAACTATCTGCCCTAATCTAGGTATGTTGTTCTACGACTCCTATGGAATTATAATTTGTGGTGGCTTACGCGTTTGGCACGGATTGCAAATCCGCGCCAACCTTGAGGTGGTAGATAGATTTGAAGATTTGAGGATTTGAAGATTTGAGGCTGACGCGGATTCCCTTTGCTCGGCGTTGTTTGCAACTACGACGCCATAAACTATCGATCTTCAAACGACTAAAACAATAAACCAACAGCTATTTCTTCAGCTCAATATCCCTGTTCATCTCAATTATATCAACGTTTTCAGAGAAATCGCCAATGAGATGTCTGGCAAAATATCCGGCGGTGAGCCAGAAGTGGTACTCGGTCATGTCGCCATAACCATGGCGTTGGCCGGGATAAACGAAGAAATCGAAGCGTTTGTTGGCTTTGATGAGGGCGTTGGCCATTCTGTAGGTCAGGCCGGGGTGCACATTGTTGTCGATCTCGCCTGTGGTAAGGAGCAGCTTGCCTTTGAGGTTTGCTGCCAAGACTGAGTTCTTTTCAATGCTGTATTCAAAGGTGGTTTTGTTTGTTGTGTCGGTCACCTCCTTCACGCCATGATGCTTTTCGCTCCACCAGCGGTTGTAGATATTATTTTCATGATTTCCGGCATTTGAAACAGCCACCTTGAAAAAATCGGGGTAAACCAGCATTGCAGCCGTCGACATAAATCCTCCACCGGAATGACCATGGATACCCACCTTGCTGATGTCAATAAATTTGTGCCTGAATGCGAGCTGTTCGGCAGCTACTTTCTTATCGGCCAGGCCATAGTTGCGAAGGTTGCCATAACCATAATTGTGATACCATTTGGACCGGTCGGGATGACCACCTCTGTTTCCAATGGTAATTACGATGAATCCCATCTGTGCCAGACGGTCGGTTCTGTCCATCCGGCCTGAGAATGACTTGTCGACCGCTTCAGTCTGCGGACCTGGATAAACGTATTCAATAATAGGATATAAGCGGGTTGAATCGAAATCGAAAGGCTTATACATCACCCCGTAAAGGTCGGTTATCCCATCGGCAGCCTTAACCCTGAAAGGTTCAGGAAACTTGTAGCCGGCAGCAAACAGCAGGCTCAGATCGGCTTCTTCCAGATCCATTATTTTATTCCCCTTGCTGTCGCGAACCTCTGACTTAGGAATTGTATTTACCCTGGAGTAGTTATTCACAAAAAACTTCCTGTCATCGTCCATTGAAATGGAATGGTTAAAGTTGCCGGGATTGAGGAGTTTCAGTCCGGTTCCATCAAAACTGATGCTGTAGAAATGCTCGTAATATGGATCTTCATCGGGTTGTACTCCGTGTGCTGTGAAGTAAAGCACTCTGTTTTTATCATCAATGCCTACAATCCTGTCGGAATGGTATGGGCCGGAGGTAATCTGATTTTTCAGATTTCCGTTGCCATCGTACAGGTAGAAATGTGCCCATCCATCACGCTCCGACCAGTGAATCAATTCTTTCCCATTGTTAACCACGCCCAGCGGGCTGGTCTCAATGTAGGTGTTAAGCCGTTCTTCGATGAGCGTTTTCACTTCGCCGGTTTTTGGATCGGCGAGGCAAATATCAACCCGTTTTAAATCGCGCGAGCTGCGTGTAAAATAAAACTTACCGGTATCGTCCGAAAGCCATTGACGGGCAACATAGTCGTCGTCACGCTCTTTCTGAAGCCTTGGCTTCGCTTGTATTGCAACGGACTGATCGGGAAAAGCACCGACATTAATTTTGACCGGCAATGAATCAATAAAGTTGAAAACCAGCATATCCTGAATGGGTGCGTCTTTTTCGCCAGGCATATGGTATTTGTAGGTTTCGATTGTCGGGCGGGGGTTTGAAAGTGTTTTAATAACCCACAGGTCCTTCACTTTTCTGTTATCTGTTTTGGTGAGGGCAATCATTTTTGAGTCTGACGACCAAAGCACCATTGCGCCTTTGCGTTTATCCTTGTTTTTTTGTTCTTCAACGTTATCTTCATTTCCGCGGCCTGAGCCATAGCTGTAATCTGCCTCACCATCGAATGTGAGTTGATGCTCAACGATGGTTGAATCCTTTTCTTTTTTCAGTGCCTTCTCATAATTTTCCTTGTCCATCCAGAAAAGATTGTGGTTGCGTGCAAATACTACTTTTGCGCCATCGGGCGAAATACTTGCCCATTCCGGCCGGTCCTTTGGTTTCTTGTAGTCGTCGAGCATTGTAAGTTTGCCGGTTTTCAGGTTGAATTCGAAAAACCAGGTCTTCTTCTTTTTTGCTTTATCATTGCCACTCTTTTTACGCTGTCCCTGATTCTCGGTCATATCGTTTTCCTCTTCATCCTCCTCATCTTTTTTATCCTCATCGACGAGCGTACTTTGAATCTCGAAGCGGATTACATCCTCATTTTCGAGAAACTTAAGGTTTTTTACGGGAAGGTTCTGTGCATCGAAAGGATCGCGTGTAAGCGCTGACACTTCAGCGGCCATCTTCACATTGTCGAAAAGCACTGACTTCGTTTTCTTTGCAGGATCAACGATGTACCAGGTTTTGCCTTGGCTGGTTTCATAAGTGTACCAGAAACGGGTGCTGTTTTTCAGCCAATGACCATCAACCGATGTGCTGAAAACCATCTTGCTCAGGCGGTTTGGCGAGAAGCGTGAGGCCAGTTCGTAGTTGGCTTTTTGCACAGGTTCATTTTGAGCGTAACCCAGCATCATGATGATCAGCACTGTGAAAGAGGTCAGAAATAATCTTTTCATAAAAATGTTGATTTGAATTATATTTGTTTAAGCTGTGATATCAATTTTGATGAACCCGATGCAAAACTAATTAATTCCCGCGGATCGGCAAAAAGTGGGATGGTTCTGCGATTTTAGTGAGGGGGAGACTGAGAGACTTAGAGACTGAGAGATTGGGAGACTTGAGCGAACGAAGGGGCTTAAGCGAGGGGGAGATAGAGAGACTTGAGTGAACGAAGCGACTAGAGTGAGTGAGAGTCTTGGTGTTTTTATAAGTGATGTTCTGTGCTTAAGTGATGATATTCAATCCATCGCGGCGGACAACATTATGGCGTTTAGCAGCAAGGATTGCCCACAATTGCAGAAAAAAAATCACTTTGCCTACAAAATAAATTCCTTTTTGAGTACATTTGAAACATGAAAAATGTTGAAAACAAAATACTATCGCAGATAAAGAGAATTATCAGAGAGCAAGAGCCTTCTGCTAAAATATATTTGTATGGTTCAAGGTCCAAAGGATCCGCGAGAAAAGACTCGGACTGGGACTTATTGATTTTACTCAATAGGGAAAGAATATCTTATGAAGTTGAACAAAGAATAGCTTCCCCACTTTATGACCTTGAATTCGACATCGGTGAAGTCATTAGTCCTATGATTTACAGTGAAAAGGAATGGAATTCGAAATACAGATTCACCCCTTTTTATAAAAATGTGATGCGTGAAGGAAAATTATTATGACAGAATATAAGCCTGAAGATTACGTAAAATACCGATTTGGCCGCGCGATGGAGACCATTGAGGAAGTGAAAACGCATATAGACAACAAATTCTGGAACACAGCAATTAAAAGACTTTATTACGCTTGTTTTTATGCTGTTGGCGCACTTTTAGTCCAACATAAGATTGAAGCCTCAACCCGTACCGGAATCAGACAGAAATTTGGCGAACATTTTGTTAGGACAGGTAAAGTTGAACGGGAATTGGCAAAGCATTCACAGAATTATTTGAAAAACGACACAAAGGTGACTATAATGACTTTTATGACTATGACGAAGATACAGTTCTAAAACTATATCCGAAATCAAAAGAATTTATTGACCGGATCGGAGAAATCTTGTCAGAATAACAACTGTGGGCAATCATACATATACTTTATAGCTGGTTTAGGTCTGAATATAAACATTTTAGTTCCAAATATAAATCACTGTGGACAGAAAGAATTGTCTTTTGAAGTACGCCACAAAGCATATGCTTACCACTATGTGGCATATTAGTGCAGCACAGCGAAACTGATTCACCTTAAAAGAAAAATTTATATGAAAAAAGCAATGATTTTACTATTATTTTTTACTGGAATACTTATAAATTGTAATAGCCAGATAATTAACACAAACCATCAGGTTATCCATGATGTTGATAGTATAAGAAAAGCCTTTCATATTCCGGGGCTTGCTTTTGGAGTAGCCAATTGTGACAGTATATTAGTCGCAAGTGGACTCGGGATAAGGCAAATAAACACTTCAGATTCTGTAACAATAAACGATTATTTTCATATTGCGTCTTTAGGAAAAGGATTGACTTCATTTATGATTGGGAAACTAATAGATGAAGGCACAATAGAATGGGATACCCGGTTTTTTGATTTATATCCGGAATTGAAAGAAACGTCCAGAAAAGAATACCTTGATTTGAAATTGATGGATTTGTTATCCATGCGGACAACCTTAAGAAGTCTGAATGATTGGAATGTAAAACAAATCATTGACGGATATAATGAGAAATATACGGAGGATAGATTTTCTTATTACAAATTTGCTGAATATGCACTCACATTAGAACCTGTTAAATATGATTCAGGACAATTTTACAATTATACAAGCATGGGATATGTTCTTGCAAATTTGATGATAAAAAGGGCCAGTGGACTCAACTATTCTCAATTGTTGGAGAAAACTAATAAAGATTTAGGGGTGAATTTCATCATTGGTTGGCCACAGGTTATTAATGAAAGGCAGCCAAGTGGACATTTGATTCCAGCACAATCGGGTTGGGGTGAAAGTAACAAGCTTGAAGTTTTAAATGGTGAAAAATATACAGATTGGGGAGAAGACTTTTTGTTTTACAATATACCTTCCGGCCATCATAGCGTTACTGTACAAGATTATCTAAAATATTTACAAATAAACTTAAATGGACTTAGCGGACAAGATAACTATTTGAAATCCAATACATATGATTTTTTGTTTAATGGAGCAAAAGAATATTCTATGGGCTGGGGAAATGACATTGTTAATGGAAACCATTATTATAGTCATAGTGGAAGTGTTGGAAATTTTATGGCAAGAGCAATTATTATTAAGGAATCCAAAATCGTGATTTTTATAATGCTTAATGCAGGGAATGGAGAAACAATTGGAGGAATGCATCAGATTATTAATTACCTTGAAAAAAAATACTCCACATAACATAAAACATTGGGGGCGGGGTGATTATCCGAGGACGTTAAACCAGACAAATCAGCAAACAACAGAGATATGGTGAAAATAGAAAGAATTACCGAAAACAAGAAACAGTTTCTTGATCTGTTGTTGTTGGCAGACGAGCAGGAAAACATGATTGACAAGTATTTGCCGGGGGGCGATTTGTTTGCTTTATATGACGATGACTTGAAAAGTGTGTGCGTTGTAGTGTCGGTAAACAGCGAAACCTGCGAGTTGAAAAACATAGCGACATACGGGAAATATCAAGGAAAAGGGTACGGCAGCGCATTGATAGATTTCATTTCAGATTTCTACAAAAACGACTACAAAACAATGCTAGTCGGGACAGGCGAAACACCAGCCATCTTATCGTTTTATGAAGGTTGTGGATTTGAGATATCGCATCGGGTAAAGAATTTTTTTACCGACAATTACGACCACCCTATGTTCGAGGGCGACATACAACTTGTTGATATGATTTATCTTAAAAAAGATTTACAGAAATAGCAGGAATGTATTGCAAAGGATGCTTTCGTAAGTGAGGTTCGGTGTTGTTCGGGTAGTTCTGGGTTCAGATTGTTCAGGTTGTCTTGTCCTGAAAAGACCAATCTTATTTACTTCAAACGGCAAGGATAATTCACTCCACTATCTGTACGCACAATCGCAGCATAGAAGAACAAGCCAATTTAGCTCCTGATTGGCGCTATCAGATTATAGTCGTTTACAAAAACTTAGCTCATTTACGAGCGATATTCCTTTCTTTATTATTGAATTCCAGTAAATTACAATATTATGGCGTTTAGCGGCAAGTAGCCTTGCATTGAAGCAAACATCCGGCAAACGAATTATTTTGATGATTTAGATTTGTATATTTGAGAAAAATTTGATTAATGGAAAACTCAGATATTAGAATATACCATTTAGAGGACGGGAAAACTGAAATAAATGTGCAACTTGATAACGAAACTGTTTGGTTGAATCTAAATCAAATTGTAGCGTTGTTTGAAAGAGACAAGTCGTTTATATCCAGACATATAAGTAATGTGTTTAAGGAAAATGAATTACATAAGGATTCAGTTGTTGCAAAAAATGCAACAACTGCGTCTGACGGAAAACGCCTCCACACACCCCTGCTCCCTAAAGGGGTCTCCCCGCCAGAAAGCGCGGGCAGACTCCATCTTTAGGGGCAGTAGGCGAGCTAGGGCAAAATCAGAAATAATAAAAAGCCAGGGAAAAAGTCAACAAGAAACCAGAAATTTCTTCTGCTTTTAACCCTTCTGTCCCCGGCAGTTGCTTGCATTGAAATTTTTGGCGATTTTTTTAATTGTTTAACTTAATTTAGCCAGATGAAAGGAAATATGTACCAACCCATGCTAGTTGCCAGGCATTCACTGCCCTGCTTTGCTGTTTTAGCATTGCAGCATCACGAATCTGATCTACTTCAAGCGGCAAGGATAATCCGTTCTACTAGCTGCAATCACATTCGCAGCATTGAAAAGCAATCTTTCTCAGCTCCTCAATGGCGCTATCCGATTATAGTCGTTTACAAGCGCTTAGCGTATTTGCGAGGGATGCTCTTTTCTTTGTTGTTGAATTACAGCAAATTAAACTGTTATGGCGTTTAGCAAGTAGTTGGCTACAAGGCATGAAAACATAAACTAAACTTGAAATATGAATAGAGTTTTAACATTGAAAAGTTGGCAGACTTTTGGACTAATAATAATTATGCCGATACTCCTTATTGTATTGGGGGGTGTTCTTATTAGAATTACAGAAATTAAAGCTTTGGGAACTCTTTTTGCAATACTCGCCGCATTGACTATGATGATTAGCTACTATGGGTGGATTTGGACTGCTGGAATAGCTTTGTTTAGACAATGTGTTTTTAATAGTAAACTTAACCTGAATGCATTTAGATTTCTATTTGTTCTTGCATTGATTTTATTCTTAACAATCACCCCAATTCTAAAGACAGTCTTTAGTGAGGACAGTTTATTTGTCATACGAATAATAGGTATAGCATCATTGCTTTCTTTTTTCTATTGTATTTACTTCATTTCAACAGCAATCAGGAATTTGGAAAGGCAAAGAAATATAAAAACAAGTTTCATAATCTTAGACTTCATCCTTATTTGGATTTTGCCAATTGGAATTTGGTTTATACAGCCAAGAATAGACAAAATACTGGCTTACAAAGAAGAAAAAGCCCAGTCCAACATCATTTAGGTGCAATTTGTAGATGAATAAAATCCTAATAATCCTATTAATCTTAACTGCTTTTAGGGCTTATAGCCAAGAAGGCCTTTATAAATACTCCGATTTTGATTGTTCGGAATCATTTTTAATCAAGTCGGACAGTTTTGTTTACAAACATTCATGTGGTTTTATTTTTGGTGAAATATCAGGAACTGTGAAATATGTAAATGACACATTGCTTTTAAATAGCAATATTCAACCTTCATTTACATTGAAAGAAACATTTGATAGTACATCGAATAATGACACAATTGTTGTTACCATCAAAAATGTTGACTTTCCAAATCATTATGGATTAAGAGTGATAAAAGGTGACGATTATTACGACTTAAATCTTCAAGATCGTAACTTAATAGTTGTGATGTATGATAACATAGAGAACTCCTCAACATACTCGTTTACTTCAAAAATATTGTCAAGAAAAGAAAATTTGTGTTTTATTCTTTACAGAACAAATTTAGAAATCGAGATAGACTGGAAGAATAGTGAAATAAATCAATTTGAGATAGAATTTAATGATTTACCAGATTTACTTGACTATCATTTCTTCACAAATAAAAAAGTAGTTATTAATCAAGAGAATTTGATTTTATTAGATAAAGAAGGAAAAGTTGAAACGACTCGTTATATAGTTAAGACGAAGAAAAAAATAAAAGTAAGCAAGAATAAGAAAGTGAAAAATTATAAAAAAAGCACCTAACAAAAAATATAGTGCATTTGGCAGATAGTACTAATAATGAATATGATAGCAAAATATAAACGTAGTAGTAAATTGAATAATTGGGGCATTGAAATGCCAAATGCAACACATTCAAACCGCTGAGCTTCAAACAAAAAAAGACAATCAAATGAATAAAACCATTATTAAAATTTCAACAGTATTCCTTCTGATATTTTTTATCGTATCCTGCGATAAAAGCGAAAGGAAATTAGATTCTGTTCCATCTAAGTATATTTCAGTTGATGAATTTAAAATTCATTACAAGGAATATGGGAAAGGCGAAAAAACCCTTATATTCATCCACGGCTGGGGATGCGACCTGAACACCTGGAAATATCAATTTGATCATTTTAAAGACCAGTATCATTTGGTGCTTATTGATTTACCTGGCTATGGACAAAGTGATAAAGCAGAGAAAGAATATACAATTGATTTTTTTGCTCAATCTGTTTTGAAAATAATCAGTGACATACAGATAAGAAAGCCCGTATTGATTGCTCATAGTATGGGACTTCCTGTTGCGATTGAAGTATTGAAACAGTTGAATAATGATAGCGCAATGCTATGCAATATTGATGGCGTTTATTTTGACTTCCCGACAGACAGCATAGAAAAACAGCAGTACAAAGAAGGATTGAGCGGATTTGTCAATATGTTTAAAGGTGAAAACTACAAGCAGAATGTTGAGCAATTCTGTAAAGGGTTTATCACAGAAACAACCCCTGAAAACGTAAGTGATTATATATTTTCTACAATGACTGAAACCCCTGAAATAATTGGTTTTCAGTCTATGAAAAGTTTAATTAACCAAAAGTATTGGGACAAGAAAATAATCAATAACCGGACAATTGCGATTTATGCCAAAATTGCTGAGTTATCACCAGACAATGAAAATATGTTAAGAAAACAATTTCCTAATTTGACATATATAGAGATGGATGGAGTGAATCATTTTCTTATGATGGAAAAACCAAAGGAAGTGAATGAAATATTGAAAGAATTTATGGAAAAATAAGTACGAAAGTCCAAAACATGGTATAGTGCATGCGGGCTTCAGTGGTTTTCGAACCTTTGTGGCTCGTAAAAATGGTCGGTATAAACTGATAAATTTTCGCCTCGTAATCAAGCATGATACCATACCATCAAAGGTTGTATCTCATTCACCCTACACCACAATAGTTGATTTCGGAACCAAACGTTCTGAGGAAAAAGTGTATGAATTTGGAATAAAACAATGAAATATAATTATTAGAAAATCAGTGCTTAACAAAAACATTAGTCAGATTTTTAAAGAATTACAAAACAGAGAATTAAAATATTATGACACTTGAAGAAAAGTTTAAATTACTTGAAGCAGACAATGCTCCCGGACAAGAAATCAGACAATCTCCCGGAGATTTAAATTCAA
>JAGXRB010000332.1 GCA_018336075.1 Bacteroidota bacterium
TTTTTGGAAAGCAGTCAATGATGTTGTATGATTCTGAAAACATCAAAACAGATTATATATTCTCCGACCCTAATAATCCTTCGGGCGTTGCGCTTATTACAGTCGATTCAAATGGAGAAAACTGCATCGTGGTAGCGTCAGGCGCCAACGCAAACCTTTTTCCTGCGGATATCAACAAAGCCTATGCAGAAATAGAAAACAGCGACCTGGTCCTTATGCAGCTCGAAATCCCAATAGATACGGTAGAGTATGTGGCAGAAATTGCAAGTAAGAGAAACATTAAGGTGATTTTGAACCCTGCGCCTGCACGAGCGCTTTCAGATAAATTATTGAAAAATCTTTATATCATCATTCCCAACAGAAGTGAAGCGGAGATTTTGTCAGGAATTAAAGTTACCGACCTCGAAAAGGCAAGACAAGCAGCTGATATTATCAGTGCTAAAGGCGTCAATATTGTCGTAGTTACTTTAGGCTCAGAGGGTGCATTGATAAAAGACTTTGATGAATACCATTTTGTTGAAGCAGTGAAAGTTGACGCTATGGATACGACTGCTGCCGGTGATGTTTTTTGCGGCTCAGTTTGTGTAGGCCTTGCAGAAGGAAAATCAATCCTTGACTCAGTGAAAATGGCGGCCAGGGCTGCAGCTATTACAGTTACACGGATGGGCGCACAGTCCTCTATTCCATACAGATCAGAATTATCATCACTTGATTAGTATATAAAATATATTTATTATGAGTTCATATATTATGTTTTACAAATCCAGATTCTTTCTTGCTTCGATGTTCATGATAAGCCTTTTGATAGGTTTTTCATCAGCTGTAGAAGCACAGGAATCTCAGCCAGTGAAAATTGGTGGAACCGTCTCCGACTTCACCAATGGAGAGATGCTCCCCGGAGTGAACGTCACAATAAAAGGGACACAAACCGGAAGCGTTTCCGACATCAATGGCCGCTACACAATCGATGTTTTAAAAGGATCAACACTTGTTTTCAGTTTTGTTGGCTACGAAACAAATGAGGTTGTTGTAGGATCGCAGCCACAGATTAATGTCAGGCTGAGGCCAACAGTTGAATCTCTGGAAGAAATTGTTGTCATCGGATATGGCTTAACAACAAAAAAGGAAGTCACCGGATCAATTACTTCGCTGAAATCTGAAGACTTTAACAAGGGAAGCTACAGCAACCCAATGGGTCTTTTACAAGGAAAAGTAGCAGGTTTGTCAATCACCAAACCAGGTGGTGCCGACCCACAGGCCGGCTATCAGATTTTGCTCAGGGGAACTAATACACTCACCTCCGGACAAGGTCCGCTCATCATTGTGGATGGTATTGCCGGTGTCGATCTCAGAAATGTCAGTTTTGAAGAAGTCGAATCAATCGATGTGCTCAAAGATGGTGCTGCTGCTGCTATTTACGGCACACGCGGTTCAAATGGTGTAATTATTATTACGACCAAAAGGGCAAAAACAGGACAAAGTAAAGTTGAGTACTCAGGCTACCTATCTATGCAGGTTGCTCCCAGAATGGTTGAAAATCTTACGGCAGACCAATTCCGTGAGGCCATCACAAAATATGCTCCCGAAAAAGCAGGAAGTATTTATGATGCCAATACAGACTGGTTTAAAGAAATAACCCGTCAGATGCCTTTCAGTCAGCGTCATAACCTTGCTGTTTCAGGCGGAAACGAAACTTTCTCTCATCGCACAATTTTCTTTGTTGATCAGTCGGCTGGGATTTTAAAAGATAACGAAGCAAATAATTACCTGCTAAAAACTAACATAAACCAGAAAGCACTTGGCGGTTTGCTCACCGTTGATTACAACCTGAGCTATGGTATGAGAAATTATAAACCAGCGAATTATGACCTTTTTTATCAGGCATTTATAAGAAACCCTACTTCACCGATTTATGATCCTGAGAACACTTATTCAGGCGGTTACACCTTGATTTCCGGCATGAATTATTACAATCCGGTGGCGATGCAAAATGAGCGCAGAAGAGAAGGCAAAACTGATGATGCAGGTGCCAATGTGCGCGCATCATTGCAACTGACAAAAAACCTGAGTTGGGTAAATCTGGTCTCGATCGAAAAGTCGGATTGGGAGGAATTGCGATACAATACAAAATATTATCCAAGTCGTTTGGGCAGCGGTGGTGAAGCAGAAATAAGCAATGGCCGCAGTTCATCATCCAAATATGAAAGTACAGTAAACTATAGAATTGAAAGAGAAAAGCACAGCCTTCAGGCATTGGGTGGATACTCATTCGAGGAAGTTGTTTCCAACAACTCCTATTTATATAACACCGGTTTTGATACCGATTTGTACGGACCTCACAATATTGGAGCCGGTTCAGCTTTGGGCGAGGGCAGAGCTTCTATGGGTTCCTACAAAGGAAAAAGCAGACTTATTTCCTTCTTTGGACGGGTCATGTACAATTTTGATGATCGCTATCTTGCGGCTGCATCGCTCCGTCGTGAAGGCTCTTCGCGTTTTGGAGACAACAATAAATGGGGTTGGTTTCCTTCTGCCAGTATTGGATGGCGCATCAACCGTGAGGCGTTTATGGAAGATGTTTCCTGGGTTGATGATCTTAAGTTGCGCGTTGGTTATGGCGTTACAGGCAACCAGGAAATTGGAAACTATCGTTCACTCTTGCTGATGGGCAGAGCCGGAAAATTCTATTACAACGGCCAATGGATAAACACCTATCAGCCTGCAAGTAACCCAAATCCTGACCTGAAATGGGAGAATAAATCAGAGGTGAATGCTGGTATTGATTTCGCTGTTTTGAACAATCGCCTTGGTGGTGCTTTTGATTTGTATTACAGAAAAAGCACGGATTTGCTTTATACTTATGAGGTTTCGGTGCCGCCATACTTGTTCAAAGAATTGTTTACAAATATTGGAACCATCAGCAACCGTGGTATTGAGGTCTCTTTGAGAGGCGTTCCGGTGCGTACGGCTTCCTTGAACTGGACCTCCATTCTCACTTTCAGCAAGAACAAAAATATCCTTGATAAATTCTCAAACGAAGAGTTCACAAGTACTTCATATGATATCGGCTGGATTGGCCACGCTATTGGTGTAAACAGCCAGAAACTTCGCGAAGGAGAAAGTCTCGGTACATTTTATGGCCCTGTTTGGCTTGGTCTTGACGAAAATGGCCGCGACAGGTTTAAGAATGCCAACCCTATTGGGCTTGTAAATCCTGACGATTGGGAAGTCATTGGAAATGCATTTCCTGACTTTACTTTAGGCTGGAGCAATATGGTAAATTATGGCGACTGGGATATGAGTTTCTCGCTGAGGGCAAGCATTGGCGGCGAAGTTCTGAATACATACCGTTTATACTACGAAAACTGGGGCTCCATTGGTTTGAATAATGTTGTCCTGACTCAGTTGGAAAACCCTGAATTTACAGGCAACGCCAGATATTCTTCAAAATATGTCGAAGATGCCACTTTTGTTAAACTTGATAACATATCTGTTGGCTATAATCTGCCACTTAATCACAAGTTTATTTCCAAACTCAGGGTTTATGCCTCAGCGCAGGATGTATTGACAATAACAGGCTACCAAGGCCTTGATCCTGAAGTTAACCTTGGAGGTTTAACCCCTGGAATTGAATATTTGTCTTATTACCCGCGCACCACTCTGGTGACGTTTGGGCTTAATGTTTCATTTTAGATCTAATGATTACTGCCATGAAAAATATAATGTATAAATCAATTGTTTTAGTCATTGCCGCGAGCTTTATTCTGGCTTCGTGCACCGACCTCAAAGAAGATGTATACTCAGCCATTCCTCTCGATAGCTTTTTCCAGACCGAACAGGATGTGTTGATGAATGCAGGCAGGGCTTATACCAAACTTCAGAGATTTCCTGAAGAGCAAAGACTCTGGTCACTCATGCAAAACGCATCAGATGAAATGGTTATACCAGGTCGTGATGATGGTATGTGGTGGGAGCAAGGTCGTTGGGACGAACTTCACACACACAGGTTTAATTCGACAAATAAGATTCTGCGCCAATCGTGGGAGTACGTTTTTGAAGGCATCAGCGCTTGTAATGAGGTCATTTATACTACAGAAGAATCCACAATCACCTTTGATGGAAAAGACAGAATAGTTTCGGAAATCAAAGTTTTGAGGGCACTGTTTTATTTCTGGGCCATTGATAACTGGGGAAATGTTCCTTTTACAATCAACTTCGCTGACAGAGAACTACCTGAACAAAAAGACAGAGCATTTATTTTCAATTTCATTGAACAGGAAATCCTTGATAATGTCGACAAACTTCAGGTTGAACCTACACCAGATTATTATGGAAGAGTTACACAGGGAATGGCATACACGCTGCTTGCTAAACTCTATCTGAATGCAGAAGAATGGATTAACGTGAATAAATACCAGCAAGCTGTTGAGGCCTGCGACAGGGTGATTTCGGCAAATACTTATATGATCGAAAATGATTATTTCGCCAACTTCAAAATTCAGAATCAGGCATCTGCCGAAAATATTTTCGTTATTCCAAACCATTCTGTTTATACAAAAGACAGGCTTTACTGGTACACACTGACCCTAAACGACGCAAGCAGAGCCACTTATGGCTTCAAAGGCGAAATGTGGGATGGCTTTGTCCTTGAACCACCTTTCTTCGAAAAGTATGCAGAAAATGATTTAAGAAGAAATTCTTTCCTCTTCGGTCAGCAATATGATATGAATGGAAATCCGATTTATTTCGTTGATGGTAACGACACAACCTGGTTTGAATACACACCAACCATTGAAAATTACAGAGCACGTAAAAAATGGGAAGGAGCCCGTTGCTGCAAATATGAATACCAGAAAGACCTCGAATACTATGTCACTGATATGGAAAATGATTTTGTGCTGTTTCGTTTTGCTGATGTTGTTTACACAAAATTCGAAGCACTTTGGAGACTTGGCAGGGCAGGTGAAATGATCAACGATCCTCATCTGATGAAAATCAGAACAAGGGCTGGCCTCGAACCTTATCAGGTTGCTGAGATCAATGCGGCTGAACTGTTGGATGAATTCGGACGTGAATTTGCCTGGGAAGGCCGTCGCAGACAAGATCAGATCAGATTTGGCGTTTGGGGGATGCCTTGGTGGAACAAGCCTTCCTCTGGCGCTTTTGAAAAACTTTTCCCCATTCCGCAAACAGCTTTGAGTGCAAACTCAAAACTCAGGCAAAATGACGGATATTAAAATAATAGCTTATGAAAAATACAAAAACACTTTTAGCTGTAATCTTATTTCTTACCGCTGCTTTAACCACAAAAGCGCAACCACTTCAAATCACTAAAGCGGAATTGCATGATAAAATCGCGGCCTCATGGATTGGACAAATGATTGGAAATATTTATGGATTGCCGCACGAAAATAAGTATGTTGATCTGCATGGCCCCGAAAACTGGCCTTATGGTTATTCCAAAAATCTTGACAAACTGGAACAGTATCAGGGTGCGTTTTCTGATGATGATACCGATGTTGAATATATGTATCTGCTTCAGATGAAAAAGTTTGGTCCGGAACCAACTTATGCACAGCTCCGCGATGCCTGGATGTATCATATCCGCGACAGAGTTTGGCTGGCAAACAGAGCTGCATTGGGTCTTATGCATTTTGGTTATACTCCGCCCTACACCGGCAGCACAGCTTTGAACCCTCACTGGTATCAGATCGATCCACAGCTGATTAACGAAATATGGGCTGTTACTGCTCCCGGAATGGTTGATTATGCAGCTGCCAAATCTGATTGGGTTGCGCGCATCACCAGCGACGATTGGGGCGTGGAACCAACTATTCATTATGGTGCAATGTATGCGGCTGCCTTTTTTGAAAAAGATATGCGTAAACTCATTGATATCGGTCTTGAAGCATTGCCTGAAAATGGCAGATATGCAGCTACAGTAAAAGAAATGATTTCGCTTCATGCCCAATATCCTGACTGGAAGGATGCATGGCACGTGATGGCAAAAAAATACTATATCGATGAACACGACATGACAAAAACAATCTGGAATGCCAATCTCAACGGTGCATGTGCGATTCTTGCAATGCTCTATGGTGAAGGTGATTTCCAGCGTACCCTCGATTTGTCATGTGCCATGGGTTTTGATGCCGATAATCAGGCTGCCACTGTTGCCGGACTGATGGGCGTTATCGATGGCATGAAGGGACTGCCTGAAGATCTTTATCTTCCTGTAAAAGGCTGGACCAAACCATTCAACGATAAATACATCAATATTACAAGACATGATCTTCCGGATACTGAGATTTCCACAATCATCAATCAGACCCTTGAAACTGCCATCGAACTGATACTTTTAAAAGGTGGCTCTGTTACCGGTGAGCCCGGAAATGAAATTATTACAATTAATCCTGATGCGACATTTCTGGCACCGATGGAGTTTTATATCGGCCCAAACCCGCACCTTGAAGTTGGAAAAAATACTGATTACACATTCTATACCGAAGCCAATAAGGTATTCAATTGGTCTCATGTTTCAGGTAAAATGCCTGCCGGATTGGTTTTCGACAATGGCCGCCTGACCGGAGTTCCTCAAAAAGCAGGAACCTATAAAGTTGATCTGCGAATCGACAACGGAAAAGAAAATATCACAAGGACTTTTGACCTGTTGGTGCGCCCAAAAAACATTGCTGTGGTTGCTGATACTATTTATGCAAATGTCAGACAGCTTAATGAAAGTGTTCTGGATTCCTGTTGGTACACATTCGGAAAATCGCTATATGCCAAAGATGTTTCTGTGATTAATGACGGCATCATTTCCGGACATGGCACGGTGTTTTATAGTATTGCTGCAAAAGCAAAACTACCGAAAGTGGACTATTACGGCTATGGCTGGAACGAACCGCAGGATATAAGTATGATCGTTTTTAATACAGGTGGCATGGAAGAATTCGGAGGTTGGTTTAATTCGTTGAATGTTCAGTATCTCGCCGAAGATGGCCGCTGGGTTTCCTCACAGAAAACTACTGTTTCGCCTGCGCTTCCGTCATCAACAGTGGTGTTTATCCAGCCTCATTATGCTGAATATGTTCTTCAATTTGAACCTGTTAAAACGAAAGGGATTCGCGTCATCGGCGATGCAGCCATTCAGGATCACTGGAATAAATACACAAAATTTGTATCCGGATTCACCTCCATCACCGAATTGAGTGTGTATCCATAAAAAAGAATTAATCATGATAAATTTCAAAAGAAAAGTACTCATTTTACCGGTTTTGGCGATTTTGTCAGCATTGTCCTTTGTGGCTTGTCAACAGGAGAAAAGTGAAGTCGTTGAAAAAACTTCAACCATACTTTCGCATGAAGCCCTCAAAAATAAAATTAAAGGTGGCTGGGCCGGGCAAACAATTGGCGTTGTTTACGGCGCACCCGTAGAATTTAAATATCAGGGTTCCATCATTGATGAATACCAGGTGATCCCCTGGCACGAAAATTATGTGAAATACTGGTGGGACAAAAAACCCGGCTTGTTTGATGATATTTATACAGACCTTAATTTTGTCAATGTTTTTGAACAATACGGTTTGGATGTAAGCAGCGATACCATTGCGTATCATTGGGCAAACACAGAATATCATCTCGCTCATGCCAATCAGGCTTCACGCTACAATATTCTAAGAGGGATTATGCCTCCGGCTTCCGGTCACTGGCTCAACAATCCACATGCGGATGATCTCGACTTTCAGATTGAAGCTGACTTTATTGGTTTGATGGCGCCCGGAATGGTAAATCAGGCAACTGAAATTGCTGACAGAGTAGGGCACGTCATGAACAGCGGCGACGGCTGGTACGGTGGTGTGTTTGTTTCAGCACTTTATTCATTGGCTTTTACCTCCAATGATATTAATTATATTGTGGAGCAAGCCATAAAAACTATT
>JAGXRB010000333.1 GCA_018336075.1 Bacteroidota bacterium
TAGTGGTTTTTCTTCTACGTTTTTCAGAAACTATAAGATAAGATAGAAATGATAGTGTGATGAACAGGATAATTGTACCTGACACTTTGGTAACATTAAATGCATATCTCTTTCCTTCAGCATCATAACTGAAACAAAATTTCAACACTTTATTGATTGTTGGACCTGATCTGCCCATACTTGATTCAACAACAGCCATTTTGAGGTCAAAAGGCAGAAAGTAAGTTCCATGCAGGTAACGTGTAATTTTTCCATCAGGACTGACTACGACCAAAGTGGCTGGATGAATAAAATCCTGACCTTCCTGCTTAATCTGATAACCGATGTTATCCAAAAAACGCTGGATATTCAGGCTGTCACCGGTAAAAAAACGCCAGCCATTTTCAGTATCACCCTTGCCAACAAGTTTTTCATAAGTGCGCTTTTTGTTTTGTGCTAAAATTGTTTTCTCGAGATGACTGAAACTAATTGTAAAGACCTGGTAATCCTTATTGAGAACCAGATCAGTTTTTTTCATAACCTCTGCAAGTCCGTTCATTAGAGGAGTGCAGATTCCCGGGCATTCATAATACACCATCGCAATGACAGTGGGCATTTGAATCGCATCTTTAATATTTACTTTATTGAATTTTTCATCTGTGAAAAAAATGTCAGATTCAATGTATTTATCCAACTGCTCATAAACACCAAGTTTTTCATCAGCTTTGAGAAGATTGGAAAAAAAAGTAAAACTTACGATGAAAACCAGAAATTTTAGATGTAAATTTTGATTTAAACGTTTCATTTTCAATAATATGGATTTGTATACTTAACTTTGGTTTGAATCTGCTAATTTAGAATAAATCTAAATAAACAACAAAACTTTTTTTAATTAGTTTCATTTATACTACGATTTCGGAATAAAATATCAGAATCTGGAAAATAAATTCTAAAAATGACAAGCAATGAATCCGACTCAAAATGGATACTAAATCTTTTTACAATTTTAATGAGTTTATTTACAATGCTTTACATAGTTGAAATATTGCTATAAATAAGATAAGTGTAAAATGGTTCAATTTTTGCGATGCTACAAACACGTAATTTTTTTCAAAATATTTGACAAGTAATTAAACCCCTTAAGATTTTCTTAAGGGGTTTTTTAATTCTGACTCAACTCTGATCGCAAATAAAATGCGGTATGACTTTCGGGTGCATTTTGAATTTCTTCCGGAGTTCCCTGACAAATGATAGAACCACCTTTATCACCTCCTTCAGGACCTAAATCAATGATATGGTCGGAGACTTTTATTACCTCCATATTGTGTTCAATAATAACAACAGTATTGCCTTTATCAACCAATTTATTCAATACATCAAGCAACACTTTAACATCTTCAAAATGCAAGCCTGTAGTAGGTTCATCCAAAATGTAGAGTGTTTTTCCGGTATCTTTTTTTGATAATTCAGAGGCAAGTTTTACTCTTTGCGCCTCACCTCCTGAAATGGTAGTTGATGCTTGTCCAAGGCTCAAATAACCAAGCCCTACATCTTTTAAAGTTTTTATCCGGTGCAAAATAGATGGAATATTCTCGAAGAAATCTATTGCCTGATCAATGGTCAAATTAAGCACATCGTTGATAGATTTCCCCCGATAACGGACTTCAAGAGTTTCTCTGTTGTATCTTTTCCCATTGCAATCCTCACATAGCACTGAAACATCAGGCAAAAAGTTCATTTCGATGATTCTAACACCTGCGCCCTTACAGGTTTCGCAGCGACCTCCCATAACATTAAACGAGAAACGACCAGGTTTATATCCTCTGATTTTTGACTCCGGCAATATGCCGTAAAGTTTTCGGATATCATCAAATACTTTGGTGTAAGTTGCAGGATTTGAGCGCGGTGTCCGTCCTATGGGGGATTGATCAATTTCAATAACTTTATCAATATGTTCAAGCCCGCTAATGCTTTCGTAACTTAACGGAGCTTTAACAGCCCTGAAGAAATGCTGATTCAGAATCGGATACAGGGTTTCGTTGATTAGTGTAGATTTCCCTGAACCAGAAACGCCTGTAACGCAGATCATTTTCCCTAAAGGCAATTCAAGATCGACATTCTTAAGGTTATTTCCCTTTGCACCCTTTAAAAATATTTTTTTTCCTATGTGGCCTTCACGCCGATTCTTCGGAATTTCAATGCGTTTTTTACCACTCAGATAATCACATGTGATACTGTTGCAATCGATCATTTCACCTGGCTTCCCTTGTGCAACGATTATGCCGCCATGAATTCCAGCTCCTGGTCCAATATCAACGACATGGTCAGCGGCAAGGATGGTATCTCTGTCATGCTCCACTACAATCACAGAGTTTCCAATATCCCGCAATTGTTTTAAGGACTCAATAAGACGATGATTGTCCCGCTGATGCAGCCCTATACTTGGCTCGTCAAGGATGTACAAAACTCCTGTAAGCTGTGAGCCAATTTGTGTTGCAAGTCGGATACGCTGCGATTCGCCACCCGACAAACTATTAGCGGGTCTGTTTAAATTCAGGTAATCAATCCCCACTTCCAGCAAAAAATCAATGCGCTTTTCTATTTCACGCAGAACTTCTCTCGCAATTTGCAACTGTCTGTCTGATAATTTTTCAGGCAAGGATTTCACCCATGCTGAAAGTTGTCTGATATCCATTTTTGAAACATCAGCAATACTTTTGCCATCAATAAGAAAATAGCGGGACTCCTTTTTCAATCTTGAACCTAAACAAACGGGACAAGTAACATGATTCATAAATCCCTGTGCCCATCTCCTGATGCCAGGCGAAGCATTTTCGTTGTCCTGAGCAGAAATGAAATTTATAATACCTTCAAAATTAAGGGTATAAGTTGAAGTGATTCCAAGATACTCCTTTTTCACTTCATAGCTTTCGGTAGATCCGTAAAGCAATGCATCAACAGCCTCTTCAGGAATATCGCTGATTGGTGTATTTAGTGTAAAGCTATATTTTTGGCCTATTGCTTCAATCTGATTAAAAATCCAGTTGCTTTTAAACTCACCCAAAGGCGCAAGACCGCCCTTTTTAATTGAAAGCGATGAATCGGGAATAATTTTAGTAAGGTCAATTTCAGCAATTTCACCCAGTCCATTGCATTTTGGACAAGCTCCATAGGGTGAATTAAAAGAGAAGGTATTTGGTTCAGGCTCGTTGTAGGAAATACCTGTTGTTGGGCACATCAGCAACTTACTGTAATAGCGCAGGTTATCATTATCATTTTCTAACAACTGCATCAGACCTTTACCATGTTTCATGGCAGACTGCACCGATTGAGACAGACGTCTTTCATCGGGATTACTCAGGTCGAGCCGGTCAATTACTACTTCAATATCGTGCACTTTGTATCGGTCGAGTTGCATTCCAAAAGCAATATCTTTGATTTCACCATCTATCCTGACTTTTAGAAAACCTGCCTGTCTGATCTGTTCAAAGAGCTCGCGGTAATGCCCTTTTCTGGCACGCACAACTGGCGCCAGCAAGGTGATTCTTTTGTTTTCAAACTGCTCAAGAATAAGATTTACAATCTGATCTTCTGCATAACGAACCATCATTTCGCCAGTTTCATAAGAAAAGGCATCAGCAGCTCTTGCATAAAGCAGACGGAAAAAATCGTAGATTTCGGTTATTGTACCCACAGTGGATCGTGGATTTCTGTTAACTGATTTTTGCTCGATAGAAATGACTGGACTTAAGCCGGTAATTTTATCAACATCGGGCCGTTCCATATTACCTATAAACTGACGGGCGTAGGCTGAAAAGGACTCCATATAGCGTCGTTGACCTTCGGCATAAATGGTATCAAAAGCCAAAGACGATTTCCCGCTACCACTAAGACCTGTAATAACTACAAGCTCGTTGCGCGGGATTTTCAGGTCAATGTTTTTGAGATTGTGGACCCTTGCACCGAGTATTTCAAGAAATTTATCTTCGGAAAAACTATTTTCAATCATTTATAAACCTCGATTTCAAGTATTTTCAGATTTGACTATTCCTGATTTTTGGAATCTCTAATCTGATAATGCGTCAGATTAAACGGTTCTAAAGGAATCTTTACCGCATAACTTTTACCCGGATTAACCGGAAGTTGGTTCGAACGCATCCAGGGGTTAAAGTATTTCAGCAGTTTGTAGGAAATCCCTTTCTCCTTTGAAAAATCTGCAAGATTAAGAATACTGGAATTTACTTTTACAATATCGTATGTCAAGGGTTGGTATAACTTTTCAATTTCAGGATAGAAACCATAGAAAGTTGGGTTTTCAACGATCATTTTCATCGCAATCATTCTGAAAAGATATCGCTCAGTTTCCTCGGCCATAAGCAAATCAAAATATGAGTCGGCCTGTTGTTCTTGCAAAAAGCCATCAATCCGGCGGTTGCCAGCATTAAAAGCAGCGGCTACAAGCGACCAGCTGCCATATTTGTTGTAAGCTTTCAGAAGAAAACGGCAGGCAGCTTCAGTAGATTTCTCAACATGATAACGATCATCAACGTCTTTTGTCACTTCCATTCCATATTCCTTTGCAGTGGTTTCCAAAAATTGCCAGAATCCAACTGCACCAGCGGGAGAGCGTGCATTTGTGAGATTGCTCTCGATCATGCTAAGGTATTTAAAATCATTTGGCACTCCATTTTTTGCAAGAATCGGTTCAATAACAGGGAACCAGCGATTGGCTCTTTTCAGGAGTAAAAGAGTGGAACTATGCCAATATGTATTTACAATCAACTCACGTTCAAGACTTTCTCTAACATAAAAAAGTTCCATAGGGACTCTTTCCCCTGCAAAGTACAATTCTTTTGGAAGGTCAAAACTTATTATTCTGTAATTCTGCGATGCTGATGAAACTATCTGCTTCTCGCTGGATTGTGCATTGAGCAGAAATTGCTCACCTGAATTTATAAGCAATAGGCCTGAAAAACCAACGGCAAAAATTATTATTAGAGTCAGAAATATTTTCTTGAACATAATTAACAGAAGTGGTTTAGAAATCAATAACTTAAGTCGGCAATGAGCTAATTTCGATTTGTGATTTCAATTACAGAATAAACGAAAACAATCAATCAAAATGGGCTGATAAAATCTTTGAAAAAAGGAGCTGTTTGGTCTTTTTCTGAAAGCAATGGTGAATCTATTCCCCAATCAATATTCAGATCCGGGTCGTTCCAGCGAATGCTTCCTTCTGAAGCTTTGTTGTACATATTTGTACATTTATAGAAAAAGACCGTACTGTCATCAAGCGTAACAAAGCCATGAGCAAAACCCGGCGGCACCCAATACATCCATTTATTCGACTCAGTCAATTCAATCGAAGCCCATTGGCCGTATGTAGGTGAGTTTTTTCTGATATCAACAGCAACATCAAGAACTGCTCCTTTCATCACACGCACCAGTTTACCCTGCGCAAAAGGAGGAGCCTGGAAATGCAACCCACGCAAGACACCTTTCATGGATTTGGATTCATTATCCTGCACAAAATTCTGGTCAATGCCATGATGCAAGAATTTTTCCTTATTGTAGGATTCAAAAAAATATCCTCTTTGATCTTCAAAAACAACTGGCTTAACGATATATAAATCAGGTATTTTAGTTTCAATAATTTCCATTCAGATGATTTTTAACAGATTTTTGAACAAACTAAATTCAGGCTTAAAGTATTTTTACCCTTGCACGGCAAAGATTTCTAAAGGTGTATTACCTCACCATATGCATCGGCAGCAGCTTCCATTATTGCTTCAGACATGGTTGGATGCGGGTGAATAGCTTTGATTATTTCATGACCGGTTGTCTCCAATTTTCGGGCAACGACTGCTTCAGCAATCATTTCAGTTACATTGTCACCGATCATATGGCAACCGAGCCATTCACCATATTTGGCATCAAAAATAACTTTAACAAACCCGTCTTTGCTACCGGATGCACTTGCTTTTCCTGAGGCTGAAAACGGAAATTTGCCAACTTTAATTTCATAACCTGCATCTTTTGCCTGCTTTTCAGTCATTCCAACAGAAGCTACTTCAGGATTGGTGTATGTGCAGGATGGAATATTGGTGTAATCCACAGGATCTGGATTAAGACCACAAAGGGCCTCAACGCATGTAATTCCTTCATGCGATGCTGTATGCGCCAATGCAGGGCCATGAACGATGTCGCCAATGGCATATACACCTTCTATATTAGTGCGGTAGAAACTATCAACCAAAACTTTACCTTTATCGTGTTTAACTCCGGTCTCGTCGAGTCCCAAACCTTCAAGATTTGTGGCAATACCAACAGCAGAGAGCACAATTTCAGCATCGACAACTTCTTCTCCTTTTTTGGTTTTAATAGTCACCTTACAAACTTCACCTGTAATGTCAACCTTCTCAACTGAAGCATTGGTCATCACCTTCATTTTCGCTTTTTTGAACGAACGTTCGAGTTGTTTAGATACTTCTTCATCTTCAATAGGGAGAATATTTGGCAAAAACTCAACCAAAGTAACATCGACACCCATTGAATTATAGAAGAAAGCAAACTCACTTCCGATTGCGCCGGAACCTACAACAACCATTGATTTTGGAAGTTTTGGCAATACCATTGCATCCCTGTATCCGATTATTTTTTTTCCATCCATTTTCAAGTTTGGCAACTCCCTTGAACGGGCGCCTGTTGCAAGTATGATATGATCGGCTTCGTAAACAGTCTTTTTTGTCTCAGAATCCGTTACCTCAACTTTTTTACCGGCTTGCAATTTTCCAAATCCGGATATCAAATCGATTTTATTTTTTTTAAAAAGAAACTGCACGCCCTTACTCATTCCATCGGCTACGCCACGACTACGTTTAACAACAGCTTCAAAATCAATACTTGACTCAGATCCGATGTTGATGCCATAGTCAGTCGCATGTTTCACATAATTAAAAACCTGAGCGCTTTTGAGGAGCGCTTTTGTAGGAATACAGCCCCAGTTGAGGCATACACCACCTATTTCAGACTTTTCAACAACAGCAACTTTTTTTCCGAGCTGTGAAGCCCTGATCGCAGCTACATAACCTCCCGGGCCGCTGCCAATTACAATTACGTCATATTTCATAAACAATGTAGATTTTAAATGGACTAAAAGGATGCAAAGGTACAAATTTACACATTGACAAAATGCTTTTCTCACTTGGGCAAGACTTATGAAAAAAGCAAATAAAGCTGCCAAACTACATATTTAAACACATAGCGTTAAAAAATGTTGTCGGGTACAAAAATATAATGTGATTGAAAAGTTTTGTCGAACTATCATTTTTTCCAATTTGAAAAAACAACATAGCTTCAATATTGCTCATTATTAAGCTTTTAGAATCTGATATTTTCGTCATCAAAATTTAGACAAAGAGTGATTTGCGTTTGAGTTCTTTTTTTTTGCTCATAAAGATGAATTATACTTTTTTACATTGTTTACAAAAACTATCTTTGCAACGAACTCCCGGGTACAAACCTCTCTGCTTGCATATTCTGTCGGTAAGGAGACCGACAAACCGGGAGTTCTTTTTTTTTTAAAATAGTGCACAATGAAGTCAAAAGTATTGGCATATTTCTTTGTTTTCGTTCAATTCAGCATGCTCCTCTTCCTGTTGGCATCAGGGCCATGGCTCGCGAATTCTAATGTGGGAATTTTGGTTGAAGTTGCGGGGCTGTTCATCGGCATCATTGCAATTCTGAATATGCAGATTGGCAATTTTAATGTGGCACCCTTGCCTAAAGCAGGCGGAGTGCTTGTAACAAACGGAATCTATCAATACATTCGTCATCCTATGTATCTGGCACAATTGCTGGCTTTGTTGCCTTTGGTTGTTGAGTCTTTCACAAATTTCAGAATGATCGGCTGGTCGCTCTTGTTAGTCAATTTAATTTTCAAACTATATTTTGAGGAGCGAAATTTAAGGAGTCAATTTCCAGATTACGCAAGTTATATGAAAACAAGCTGGAGACTTATTCCATTCATTTTTTAAAATTCCCTGTTTATCTATTCAATTATCAAGATTAAATTTTACCATAAAAGTTACAGCAGTATCAGCAGAAATCTTTGCTGATGCAGTGATTGATCTCAATTGGAAGAAAATGAAATGCCAACGATAAATTTAACCCAACTGAACCAGAACCATCAAATGATTTAAAGGATAAGTGCTACATTTGTCAATTAATAATTTTGCTATTGACAGTGTTTAAAAGAACTAATCAAAAAACTGAAATGTTTCTAAACATTCATCTGTTATATCCGTTAGCGAAACAGATGATTGAGGTTGTTTTTTCTTTTAGCAGAACAAAGACTTTTAAATCTATGTTGTTAAAATCAAAAGTCTTAAGGCCAATTTATTTCCTTCTTTTCGTTGGATTGTTTTTGACTTCTTGTTCAGGCACACGATATATTCCGGAAAACAGGGCATTACTTCACAAAAACAAGGTGCGGATCAAAGCTGAAAAGCCAAGTTTTAGCAAGTCTGATGTATCTATTCTGATTTCACAAAAACCAAACAATAGTTTTCTTGGAACCCGTTTCAGATTGTGGACCTATTATGTGACAGAAAAAAAAACCGACAAGAAAGCATGGAATTGGGTTCACAATGTTGTTGGGGTACCACCTGTTTATCTTGACGAAAGCCAGTCCAACGCTTCAACACAGCAAATGACACAATATTTGAAAAATATTGGTTACTTTAACAACAAGGTTAGCTTTCAAACTATAAGAAGGAAAAACCGAACAGCAAAGGTTATATACAATGTTGAGCCAATGGAACCTCACAGGCTCAATGAAATTGAATACAAAATATCAGACACAAATCTTGCAGTCTATGTAAATGCTGTTAAAACAGAAACTTTATTGAAAAAAGATGCCATCTACAATGCTTACATTTTAGACAATGAGAGAGACAGAATTACGACACATTTAAAAAACAACGGTTATTACTATTTCACGAAAGATTATATTCTTTATGAAGCCGACAGCAATGCTCTGGACAAAAAGGTGAATATCAACCTTATAATTGAAAACAGAAGATCGGCTGGCTTTAGGTTTGATTCAACTTTTACCGGAAAACCTCATCAAAGATACTTTATACGTCGGGTGGGAATTTTCCCCACACATAACCCATTCTCATTAAA
>JAGXRB010000334.1 GCA_018336075.1 Bacteroidota bacterium
CGAATATTCGCGCCAGTATTTCCCCGAATTTGGCGACCCGTGGAGCCACCCGCGCGCCAAACTGGTCGTGCAGGACGCCTTCGAATTTCTCAAAATCCCTGGCAATACCTTTGACGTGATTGTCTCAGACACCACCGACCCAATCGGCATGGCCGAGCGCCTGTTCAGCGAGGAATTCTACCGGCTGATGTGGGGCGCGCTTAACCCCGGCGGCGCAATCGCCACCCAGTGCGAACAGCCCTACTTTGACACGGCCCTGATTAAAGAGATTGCCGGCTTCGTCAAAAGCATGGCCAAGAATCCGGATTATTACTACGCCCAGATTCCGACCTACCCTGGCGGCGGAATCGGGTTTATGTACGTCTCTGACACCCCCTGGCAGAACGGACTCACCCGCGCCTATCCGCCGGGACAAATGAATTATCTCAACCCGGAGGTGCATCGCGCAGCCTTCGCCTTACCGGAATTCTTTAGGAGAGAACTGGATGGATAACCTGGCCCCGGCCCCGGCCCTTAATGGTATTGAAGAAGCCCCCGCCTGCTGGGGCGTCTCGACAAGCATTGACCTGTACAACTGCGACCTGGCCCTGATGCAGGACGCCGAAGCCATCCGCGAGTTTGTGAAAATTCTGTGTGAGCGCATCAAAATGCGTCGCTACGGCGAAACCCAGGTGGTTTTCTTTGGCGACGACCCGCGCGTACAGGGATTCAGCATGACCCAGTTGATCGAGACATCGCTCATCTCGGCCCACTTCGCCGACGCCAGCCGCGCCATTTACCTGGACGTTTTTAGTTGCGCCCCCTACGACCCCGAAGACGCCGCCCGCTTTGCGATGGAATACTTCAAGGCCGACAACTACAGCCTGCACGTCACCGAACGACACTAAACGGCGCAGCGCCTTCGAGCGCTGGCTTCCTCAGACCCTGCCCGGCTCGTGCTTCTCAGCACAGGCCGGGCAGGGTCTTGTTTTGATACAAAAACATTTTTTTCGCCATCTTCGGTTTAGAAATTTGAACAAAAAGCCGCTTTGGTGCACAAAATAATTTTTGCGAAATTTTAGCCACTTTGACCGAATAAAATTCGGCCCATAGCGTGGAATTTTTGAAAAATTTTGGCACCCTTGGCGGAAGAATATTAATTTATGCACCAAAGTCACAAAAAGCTGTAAAATACATAGGGTTGTTCGTTCAATTTTAACCTTTGGTCACCCATAAGCCATTAACCCGCAAAATGGCGGGTAGAGCAAAAATAGGATAGAAAATGCAAAATACCAGAGAAGCTTTGGCAGATTCTGCCGCTGAAAATATTATTACAAGTACCCATTTGGCCGTAAATGCGGTTAATGCATTCACGGAACAAGTCTTCCATACTCGTGGTGGCAGGATTGGTAGCGGCATGGGGAGTGTTATTGAGGCATTATGGGGCTTCTATCTTAACGTAAGACTTAACAGTGAGAAAGAGATACCATACGAACTTGGGTGGATTTACGGCCATGAATACAATGACTTCGCATGTATTTTTAGAAATGAGGACTGGAATCCAGACACAAAGGAGGGCGAGCTATTTCGAATTGAAGTGAAGTCCATGGTTGCCTCGGCTGATGAATCAAAAGCTCACTTTGATCGACTCCAACACGAATTTGCCGAAAATGAACTTCTCGCTGTTTTTCTTTGGGATTGGAAACTAATGAATGACCAGCCAAAAACTGTTTATCCCGCTGTTCTTGATTATTTTGTTGGCCATGCCTTACCTATCGCACAGTTAAGGGATGTATTACACGTTGAGCGGGGTGGAACCTTTGTAAAGAAAGATCATTGTCCAGATGGCTGTCCCATTCAACCGTGCAAACATGTTGGCGAACCATTGAATACGTCAGGTGTTCGTGAACGCCGTTCAGGTCCGCAATCTACTAAAGGACCAGGTGTGTCATACGCTGCAAACTTCGGTGGCATGTTGCGCATGCTTGGCTCTCGTGGGAGACAAGGGAAAGAATATCTTAAACATGAGTATGCTTTCGATCCAACTAAAGCTAGATTCATTGATTTTATGGCAAGAAACTTTTCAAGAGTAGCCCGGGCAATTAAATAACTCGTTCACAAAGCTAGCCGAATACTTCTGATATGATTTTCTGTCCCTCCTTGGATAAGGTGTCTACTTTTGCTAGTAATTCCTGCCTTAGTCTTCTAGAATGCTCTATTCTTGAGACACACTCTTCCTGAAATTCTAACGGGGGGATAGGTATCGATATACTTAGGAAGTCCTTTGAGGATATACGAGGTAAAGCAGCACCTGCTTCAAATCTTGTAACGATTTCTGTTATAGACTTAGAAACGAGAACCTCGCGAAGAAATAGAGGTAATATTTGGTCGGTTTTTGCTTTGAGCACGATAAACTCGGTAGAACATAGCCCCCTGGTATATGGTTGCTCCACATAGAGTGCTTTTCTCAAGTACGGCCGAAGTCGACCGTAAAGTATATCCCCCAGCTCAAACACCTTTGACCTAGAGTGTACTTGTTCTGTTTTCACTACTGAAATTTCTTTTGGTTCGCCGGTAATTGGTTCAACATTTTCAAGCCCTATATAGAAAAACTCACCTGATCCAAATTCATTAGGGTTCATTGCGAGCTTGGATTCGATTACGACGTCGCGTAGTGGAACCAAGCCATACTTTTCGGACCTAATCTCAGAGTCGAAATGTACATGAAGATCAGCTCTCCATTTTCCCAGTCCGATTAAATCTGCGATTGGAACAGCCTTTATCTTCATTTACCAGCCTTCCTTTTGTAAGAATTTTTTTGCTGATTTTATGGCTTCTGCTACCTCAGAGACTTTTGTTTCACGTCCAGAAGCGTCATACCCGAGGCTATCAATTCTTATCATACATACTTTCTGGTTATCCAGTACCTCTTCGCCAGGTCGTAACTTTCGCCCGAACAATATACCACTACGCACATTCGCTCCAAACGGAGCAAATGTATCATTAGGTAGATCAACAACAATCCGAATAGCTAGCTTGCTCAGGAGCCACTCTCTCACATACTTGGATGACTCGGCAGTAAAGATGCTCTCCGGTAATACAATGGCAATGCGGCCTCCCGGTCGAAGAAATTCAATCGCTCTTTCCAGACCAACAATTTCAAGCGGTACTTTCTTTCGGCCCTCTGCGAGTGTAAATTTCGCTAGAGACGTGAAGGCCTCGACACCCAGAATTGATCCGAACGGGGGATTAGTCAAAACCAAATCAAAACTCTCTCGTTTTAGATCGGGATAGTTTCTGAAATCCAATAGTGCATCTGTGCATCTTATGTTTGAGTGTCCATCTCCATTGAGACGCATGTCGGTCATTGCTATGCGAGTCATCCTATCGCTTTTTTCGATTCCATGTAGCTTTCCAAATGCAAACTCATGATATTCTTTTGTATGGTCTGGAGTAGAAAGACGTACATAAGCAAGCGATTCACTAAGGAAGTGACCTGAGCCACAAAAAGGATCCAAGATTAACTCTGAGCTTGTCGGCGCCGCTATCTCTACCATTAATTGACATACTTGGACAGGTGTAAAGTACTGTCCCATACCCGACCGAACGGATTTGCTTAGTACTTTTTGAAAGGCACGACCTTTGAGATCAGTGTTTGACCGTGTCAGAGAAAACTCTTCAATAATTTGAAAGGCTTTTACTAAAGCAGCGCTCGAAAGGAAAATTGGCAAGTCGAACACTCCCCTAGAGCGCTCATACTCGGGAATCTTCAGCCTAAAAACACGAAGATCATAATCAATCGCTTCTCGATAGAGTGCGCGCAAACATGATGCATACTCCTCGACTGTACCAAATGACGATGTGGTAACTCCTGGAATGGGGAGTATCGATTCTTGCTCTTCTAGATATGATTTTAAATATAAAAGCTTGCAAAGTTCTTCGAGAGCAGCATCTGGGTGGAGCCCATCGATGTCGCGCATTGTAGAATGAATTTCAAAAAAGATATTCTCTAGTTTGTTAGTTATAGGAATTAAGTTGACAATTTGTGGCGCAATGGATGTTTGATATTCTGCGTCTTCTTCGAACAAGCGCAGGACTCCGCCAGATGATCCTTTAAAGTAATATTCGACACCGTTAATCGTTTCGAATTTGCTATCCCTATAACGTCTTCTGAGAACCTCGAACTCCTCGCTATCGTGCGAGAAAAACGCAACAACACCAATTGTCTCAGTTGAAAGCGCATAATCGAGTGCTTGCTCTCGAAGCTTTTTCGGCACATCTGATTCTACTGCGACAAATAGACAAAAAGGGACGCCTGAATACACCTCAAAGCAGAGTGCGTTTTCGACAGCATCGGAGGCTTCGTCACCAAGTGTGATGAATTGTGTACGGTCGCTAAAGTATTCTGGTTTATAGAAATACTTTTCGTCGAGGATTTCCCGCATTCGTTGAAGGTTAGGGTTCCTGAAGTTTTTCATCGTGACAAGCATCATAATTTATATGACAACTGTCGTCAATACTTGAAGTTGGTTTCGGCAAAGTGACGTTCTCTCGTCCTGCCTCTTAGTCTGCAATGCACACCGCTAGTCTGTCCTATGGTGCGTGTAAGGGTCGAGGAGTTTTTTCGGCTGAGACTGCATGTTTTTGTCCCAACTTGTTGATGAACCTGTATAATAATCTATAAGATATTACAGTCATCTGATTGTATAAGCCAACAAGATGGGGTTTTATGTAGGCGTTTGTATAAACATTATTGGGCAGGTAGTCATAGTCAGGTGAATAAAATTGAATCAGACCATCACTTTCTTTTATCAGCCAAATAAACGCAGAAAAAGTGAATTGGCTTTCTTTCATGCGTTGAAAAGTTATTATCCAAATTCGCAAACGCTTAATCAGCATTTTCTGGTTAATGCAGATTTGGTTAATCAATTTATTGACTCTAAAAAACTTGTTGATTGGTTGACAAGGGATTCGTTTTTGCCCACTAAAAAACGGCTATTGTGTTTAGAACTCGCAAGAAATTTTCCTTCAGAATTTATCCGTGTCGCCCGTCAGCCCAAAGAAATCTTTTTTGATATTGTTGCTCAAGTTGGCAATGAGTTTTTTTATTGGGAGTTTCACGAAAAACAGCACGTTGGTTTATCGGTCGCCCGCCCGCAATCTGTTTATACTCCTGAAGGAACATCCGTAGAAGTTCCTCGCTATTTTCAAAGATTGATAAGAGATATATGGCGAGTTTATTATTTTAGTAGTTACACTGTGGTTTGGCAAAAATGGTTTGAGAAGTCGGAAAGTGCAATTGAGTCTCTAAAGTTATCGAAAGAATTCCGAGAGTTTTCGCTTGATGGAAAATTTTCGTTTCAGCGGTTTATATTTGAATAGATAAGGTATCTTATAAAAAACTTGCCCACCGATTAACAGCCATGTCAAGGGATGAGCAAAAAAGTGAATGAAAAAGGCCTGGCATCTGAAAAGATGCCAGGCCTTTTTTCTTGGTGAAGGTTTTGAAGCCGGGGTCAGTAGGTTAGGCCAAAGCCAAAGGCATAAAGCGGGTCTTCCGAATCGTAGGGCAGGTCTTCTTTTTGTTTGCGCACCGCTTCCATCGAGGATGGGATTTCAAAGGGCAGTTTTCCGTTGGGGGTAAAGCGTCCAAAGATGACATCCAGCACCGCCGCGTCGTTGGCGCCAAAGTTGCCGAGCAGGGCGGCGCATTTTTCATTAATCTCAGGGATGACCGCCGGGCGCTCGAAATAGAAATCCACAATGGTCGGGACTTGCCCCAGGATGCCCAGGATGCGTTCCTTTTGCGGGCTTTTGAAATCCAGGTCGCCGGCGTGGAAGAGCGCGTCGAGAAAACCTTTGCGCTTCTCGTAAGGCGCGTTCAGGCGCAGGATGGCGAAATCGGCCTGGGCCGGGTTGCTGACGACCTGTCCGTACTGTGCGGCTGTTTCGGGATTCATGCCTTCGATGTAAATCTTCGGTTTCCCGGCCAGCGGCAGGGTCGGCTGGTCGCCTCGGCCCTTCGCGCCTCGGGACAAGTTTTTGAGCAGGACAACCGACTTGCGCTGGGCCAGCTCACCCTTTTGCTTGAAATCCGCGCGCCCGATGGTCTGCTCGGCGGCGTCCGGGTCGAGATAGGGGTTGTCGAACAGGCCGAGGATAAACTTCTCGCGCAGCAGTCGCCGCAGCGATTGGTCGATGCGCGATTCGGAGACTTGTCCGCTGCGCACCAGTTCAACAATCAACTCCGGGCAGGTCTCGCCGCCAAACTGGTCAACCCCGGCCTCCAGGGCAACGCGCGCCCGTTCGATGGGAGTCAGGTCTTCGACGCCCCAGGCTTTGGCTTCGATGAGCGTTTTCCCAAACATCGAGAAACCGTTCAAGAGCAGCCAATCGGTGCAGACGATGCCATCAAAGCCGTACTTCTCGCGCAGCAAGCCGGTGATGACGGCCTTGTTGAAGCCAAATCCTTTCTCCTCGAACTGTGTGCCAACCGGCATGCCGTAATAGGGCATGATTTGGGATGTCCCGGCGGCGAAGGCGGCCTCGAAGGGTTTCAGGTGATAGTCGAAATTATCACCGGGATAAACCTGCTCACGGCCATAGGCGAAATGGGCGTCCTCGCCGTTCATCTGCGGGCCGCCGCCGGGGAAGTGTTTGGTCATGCAAGCGACGCTGTCCTTGCCCATGCGCTCACCCTGGAAGCCGCGAATGTAGGCGGAGGTCATCTGTGCCGAAAGGTCGGCATCTTCGCCAAAAGTGCCATTGACGCGGCACCAGCGCGGCTCGGTCGCCAGGTCAGCCATCGGGTGCAGGGCCACACGAATACCGGCGGCCAGGTATTCCTGGCGGGCGATGTCGCCGAATTCCTGTACCAGGGCCTCGTTGCGGGTGGCGGCCAGCCCGGTCGGCTCAGGCCACTGTGAAAACGCCCCGGCGGGCAGGTTTGCGCCGACGTTGTTTGAAAATGCATGCCGCGGGTCGGACGAAATCGTGACCGGGATGCCCAGCC
>JAGXRB010000335.1 GCA_018336075.1 Bacteroidota bacterium
TTGTTGCTATGAAAAATATATTAATTTTGCACCCCTGTAGTTCATTCACATGATGCCCGGATGGCGGAATTGGTAGACGCGCTGGTCTCAAAAACCAGTGAGGTTACACTCGTGCCGGTTCGATCCCGGCTCCGGGTACAGATTAATTTGAAGAAGAGTTGCTAATCAATTTATTAGCAGCTCTTTTTTTGTTTAGGGGATGCATAACGGGACGAATTTTGCGCGTTTTACTTTTCTACAATCGTAAAATAAAGGGTTTATTAAGGTGATTTAATCAAATCCAGCTTTAGGGATTGATAATTCTGCACTTTATCATTTGACATAATTTTCCGGGATAAGGCTGCCTTTCGTTTTTGTTTCCTATTTTTGAACGCTGATTAATTGCCTACTTTTCCAAATACTATGATTGAACTCATTACACACGAATTTCAAAGACCACTAGGCAATCCCGTTTTGGCATTTTCTGTGATTTTACTCATCATACTTTTATCCCCGATTGTTTTGCGCAAGCTTAAAATTCCGGGTATTGTCGGATTGATTATTTCTGGGGTTATTGTTGGGCCTTTTGGTTTGAATTTAATTGAGCGAAATTCGGCTGTTGACCTTTTTTCTACCATCGGCCTTCTCTATATCATGTTTATTGCGGGGTTGGAGCTTGATTTGAATGAGTTTCGAAAGCAACGCAACAAGAGTCTTATTTTCGGTTTTCTAACTTTCATCATTCCCCTTGGAATTGGTTATCCTGTATGTTATTATCTGCTGGGATACGACTTTTACGCAAGTCTTTTGATCGCAAGTATGTTCAGCACCCACACACTCGTTGCTTATCCGATTGTCAGCAGGATGGGTGTGTCAAAAAATCAGGCGGTGGCCATCACTGTAGGTGGTACAATCCTTACAGACACTGCTGTTTTGATCTTACTGGCAGTAATTATGAGTTCAAGCAAAGGGAGTCTGGAATCAGGTTTCTGGATTCAACTTGGTGTTTCAGTTGCTGTTTTTTCAGCAATCATGTTTTATCTCATACCGCGCATTGCTGAATGGTTTTTCAAAAAACTTGAAAGCGAAAAACATTCACACTATATTTTTGTGCTTGCAGTCGTGTTTTTTGCTGCTTTTCTTGCCGAAATAGCAGGCGTTGAACCAATTATCGGCGCTTTTGTTTCAGGTTTGGTACTCAACAGACTTATCCCTCAGTCTTCAGCATTGATGAACCGCATTGAGTTTATAGGAAGCTCGCTGTTTATACCGTTCTTCCTCATTAGTGTAGGGATGTTGGTTGATGTGGGTATCATTCTCAAAGGACCGGAAGCCGTTTATATTGCAGCAACACTTACAATAGTGGCATTATTGGGCAAGTGGCTTGCTGCAAAGGGAACGCAGCTTTTGTTTAAATATTCAAACGCACAGGGTAACCTGATTTTTGGTTTAAGCAGCTCGCATGCTGCCGCAACTATTGCTGTGATTTTAGTTGGTTTTCAAAATGGTCTTTTAGATGAAAATATTCTGAATGGCACCATCATTCTTATCCTTGTAACTTGTATTGTAGCTTCGGTAATAACCGAGAATGCTGCAAAGAAAGTGCTTCTCAGTACTGAAGAAACTGCAGCTGACATGGAAACTCCAGTGTTGATTTCAGAGAAAATATTGATGCCGATTGCAAACATTGCCAATATTGAGAAGCTGCTTGAGTTTGGATCTTTCATCAGAGATAAGAAATCGGAACTTCCGATCACAATTCTATCGGTTGTTCCCAACAACACAGAAGCTGAGCAAAACCTTCAAAAGGCCCGAAAAATGCTTCAAGGTATCGAGCAGCATGCATCTGCATCTGACACCAAAGTGGCCTTAATGGCAACCATCGACCACAATGCTTCAGGAGGTATTGCTCGTACTGCAAAGGAAACAATGGCCAGTATCGTGCTTTTAGGATGGCCTCAACGTGCCGGTGTGATCGAGAATCTGATCGGCAATAAGATGGATAGTATCATTCATAATATCGACAAAACTATTTTTATTTGTCATTTTTCAAAACCACTGGTATCGCACAAACGACTTGTAATGGCCGTTCCTCCTTTAGCAGAACTTGAGCAAGGTTTTGATATCTGGTCTGCAAAAATCATTCAGCTGGCTTCGGAACTTGGCATTTCAGCACATTATTTTTGCAATCCGGAAGGCGAAAAAGCTATTCGCAATAATAACAATAAACAACTCATTGCTGTCAAAACTTCTTTTGAATATTTTGATACTTGGGAAGAGGTACTTTCTCTATCAGGAAAAGTAAATGAAGATGATATTCTGGTGCTTGTTTCAGCGCGCAAAGGTGCGATATCCTATTTTAATACGCTCGACAATCTTCCATTGAAAATTGAAAAACAGTTCGAATCATTTAGCAGGGTAATTATCTTTCCTCAACAGCCTCACATTGATTATATCAACGAAAGATACAGAGACCTTGATGCTGCTCCAATTCTCCGTGGCGTAGAAACACTGGGCAAACTTGGAAAAGAAGTAGGTGGATTCTTCAGAAAAGGCGAATAGTTTATACCTCTTATAAAGGCCTTTGGCTGCGTTTTCAGGTTTTTTCAAAGTAAGACATTTGCCAGATTAGCAAGCTCTGAACGTTCGCCTTTTTCGAGACGTACATGCGCATAGATGCCATGGTGTTTAATTTTATCGATCAGGTATGAAAGACCGTTGGAATGGGCATCGAGGTAGGGTGTATCAATTTGAAAAATGTCGCCTGTGAAGATAATTTTGGTGTTTTCACCTGCACGCGTAATAATTGTTTTCACTTCATGTGGTGTGAGATTCTGCGCTTCATCAACGATAAAAATAACATTTGAGATACTTCGTCCGCGAATGTATGCCAAAGGTGTGATCACAAGTTTTTCTTTTTCAACGGCCTCAGTAATCCGCTTATACTCCTTGTCCTCCTCGCCGTATTGATTCTGTATAAATTTCAGATTGTCCCAAAGTGGTTCCATGTAGGGGTTAAGCTTTGATTTAATATCGCCCGGAAGGTAACCAATGTCTTTGTTGCTAAGCGGAACAATGGGTCGTGCCAGATAAACCTGTTTAAAATTGCGGCGTTGTTCCCAGGCTGCTGCCAGCGCAAGCAATGTTTTACCGGTTCCAGCAATTCCTTGAATTGTGACCAGTTTCACTTCGGGATTTAGCAGTGCATGCAAGGCAAAAACCTGTTCGGCATTGCGTGGCATAATGCGCGAAATCGCTTGCTTTTCGATGCGTTCAACACGTTCGGTAATAGGATTGAAAAAGGCAAGCGTAGAGCTCTTCAAACTTTTAAGAACAAAATAATGGTTTGGAATCGCTTTTGTCAATCCAATTTCAGAAAGTGAGCAAAACCCTTCGCGGTAAAGCTTGTCTATCACCTCGGGATTCACTTCGTCAAGATAGGTTTTTCCTGTATAAAGCTGCTCTACGTCCTTGATTTTGCCTGTTTCATAGTCTTCTGCATTCAGACTCAGAGATTTGGCTTTCAACCGAAGGTTAACGTCTTTGCTTACAAGAATAACTTTATGATCGGGATTTTCTTCAGCCAAACGCAGTGCTGCATTCAAGATACGGTGGTCGGGCTTATCTGCGCCAAAAATCTGACAGGCATCAGGTGTGCTTTTTTCTTCCATCAGCACTTTAAAACGGCCTTTTGTGGGGCCATTGAGGCGCCGCCAGTTCTTCATTGTTGTCTTACCCGAAATTTTATCCATAAAACGGATAAACTCACGAGCCTCATAATTTTTGTTGTCGTTGCCCTTTTTGAAATTGTCCAATTCCTCGAAAACTGTGATGGGTATTGCCACATCATTCTCTTCAAAAGTATTGATGGCATTGTGATTGTAGATAATGACAGATGTGTCGAGAACAAAAATTTTCTTTGGCTTAGCTTTTTTTACCGGCATAACTGGTAGTTTTTTAAGTTCCTGAATGGGGCATAAAATTAATTAGTTGTCATTCGAACTTCATTCATTTCCGGAACAACTTATCAACATAGCATTGTTGAATCCTTTTATAAAACCCACTTTTTGATTAAAGTTTCGCAATCTTGATTTGATGACAATTTTTGACAAACATCAACGTTTCCTTAAAGTGCTGTAAACTCGTTTGTTTAAGTATTTTTTTACACAAATACCTCAATTTAGAAGGTTTCTAAAACCTAAAATCCATTGTCTTTCAAAAAAACAAAATTACTTTTGTAGCTGTCGATTTTTCACTAATATAAAATTATGCCTTCATTTAAAGGACAAGTTTTTTCAAAACTGCCACATGCCGGCACCTCCATTTTCGCAATAATGTCGAAAATGGCCGCAGATTTTAAGGCCGTAAATCTATCACAGGGCTTTCCTGATTTTCCGATATCAGAAAAACTTATTGCCCGTGTGAATCATTACATGAAAAAAGGCTTCAATCAATATGCTCCCATGCCCGGGGTTGAATCTCTGCGCAAGGCCATTGCAAAAAAAGTGGAAACTACCTATGGTGTTCGATACAGCCCGGATACAGAAATTACTGTCACGGCAGGGGCAACACAAGCGCTTTATACAGCCATTTCGACTTTTGTAAAAGACTCCGATGAAGTGATCATTTTTGAGCCTGCCTATGACAGCTATGCCCCGGCAGTGAAGGCCAATGGTGGTTTGGTGAAGTATGCTGAACTTAAGGCGCCATTTTTTAAAATAGATTGGAATTCGGTTAAAAGAATGGTTTCGAACCGAACCAGAATGATAATAATCAATAGTCCGCACAACCCTACAGGCAGCCTTCTGACCGCTGAAGATATGCAGCAACTGGAAATGCTTACAAGCAATACCGACATTATTGTACTCAGTGATGAAGTTTATGAACATTTGATTTTTGACGGAATACCCCATCAAAGTGTTTGCCTTTATCCTGAATTGCTGAGCCGAAGTTTTGTAATTGGCTCCTTTGGCAAAACCTTTCATGCCACAGGCTGGAAAACTGGTTTTGTGCTGTCACCTGAAGAACTAACCAAAGAGTTCAGAAAGCTTCATCAGTTTGTTGTTTTTGCTGCAAACACACCCATTCAGCATGCAATCGCTGATTTTATTGCCGATCCTGAAAACTATTCAGGGCTACCTTCCTTTTATCAGGCAAAACGCGACTATTTCGTTTCGGGTCTTGCGCAATCTCGTTTCAAAATTATCCCTTGCTATGGCACCTATTTTCAGCTTCTTGATTACTCAGCCATATCAGATGAATCAGAAATGGCTTTTGCTGAGCGACTTGTGAAAGAAAATGGCATTGCTGTTATTCCGGTAGCCCCTTTTTATCACAACCAGCTCAATCAGCAGTTGATAAGGGTCTGTTTTGCTAAAACAGAAGAAACACTTGCTAAAGCCACTGAAATATTATGCAGGATTTAAAAATCGCATATTTTCAATCCGATCTTCATTGGGAAAACCCTGAAGCCAACCGCGATCATTTCGACAAGATGTTTGCTTCAATGCAACAGCAAAATGATTTGATTGTTTTGCCCGAAACTTTTAATACCGGTTTTCCTGTTGATCCGGCGCGTTTTGCCGAAACTGATCAAGGTGCTACTATTGAGTGGATGCGAAAACGTGCTGCTGATTTCAATGCTGTTATCTGTGGAAGTATTTTACTTTCAGAAGCCGAAAAGTTTTACAACACTTTGATCTGGATGCGTCCGGATGGAACTTTTGAAACATATTACAAAAGGCATGTGTTTCGTATGGGCGGGGAACATAAACTGATTGAACCTGGCAAGAAACTGCTCTCAGTCGAATTGAAAGGCTGGAAAATAAGGCCATTGATATGCTATGACCTGCGCTTCCCGGTGTGGAGTAAAAACAATTATATTGATGGAAGCTGGGATTATGATTTGCTTATTTACATTGCCAACTGGCCTGCAGTGCGATCACTTCCATGGAAACAGCTGTTAATTGCCCGTGCAATAGAAAATCAAAGCTATGTATTAGGGGTGAACCGCATTGGCCAGGATGGGCCAGGAAACCTTTATTCAGGCGATTCCTGTTTACTTGATGCAAAAGGACTGATTTTGTCGCAAGCGTCTGCGGAAAAAGAGATGATCATTGAATCAGTTCTAAACCACTCTGAATTGTTGATTTTCAGAGATAAATTTAATGTAGGACTTGATTGGGATCGTTTTAATATTCTACTTTTACCGCCTGATTAAGAATTCATTCTATGAACATCATTATTGCCGGCGATGGCGAAGTTGGCTTACATCTTGCCGAATCGCTTGTTAACAGCAACCACAACATCACCATTATTGATCCTAACGAGGAGCTTCTGAAAATGGTTGAGTCACACTCCGATTTAATGACAATCAATGGCGATTCGACTTCCATCAAAGTTTTGCAACGAGCCAATGTGCGAAAGTCAGATCTTTTAATTTCTGTTGTTCATGAGGAGCACATCAATCTGATGACATGCATCCTTGCAAAAAAACTTGGAGCCAAAAAGGTAATCGCGCGTGTGAATACAATGGAAAACCTTAGTGTAGAAAACAGAAAGATTTATCAGGAGCTGGGCATCGATGCATTGATTTCGCCTGAAGACATTGCAGCACAGGAAATAATTTCACTGCTCAAGCAAACCGCAGCAACGGAAGTTTTTGATTTTTCTGATGGCAGGCTTCAGCTATTTATGATCAAACTAGAATCTTCTGCTCCGGTTATCAATAAGTCTTTAAATGAAATTGCCAGCCAAAACAAAAACCTTGAATTCCGCGCTGTTGCTGTACACCGAAACAGAAAGACATTTATTCCAAGAGGAGAAGACACTTTTCTGAGTGGCGACCTTGCCTATGTAATTACAAAACCTGCTGCTATCGAACATTTGTTGAAGCTTGGCGG
>JAGXRB010000336.1 GCA_018336075.1 Bacteroidota bacterium
TCATCAGGCGATCAGCGGAATTGACAAAGGCTTGTTTCCCAACGCTTTTTGTAAGATAATACCTGATATTCTTGGCAACGACAGTGAATGGTGCAATATAATGCACGCTGACGGCGCCGGAACGAAATCATCGCTTGCTTACCTTTACTGGCGTGAAACAGGCGATATTTCAGTTTGGGAAGGCATCGCTCAGGATGCAATAGTCATGAATACCGATGATGTTTTATGTGTTGGTGTCACTGACAGAATTCTATTGTCATCTACAATAGGTCGGAATAAAAGTTTGATTCCTGGTGAGGTAATCGCAGCACTTATTAACGGTACTGAAAAATTCCTCGAAAAAATGAGGTCACTTGGTATTGGCATCTGGCTTACCGGCGGTGAAACTGCTGACCTCGGCGACCTTGTTCGCACAATTGTTGTTGACAGCACTGTTACCGCGCGAATTCCGCGAAAGGATGTGATCGAAACAAACATTAAACCAGGAGATGTCATTGTTGGACTTGCTTCATTTGGGCAGGCAACTTACGAAGATCAATATAACGGCGGGATGGGAAGCAATGGCTTAACCTCTGCCAGACATGATGTGTTCAGTAAGGCCTATGCTACGAAATATCCTGAAAGTTTCGATGCATCAATTCCATCAGATTTGGTTTATAGCGGAACCTTTTCAGTGAATGACCTGACCGATGTGGAAGGTGTCGATGCCGGTAAAATGGTTTTGGCTCCTACACGAACCTATGCACCCATCCTGAAAGAAGTTATTGAACAATTCCGACCTGAGATTCACGGACTTATTCACTGTAGTGGCGGCGCTCAGACCAAAGTGCTTCATTTTGTAGATAAACTGCATATTGTAAAAAACAATCTTTTTCCTGTTCCACCACTTTTTAGCATGATTCAGAAAGCATCTGGCACCGATTGGAAAGAGATGTATAAGGTGTTTAATATGGGGCACAGAATGGAAGTTTATACAGATGAAAATACAGCTGAAAAGATTATTGAAATAGCTGCTTCATTTAACGTAGAAGCAAGGATTATAGGCTATTGTGAAGCTTCAGCCGAAAAAAAACTCACCATTACTTCCGACTATGGAAGGTTTATTTACACCTGATTTCTAATAGATTTTTCTTGTCTGATTTCTAAGTTCAGAAAATGTAGGCCGCAATGCGTGAGACTTCGGGCATATTGCTTAATTTTGCAGCCTAAAAAATTGCTATTGTGGATATTGTAGATAAGTTGGAAACCATCAAAAGAAGATGGGAAGAAATGGCTGAGCAGCTCAACGACCCGGCAGTAATGGCCGACATGAAGAAATACGTGAAGCTCAATAAAGATTATAAAGATCTTGAACCTGTTGTTGGTGCTTTCAAAGAATATAAAAACGTTGTTGCCAATATTGAAAATGCCAAAGAAATCATTCGCACCGAGAAGGATGAAGATTTTCGCAATATGGCCCGTGAAGAGTTGGATGAATTTCAGGCAAATAAGGAAAAACTGGAAGAAGATATCAGGCTTATGCTTATTCCTTCAGATCCACAGGATTCGAAAAACGCTATTGTGGAAATAAGAGCCGGAACTGGTGGTGATGAGGCCAGTATTTTTGCGGGTGACCTTTTTAGAATGTACCTGAAATATTGCGAAAATAAAGGCTGGAAAACCGATGTTGTCGAAATGAATGAAGGCACTGTTGGTGGCTACAAGGAAGTTGTTTTCAATGTTGTTGGAGAGAATGCATACGGAGTTTTGAAGTTTGAATCGGGCGTACATCGTGTTCAAAGGGTTCCTAAAACTGAGACACAAGGTCGCGTGCACACTTCGGCAGCTTCTGTGGTTGTATTGCCTGAAGCAGAAGAATTTGATATTGAGCTTCTTGATAAAGATATTCGTAAAGATACTTTCTGTTCTTCAGGTCCGGGAGGTCAATCTGTTAACACAACTTATTCAGCGATCAGACTCACACATATCCCAAGTGGCATTGTTGTATCATGTCAGGACGAGAAATCGCAGATAAAGAATCTGGCCAAGGCCATGAAAGTGTTGCGGAGCCGTCTTTTCGAGCGTGAATACAGTAAGTATCTGGAAGAAATTGCTTCTAAACGCAAAACAATGGTATCCACAGGAGACAGGTCGGCCAAGATCAGGACATACAACTGGCCTCAGGGACGGGTCACAGATCACCGCATCAACCTAACGCTTTATAACCTTTCTGCAATTATTGACGGTGATATTAACGAAATATTTGAGAAGTTGCAGATTGCTGAGAACGCGGAACGTATTAAAACAGAGCTTGATGCTTAAGCATAGCCCAATTATCGCATGAACAAGAGTGTGTTATTTCGACAAATAAAGCAAAAGCGGTCATTTCTTTGCATAGGTTTAGATACCGAAATGGAAAAGTTGCCAAAGCATTTGCTTTCTGAAGGTGATCCCGTTTTCAGTTTTAACAAAGCAATCATTGATGCTACAGCGCAGTATGCTGTTGCTTATAAACCGAATACAGCATTTTATGAAGTTCAGGGATCGAAAGGGTGGGAGAGTCTTGAAAAAACGATAAAGTACCTAAAAATAAATTACCCGCAAATATTCATAATTGCAGATGCCAAACGCGGAGATATCGGCAATACCTCTGTCAATTATGCACGTGCATTTTTTGATCATTTGGATGCTGATGCACTCACAGTGGCGCCTTATATGGGTTTTGACTCGGTCAGTCCATTTCTGGACTTTGATGAAAAATGGGTCATATTGCTTGCATTAACATCAAATGCAGGCTCTCAGGATTTTCAGTACAATTGCCAGACTTCAGGAAAAAGACTTTTTGAAGAAGTGCTTTCAAAAGCAAAAGACTGGGCTACATCTGAACAGTTGATGTTTGTTGTTGGCGCCACACATCCGGAAGAAATTGCAGCTATTCGTCAATTAGTACCTGATTATTTTTTACTTGTACCTGGCGTTGGTGCACAAGGCGGAAGTCTGGAAGCTGTTGCTGAAAATGGTTTGAACGATGAATGCGGATTGCTTGTAAATTCTTCAAGAGGTATTCTCTATGCTTCATCACAAATTGATTTCGCTGAAAGAGCCGCCGAAGAAGCCCGAAAACTGCAGGCGCAAATGGAAAAAGTGTTGTTGCAGAAAGCGTTACTTTAATGAGCTCTTTTTGAATATTTTAGCTATTACCTGAAAGTTATCAGCACGTTTGCACCAAAGTTCCATAAGGTAACAACACCGATTGCAAATATTTTACTCAGGTAGAAATTCATTCTAAGTTTATTTACCAGAAGCCACAGAATTGTTGTATTGATGATTAATCCGATGAATGAGATCAGGATGAATTCGGTGTATTCAACAGCTACATTTGGATTGGTGCTTTGAAAAGTCCATACACGGTTTAAGAAGTAATTTGATGATGCAGCTACCATAAATCCGATGGCATTGCTGACATATTTCTGAACGCCGAAAATTTCTTTAAAAACATAAGTGATTCCAAAGTCGACGAAGACCCCCGAAAAACCCACTACACCAAACTTAATAAATTTGTGCAGTAAACTCCTAAGAACAAATGATATATATATCGTTTGCAATGTCTGCTTGTTTAGAGTTCAACAATCAGAATTGTTGGGATGCCTTCACGCATCACATCTACGTTGACTCTTTGTCCGGGTTTCAACTGACGTAAGCGGTTCATGTAGTCATAAATAGTTCCGACCGACATGCCGTTTATTCCGGTTATTTTATCCCCTTTTTTCATTCCGGCAACGTCAGCCGGACCACCTTTTGTGACGCCACCAACACCAAGGCCATCTGTTCCACTGCTTGTGAAATCGGGCATTATACCCAGCGTTACCTTGAATCCTCTGCGAGCAGTGGTACGTTCTTTTGGGCCAGCCTCACTGAAAGTTAGACGTTCGTCACGGTTAATAAGTTCCAAAGTGATGTTGCCAACCAAATCAAGTACTTCAACCATTCCTTCATAGTTTATCTTGTCTGGCGTATCCAATGGCGTGTGATAATCTGAATGAGCTCCTGTAGAGAAAAATAAAACAGGAATGTCCTCTGCATAGAAAGAAGCATGATCTGAAGCTCCAAAACCTTCAGGAGAATATGAAAGCTTAATTGAAGAATTTTCTGCAACCTGATCCAATAGTTTTTCCATTTCAATTGCTGTGCCTGTGCCTCCGGCTACTACAGCTTTCTCAGCGCTTAAACGGCCAATCATATCGAAGTTAATCATAGCTGCAATTTTTCCTTTTTCCATTGGTAAGTTTCTGACAAAATACCGCGATCCCAGCAGCCCCATTTCCTCTGCTCCAAAGGCAACAAATAAAACGCTTCTTCGCAGGTTGTTTTTTTCAAATGCCAGTGCTGAAGCCATTGCCATTACTCCAACAACACCAGATCCATTGTCATCGGCTCCAACGTGCGGGGCAAGTGTATCCGGCATGCGCGAGCCAGAACCTTGTCCGCCCATTCCAAGATGGTCGTAATGTGCTCCAACAACAATGTATTCATGTATAAGTGCAGGGTCATTTCCTTCAAGCATGGCAACAACATTCATTGTTGTAACCTCTTTGCGAATAAGTTCAGCATTGGCTTTTACAATCGTTTTCATATGATACTTAGCCGGATCAACTCCGGAAATCATAAGTGTTTCAAGACTGTCAACGCCAATTTCATTAATGCTTAAAAACGAGTTTGCCCAGCTTTTTTTAAGGTCTATGGCAAGCAAGCCTGCGCTCACAACTGATCGCTCGAATTGCAAAGGAGCAAGGTCATCGGCAGGATTATTTTTGTTTCCACCAACAAAAAGAATTCCGAGTGCGCCATTATCACGTGCAAAAAGGGCTTTGTTTCTCGCGTCGGCAAAAGGAATAAATACACTATTGTTGTTTTCAGGCTCTGGATCACCTTTTAACACCAATACCCATTTGTCTTTTACATCAAGGTTTTTATAGTCGTTCCAGCTCAGTGAGTCAGTTTTTACAACAAGCCCAAATCCGGCAAAAACCACTTCTGCTTCAAAACTTCCATTGCTACTGAATGAATAAAGGCTGAAATCAGTGCCGTAAGTTCCTTCTATATCATTCATAATCAATGAATTGTTAAGAGATGCCTCAACAGCTGTTGTTACTTTGAAATCTTGAATGCCGTTTTTTCCCAGTAGGTTCAGTCCTGCATTTTTGAAATGATCGCGGATAAAGGATGCCGAAACCATATCTTCAGGTGTTCCCGGAAATCTGCCTTTTAAACTATCTGATGCAAGAAAGTAAAGATCTTTCTCTAATGATTTTTGAGAAAAATTAAGTTGCTGTCCTTGTGCATAATAGGAGAAAAGGATGAATAGAATTATTGTATATATTTTTCTAAGCATTTGATGGATTTTTTGCAAAAGTACTTAATTCCTCGAAATCTGATTGTAGTTGCCTGCCCTAAAAGGCATTTAACTCAGAATGTTGTTGATATCAAGGGGTTTGAAATTTTTATGACGTGTTCTTTTTCATAATTCAAATAATACCAGCGTTGCCTTAAAATGTAACCAACCCTCGATAATGAAAGGAAATTTATCAATGAATTTTACTGAAACTGTCTGATTTTCCAATTTTGGGAAGAGAATATTTCTGAATTTATGAAGGAATTTCTCTGAAATGCATTTAAGAAGTGCTTGAATAAAATTTGGTCTGCATGAACTAAAAGGTTCAGAGGAAGATTGTGTATTTATTGAATATCAGTAATTTACTGTTGTTAACGACTCACATGAATGACACTAATTTCGCAGATAGCTGATATTTTAGGCAAGTATTAAAAGGTTTAAACTAATTGAAATAAATATTATAACAATCCTTTTGTTTTGGTTTCTTCCTAAAAAAAGAAAAATTGTCCTAAAATAGGAAAAAACAAAGTGAGCCCAATATCTTATTAATTGAAATTCATACAATTATAATTTTGGCATATTGATTGTATAAGACTTTGAAAAGATACTTGTTTTGTTTGTTTTTCATAATTGAGCCGCTCTCCCCGAGCGGCTTTCTTTTTTTGCTCATTTTTTTTATAACTTGCCATTTATGATTTCTTTGATTGCAAGTCGGTTGATTTTTCCACTATCAAGCAATGGTAGTTTTTGCAGTATTATAATTCTTCTGGGCATTTCTGTTTTACTTAGCATTCCTGAGAGTGATTTCCAAAGTTTAAACAGGACTAAAATGCTGATTTGTTGATCAAGAACTAGCACTGGAATCTTTCCTGAATTCATTTTTGTCATTTCACTAATTACAAAAACCCCGGGAATCAATGATGAAATCTTTTTTTCAATCTGAGCGGGATGAAGTTTTATGCCGGCTGTATTAATTATATCATCGGCCCGGCCAAGAATGCGAAATCTGCCTTTATCGTCTTTTTCTGCAATGTCATTTGTTACTAATTGCTTTTCATTGAGTGCAGGGGCATTAATTATCAGGCAATTTCTAACGTCTAAATCTATTTGTATCCCGTTCATGGGAGTAAACCAATCTGTTTTTTCATTTCCGTTTACAGTCCTCAAGGCAATGTGACTCAATGTTTCAGTCATGCCATAAGTGTGAAAAATCCGCGTTTTAAGTTTTCTGCATGCTTCAGCAAGTTGGGGATGAAGGTCGCTGCCACCTAAAATTATCGTTTTGATTAATGCTGTTTTTTCAGGCGTTTCTTGCAATGCTTTGGATAACTGAAAAGGTACCATTGCAGCAAAATCAATGTTTGAATGAAGATTTGCAAGTGGATTGGCTTCAGCTTCAGTCGTAATGAGGTCAAGTCCGGCAAGCATTGCACGCACTACCATCATTCTGCCTGCAATATATTCCGGCGAAAGGCATAATAAAACTTTCATGCCTGACCTGAGATTAAAAAACTGAATAGTCATTGCTGCACTGCGAAGCATTTGTATTTTTTGAACTGCAATAAATTTTGGTGGGCCGGTTGAACCGGATGTGCGCAATTCAAGCATTTCTTCGTCGTTGAGCCAAAGTTTAAGAAATGCAAACAGCAGATTTAATAGTTCACTTTTTTCTTTTCCAAGTGCAATCCTCTCAAGCAACATTTGTTTGTTGTGAAATATGCCATTGATAGTCAATGTATTTATTGAGATTGGATTCACTTTAAAAGATGCTTAAGTTCCCAGGGTTTGGTATGATCATAGTACAGATTTCCATTGCTGATTGTCAGTGGGGACATAATATTATTGGTATAAAGCTGACCAGTTCCCAGGCCTTGCGGCAATTCAGGCGACTTTTCTGCAGTCCATTGTGCAATGGCATTTAATCCAATGTTTGATTCCAATGCTGACGTATTCCACCAGCCGATTTGATGTTTTTCTGCAATTTCAATCCATTCATCACTTTCAGCCATTCCACCCAGTAAGCTTGGTTTAAGAATGATATAATGTGGTTTAATTTCCTGCAAAAGCTTGGTTTTGTTTACAGTGCCGGCAACACCAATCAGTTCTTCATCCAATGCAACAGCAATGGCGCTTTCGCTGCACACACGTGCCATTAACTCATTTTGACCTTGTTTTACCGGCTGCTCAATAGAATGTATGTTAAAGTCTGAAAGCTGCTTCAATTTTTCGATAACATCAGAAGGGCCAAATGCGCCATTGGCATCGAGGCGGATAATGATTTCAGCGGCGCTGAATTGTTTTCGGATAAATGCCAAAAGTGAAATTTCTTCATCAAAATTGATGGCGCCAACCTTTATCTTTATGCAATTGAAACCTGCTTCGATTTTTTCAATGATTTGTTTTTTCATGAACTCAGGTCTTCCCATCCAAACAAGTCCATTGATTGGGATGCCGGTTTCTCCGGTCGAAAACTTGTTCAAAAAGAGTGTTCTATGTCCTCCGTTTTTCAAATCAAGCAATGCAGTTTCAAGACCAAAACGGATTGAGGGAAATGTTTTTCCGCGCTGAGCTGACCATTTTTCATGATCTTGAATATTTTGGCAAAGATTATTGAGTTCCGGTTCATACCCTGTTATTGGATCGGGGCTTAGACCGGATATCAGGCTGCATTCTCCCAAACCAAAAATATCCGGATTTTCGCTGTTATGCAGAATCAGAATCCAGGAATATTTTTCAGTCAGAACACCTCTTGATGTTCCGGCAGCCTGCCTGAAAATCAATTTGTATGGTATATGCCTTGCTTGTAGCATTTTACAAGTTAATCGTTAATCCAAAAATGACTGTCAGCAGCAATGTTTTGAGTGCAAGTTTTTTTAGATATGGATCAAGTGAAGCATTTCCTTCAGATTTAAAGATGTTGATCAGATCCTTTAAAAACAGGGGAAGGAGCAGCAAAAACGCAAAAGATGGCAGTTCCGGTTTCTTTTCAAAAGCAAACCAACTAAGCAAAATGAATGGAACCAGCATCAGCATTGCGTGGTAAAACAGGGATTTGCTATAACCAAGAGAAACCACTAAAGTACGTTTGCCGCTAAAACGGTCATTCGCAATATCACGCATATTGTTTAAGTTCAAAACGCCTGAACTAAACATTCCCATTGAAATGGCTGGCAGTAAAACCGTCCAGTTAAAACTATTTGTTGCCAAGAAATATGTGCCAATAACAGCTACCAAACCGAAAAAAATAAATACGAAAAGATCACCCAGACCAATATATCCGTAGGGTCGTTTGCCAACAGTATATTTTATAGCAGCTACAATTGCTCCGAGACCAAGAAGCAGTAGAATAATTTTTCCGGTTAAGGAAATTTGCGCTGCAAAGAATACCAATAACAGACCACTTATCAGTGAAAGTCCTGAAAAAATTAAAACAGCAATTTTCATTTCACTTTTGGTAATCTCGCCTGACTGAACAGTCCGTGTTGGACCAACACGGTTTATATTGTCAATTCCACTTTTTGAATCACCGTAATCATTGGCGAAATTTGAAAGTATCTGAAGCAGCAAAGTAGTTATTCCAGCAAAAATTACAGGCGTCAAACGAAATGAAGACTCGATTCCGGCAACGAAACCTCCCATTGCAATACTTGACAATGCAAGTGGCAAAGTTCTCAGCCTCGCCGCTTTAACCCATGATTGTGTACGCGCCATCAAAAGAACTTTGTTATGGAAATTTTGGATATTGATGAAAATCAGGATCACGCTTTTCGAGGAAAGCACGTTTCCCTTCCTGCGCTTCTTCGGTGAGATAATAGAGCAAGGTAGCATTGCCGGCAAACTCCTGCAATCCTGCTTGTCCGTCGAGTTCTGCATTAAGCCCGAGTTTGATCATTCTCAATGCCATCGGACTTCTTTTCATCATGATTTCACACCACTCTACTGTGGAGTCCTCCAACTGATCAAAAGGTACGACACGGTTTACCAAACCCATTTCGAGGGCTTCTTTGGCAGAATAAAACAGGTTTAGAAACCAGATTTCACGCGCTTTTTTCTGTCCGACTATACTGGCAAGATAGGATGACCCGAAACCGGCATCGAAGCTGCCAACTTTTGGACCTACTTGTCCAAAACGGGCATTTTCTGAAGCGATAGTCAAATCACAAATCACATGCAAAACGTGACCTCCGCCGACCGACCAGCCATTAACCATAGCAACTACAGGTTTTGGCATCGAACGTATTTTTCGCTGAACATCCAGCACATTCAAGCGGGGTATTCCTTGTTCATCAATGTAGCCGCCTTCACCTTTTACCTGCTGATCGCCGCCGCTGCAAAAGGCTTTGTCGCCTGCACCGGTGAGAACGATTACATAAATATCTTGATTTTCGCGGCAAATGTCCAAAGCATCTGCTATCTCAAAAGTCGTTGTCGGGCGAAACGCATTGTGCACTTCAGGCCTGTTGATCGTTATTTTACCTATGTGATTCCAGCTTTCAAAAAGGATATCCTTATAGGTTTTAACCGTAATCCAGTTTCTTTTACTATGCATGATATTATTTATTAAAACGTTAACAGCAAAATTTCTGATTTGTTTAAGCTTTCAGACAATTTAAATTATTGCCTGTCATTTTTATGGTGCAAATTTACAGTTTTGACCTTTGACTTCATCAGAAAACTAATTTTGGGTTAAGAGTTTTAGCTGTTTCTCCAAAATCATGAGAAACATCAAACGGAAAAATGAAAGTATATAGGAAATTGTGACTTTTGAAGACTAAAAGAAACTAATCGTATTTCGAAAAAGAGGCA
>JAGXRB010000337.1 GCA_018336075.1 Bacteroidota bacterium
GGCCAACCGGATTGAGACAGTAAAGCGCGTTGTTTTGACGAGCAGCGTGGCTGCTATCATTGGTGATGCTGTCGATTGTCAACGTTATCCCGGTGGAATAGCAACCGAAGAACAATGGAATTTCAGCTCTACAATTGATCATCAGCCCTACTCCTACTCTAAAACCTTAGCCGAGCGCAAAGCATGGGAAATAGCCGGCAAACAAAAACGCTGGGATTTGGTCGTAATAAATCCATCGCTTGTGATTGGCCCCGGCATCAAGCCGGCTTTCAATTCCGAAAGCTTCAGAATCATCAAACAGCTTGGTGATGGCACAAGTCGTCTTGGAGTGCCTTCATTCAGTATCGGGGTTGTGGATGTCCGCGACCTTTCAGAAGCCCATTATGACGCTGGTTTTTTGCCTGAAGCCAACGGACGTCACATCATTTCAGCGCAGGAAACAAGTTTGTTGTCGCTTTCGCAAATGCTTTCAGCTCATTTTGGCAACGATTTCCATTTCGCCAAAGGAAAACTTCCCCGGTTAATGGTCTTGCTGATGGCACCTTTGGCAGGTTTCAAAAGAAAAATGATCAAACGAAATATAGGATATCCGTGGAGAGCCGACAACAGCAAAGGGATCAAAGTGCTTGGAATGAAATATCGTCCCATTGAAAAATCCATCACCGATATGTTTCAGCAGATGATCGACAGCGGCCTTGTAAAAGATAAAAGAAAGAAGATTTAAAGCATTGACTAAGAAGGTTTTTAAAAAACCAAAATTAAATATTATGCACTTTTGACTGCTATTTTATGTAGTAAGCAAAGGTCAATTTTGAGTTTGTTGAACTGCAGTTTATGATTTTTCCAATGCTTTCGCCTTTGGAAATGAGCAGCATGTCATGCATTTCGATGAAGTCAATCCTGTTTGCAAATGAAGTTCTTAACTTCTCTATTGATGAAATTAACTGTTCGTCGCACCAGAAATCTGCAACAACCTCAAAACGGTAGCCCTCCGTATTGGATGCTTTGGTTTTAATTCTCAAAGGCCTTCCATCGAGCCTCTTACTCACCGGAATCATCGAAGGCCAATCTAATGAATCAGGTTTTAGGGCTGGAATTCCAGAGTCAACCGCCATTTTTTCGAGCAAAGACTTCTGTTTGGATGCATTGCTGCTCAGGCCAAGTGTGGCGTCAAGCTCAGGCAGATAAATCAAAAGCATCGACATAATGTTGTTTTCTATGTAAACTGCTTCAAAACCATCGAAAAAATATCTTTCCCCGGATCTTTCAAACGCTTCAAAAACTTCTCCTTTGCCAAGCTTCAACATCAGCATTCTGCTTGTGGAATCAGAAAAAACAGCTTCATAACGATCACCCTCATCATGTATTGACACTATTTTTCCAAAATCAGACAAAGATTCTTTTTCAAGTTCAACACAAAAGGCATCAAACGAAAGATAGAGTCCCTGTCCAAAGCCTGAAGCAATCAACATAAAAAAAGAAATCGTAAACAGAAGTTGTTTCATAAATATAACTGCTCAATTCAAAAAAACATGCTCTTCTTTGATGGGTAAACGGTTTTTGATGTTTACAATTCAGATAGATTCATGTCGATTACCAACCCAGAAGTATTCCTGCTCCACCAACGAGAAACGCTACCAAAATGTTTACAATTTTCACTGCAACGAAGCTTTTCTGGGATTCAGCAAGCAAAGGCAAGGTTCCATGTCCATCCTGAACGATTGAACTTGCCAGCAAAATACTGAATGGCAATGCACCCTGAGCAAAAAGCATGACAAAAATATAATGTGGCCCGGACTCCGGAATAATCCCTATCAGCAATGCCAGCCCCAGAACGATCCATAAATTTGCTGTTATCCAACCCGAAAGATTGACATATTGATTGACGAAATAGATGGCAATCAATACCCCCAAAGTCCACAGGAATATTTTATAAAAATGTTTTTTGATGATATGATGCCAGATATGCTCGTGCAAAAAATGCTCGTTCGCAATAGAAACAATAAAAAGAAGAATTACAAAAAGTCCAATAAGACTGATTCTGATCCAGTCGGCTTCCGTGTGATCATGACCATGGTCGTGGCCGTGGTCATGTCCTGCATGGCTGTGAGAATGAATTTCTGTTTCTCCTCCCATCAAGGTATTCAGATGGTGGCTTCCGTCAATAATTCCTGTGAAAAGCATAAAAAGCAATCCAAGGATACCCGCGATCAATAAAGCTCTGGTAAAACTTAAATTTTTGAAATTACTGACCAAAGTAGCGGGGCGCACAGGAGCACATTCTTCATCGCGTCCGTGCAATGGTAATTCTACGTGGCCTTTGAGTCCGATAAAACGATTTTTAACAGTAAAATGAATAATAAAACCTGAAATGACAGCAATTACGAACAGTATAATATTGAGCTTAAGTGCAGTAGCGGGAAACACAGAAAACATCAGAAAAGCTTCATCGCCGGAAGTTGCTATCATTGTTGCAACGAGTGCAGGGAACATGACAACACGGTGTACATAAAGTGAAACCATTGTGTATGACCCCAGACAGCCGGGAATTATTCCCATAAGTGAACCTAAAATAATCTGCATAAACGGTGACCGCTGAATGCTTTCTGTCCAGATTCCACGGGTTTGAATATTTATATATTCAATTACCATCATCATGCCCATCACAAAAGTGGTAATAATGAGCGTTTGTTGTAGCATTACTGCAATCATCGGATTAATTTATTCGGTTAAAAAGTATGCAAAGATGCGAAAATACAGGCCAAAAAACCGTCAGTACGAAAAGATTTTTATCCTCACCTCCACAATGAAAACTAGAGAAATTAACGTAACTTATTATGAATAAATTACATAACTAATTTCCAATCGGATGGTAAGCTGCACGATTTATATCGTCAACGCTTTTGAGTGTTTTCTCGGGTTTGAGATATTTTGCGAGATGGGCATAAATCTTTAAGCGGGCTTTCTTGGCAACAGGCGTATCCATCCGATCGAAAGAATGCCCGCCGGGAGCGTCCTGATAAATTTCGTAGTCAAACTTTTTTCCTTCTGCTTTCAATGATTTGATGAGGTGTTCCACCTCTAAAACATTCACATCATCATCATTGGTATTGGTGTGAATCAAAAGTGGTGTCTTAAGTTTGTGGGCGTGCCAGGCTGGTGAACGGCGACGGTATTCGGCAATATTGTCGTGCGCCGAAGATCCGATATGGTAGTCAGCCTCAAACAAATCGCGGTAATATTGTTTCATATAACCCATTCTTGCAACAAGATCGCTTACCGGAACGCCGGCATAGGCCACCTGATAGGCTTCAGGATATTCAAAAATATTAAAAAGTGTGATCATCCCGCCATGACTCCAACCCATGATACCGACCCTGTTTTTATCAACAAACTCATAGTTTTCGACCATATAGTTTCGTGCCGCAAAAACATCCTCATTTTCGAGGCCGCCATAATCAATCTGTTTATAGAAACCTTCGCCATAGCCTGTGCTGCCGCGGTATTCAGGTGCAGCCACGATGTATTGCTGCGCCAGCAGTTCTCGGATTATATGGGTGTAATAAGTGGTGAAATCTGCATGAACTCCACCATGTGGCAGCACAATAAGCGGATACTTTTTTGAAAGGTCAATGCCTTTGGGAACAAAAACGTAATTCCAGAATTTCACAGGATTATTGGCGCCCATTGCATCCGGATTCGGAATATTTGCCGGCGGTGGTCCATAGATGTACACCTTGTCAATGAAGGCCATATCGCCAACTTTCTGATACCATAAAAGGTCATCAATTTGTTTTTGCAACACATCAAGCCGATGCTTCAATGTATTGTTCAACTTACTTACGTCATCCTTTTCCTGCGCAACAATCGAAAAATTGGAGCTTGCCAGAAGAATTGTAGCTAAGACTAAAATACGGCCAATGGTTTTCATATCCGGGTAATTTGTGTTTGACAAAAATAAACTTTTAGCCTGTTAATACTGACAGAATATTTCAACAATAAGAGTCATTTACCGAATCGAAGTTGATAATAAAGCTGGGGTTGTAAATAATTTCATTTCTGAACAAGGCACTTTGAAATGAAATACATTCATTTTAAATCAGTTAATCCATTATATATTCACTTACAAAATTAGTTTTAGCCGAATAAAATAGACATCAGAAAAACTCGTTTAATAAAAACTTGCAGATGCAACCAAAAGAAAGACTCAACACATCTCAACACAGACACATGACATACTCAGAAAGCATTTCAATGAAAAAGCACATCTTTACAAGGGCACAGAAGAAAAAGGAAGAAATTGCCAATACAATCTCCCACGCAGTCGGCATCCCGGTTTCAATTGCTGCAATCACGCTGATGGTAGTTTTCAGCGCTATATACGGGGATGTATGGCACATCGTAAGTTACAGCATTTTCGGTGCTTCAATGCTGACACTTTATATCGCTTCAACAATATTTCACGGCGTTTCCAATCCGAGAACAAAATATTTTCTTAACAAATTTGATCACTCAGCAATTTACGTTTTGATCGCCGGTTCATACACGCCAGTTGCGCTAACAGCCTTACGCGGCCCTATAGGTTGGGTACTTTTTGGACTTGTCTGGTCAATGGCAATTGGTGGAATTGTCTATAAAATCTGGTTCTACAGTCCAAAATACAGAAAGGTTTCAACATGGCTTTATATCGGGATGGGCTGGCTGGTGATAATCGTTATCGGACCTGTGATCGAAAAACTTCCTTCTCATTCGCTATGGCTGCTGCTTGCTGGTGGAATCAGCTACACCGGAGGTGCTCTTTTCTATCTCAAAAAAGGAAGAAAATTGTTTCATTTTATCTTTCACCTTTTTGTGCTTGCAGGCAGTATCCTGCATTTTCTGGCATTTTTATTCATGTTGCCATTGTGGGATTAGTTTTATTGTATCTGATTCAGGATAAATATTTTAAGGCATTTGTAAAATGAATTCAACAGACAGCAATGAAGTCGTTCTACCTGAATTAATCAGAATTTACAATACCTCTGATATCGATTTTGAAGCCATTTCTGCTTTATACATCTCTGCTTTTCCAGAGGATGAAAGAAGGTCAGTCGATGTCCTGAAAAAGATGATCAACCAGCAGCCGGAAATGGTTTTTTACACAATAATCCTGAATGATTTATTTGCAGGCTTTTTGATTTTGTGGCAATTTGAAAAATTCTTCTATATCGAGCATCTGGCCATCAATGACAAACAGAGAAGCTTTGGTCTGGGTAAAAAAGTTATTGAATCAATAAAACAAATATTTCCTGGCATTATTCTACTTGAAGTTGAGCCACCATTGGATGAATTGTCCGTTAGAAGGGTTCGTTTTTACGAACGCTCAGGTTATAAAACGGTGCTTAAAAAATATATGCAGCCGCCTTACGACAAAAACAAAAAGCCAATCCCAATGTGGGTTCTGAGCAATGATGAACAGATTTCAGACTCAGATCTTAAAGAATATCTGACAACCATCAGACTAAAAGTATACGAGCTCCCTTCAGGAATGTTTTGATTTTCTGATCATTTTCAATGCCTCATGTTTTTTGAGTATTCAAATACCTATTTGTGGGTATGTTCTCGCATTATTGGTTGAAATAAGTTTGCACCATGAAACTAATAATGGCCTGACAATGAAAACCACACTACTGTCTTTACTTTTTGCACTTTCCTTTCCCTTTCTTTCGTTCGCTTCGGAGGACTTCGACAGAATTGGCACCCTGCACGGAACAGTTACAAACAAAGGCGAAAAACTGCCTTACATAACCGTTTATGCCAAAGGGACTACCACAGGCACTTCCACAGATTCTGAGGGTCGTTATGCCTTGAACCTGAAACCGGGTAATCATATCATCCGTGTTCAGGGCATTGGCTTCAAAACCACAGAAATTCCTGTGACGCTTGCAGGAAGCGAAAATATTGAAATAGATTTTAACCTCGATCAGGAAGTTCTTTTGATGGAGCAAGTGGTTGTAACTGGCAGTCGGATAGGCCTTTTGCGCTATCTGCCTGGCTCGGCCAGCAGTATTAAAGCTGCCGAAATACACAGGACAAGTCCAGTAAGCAGCAATGAAATTTTTCAGCAGGTTTCGGGTCTTCATACCGTTGAAGAAGAAGGTGCCGGACTCAGAGCCAATATTGGCATCAGAGGCCTCGATCCCGACAAAAGTCGCAATGTGCTTATTCTGGAAGATGGAATTCCGGTTGCTTTAGGCCCATATGGCGAACCTGAAATGTACTATACACCTTCTATCGACCGGATGCAGGGTGTTGAAATTCTGAAAGGCAACGGCCAGATTCGTTTTGGTCCGCAAACTATTGGCGGTGTAATCAATTACATCACAGCAGATCCACCTGCAGAAAGCGAGGGCCTTGTTCAGATTCGGGGCGGTCAGGGTGGATTTTTCACCGGTCTGTTTCAATATGGTTCAAGTTTTGGAAACACAGGTTACACCTTT
>JAGXRB010000338.1 GCA_018336075.1 Bacteroidota bacterium
GAAAAATGGCGGGAAAGGTCTTTATGCCACTGATTCTGATTTCCCGATTGAACAATCAGAATTATTGTTTATTGGCAACGGACTTGGCAATAAAACAAGCAGTCAGAATGAATACACATCAACGCTGGCTTCATTCTTCGGACGCGTAAATTATGATTTTAAAGAAAAATACTACCTTTCAGGAACCCTGCGCAGGGACGGGTCTTCGCGCTTTATTGGAGATAATAAGTGGGGAACCTTTTATTCTATTTCAGCTGGATGGCTTCTGAAACAAGAGGCATTTCTGAAAGATGTATCATGGCTCGAAAACCTGAAACTTCGCGCCGGCTATGGTGCCATTGGAAATCAGGAAATCGGACTTTACGCCTACAGCGACAGGATTTCACCCTATTTTGACTATCCTTTTGGCAATGTTTCAAACAGTGGCTATGCGCAAACAGCACTTGGCAATGAGGATCTTAAATGGGAAACAAGTTTTCAATACAATGCCGGAATAGATGCTGAAATCTGGAAAGGAGCGCTTGCCTTCTCTGTCGATTACTTTTATAAGGTTACAGAAGATATGTTGGTAAAAGCACCTAACCCACCTTCCGTTGGTTACGCTGAATCTGCATGGATCAATAGTGGTTCGGTCATGAATACCGGAATTGAACTTGAAGCCAATTATAGGCATAACAAAAAAGACTGGGGCTACACAATCGGTGGCAACCTTACATTTCTAAAAAACGAAGTCCTTAAATTAGACGCGCCTCTCTTTGGAGGTTTGGTTGAGTCAGGTATTTATGCCACCAGAACTGAAGTTGGTCAACCGATCGGCTCCTTCTATTTGTTGGAAATGGAAGGCATTTTTCAAAATCAAACTGAAATTTTACTCTCAGCATTTCAGGGAAACACGATTAAACCTGGCGATGTGAAGTTTAAGGATCAAAATGGAGATGGTCGCATTGATAATTTAGACCGCATTCATATGGGAAGTGCCATCCCAAAAATTATAGGTGGCCTCAACTTATCTGCATATTATAAAAACTTCGATCTGAATGTGTTTTTTCAAGGGGCTTACGGCAATAAAATTTATGTGCAGGTCAATCAGGATATCGAAGGTTTCTATCGTGGATTTACTGTCACACAAAGATATTTTGACGAACGCTGGACCGGAGAAGGCAGTTCAAATACACAGCCAAGGCCATCATGGACATCAAAATCCAACAATGCACGTCCTTCATCGCGCTTCCTTGAAGATGGCTCATATATCCGACTTAAAAACCTCCAGTTAGGATACACTATTCCCGAAAAAATTCTAGCTATGGCAGGTGTTTCAAAAACCCGGCTGTATGTTTCGGGCACAAACCTCCTGACCCTGACAAAATTCACAGGTCTTGATCCTGAAATGACTGTTAGCGACAATTCAAAAAACGAAGGTGACCGTTCTGCAGGAATCGATTGGGGAACCTATCCTTCAGCTATGACAATCATGTTTGGCATTGACATCACCTTTTAATCAATCTGAGCAATGAAAAGAAAAATTAAAGAAATTTCAAATGCTTTTAAAACAAAGTTTATGAAAGCTATTACAACACAAAATATCGATTTGAGTTACTTCAAACCAGTTTTGGTAACCTTTATTATGTTGATTTCCCTCGGTTCGTGCAAAGATTTTCTCACAGAAGAACTAAAAGGCAGTTTTTCGTCAGAAACCTTTTTCCAAAACGACAAACAAGCCATTCAAGCTGTAAATGGCGTGTATGATGCTATTGCATTTAACAGCTTCGGCAATGCGCTTTGGATTTTCGGTGATGTGGCTTCCGACGATGCTGTGAAAGGCGGTAATCCCGGCGATCAAAGTGAAATTACTTATATTGATGAGTTTAATGCCGATGCCAACAATGGAATCATAAGTAATTACTGGGCTTTCACTTACGAAGCCATTTCCAGGGCCAACAATGTAATTGCCAACGTTCCGAACGTGCCGATGGAAGAAGAACTCAAAAACAGGATTATTGGTGAAGCAAAATTCCTGAGGGCATACAGCTATTTCAATCTGGTAAATGTTTTTGGCAAGGTTCCGTTGAAACTTTTACCACAGCAAAATCAGGCAACCATTCATGTGCCTTTGAGCGATATTTCTGCAATATATCAACAAATTGAAAAAGACCTGAGTGATGCAGCAATCGTTCTACCTCTATCCTATAACGCGCCTGACAAAGGCCGTATCACAAAAAGTGCTGCCTTGGCCATGCTGGGAAAAGCGCGAATTTATCAACAGAAATGGTCAGAAGCGCTGAGTAGTTTTCAGCAAGTGGAAGCACTTGGCATCTATCGCCTGTTGACAGACTATGCCGATAACTTCAAAATAGCTTTTGAAAACAGTGAAGAATCTATTTTCGAGATTCAACATAAAACCGGCAGCAATCCTTTTACCGGAAATGCACTAAATCAATGGTTTGCACCTCCTGCAGAAGGCGGATACTATTTTAATGCACCTACTCAAAGTCTGGTTGATGCTTTCGAAAGAAGTGTTACCGGAGAAGCAGATCCTCGCCTGGATGCCTCTGTTGGCCGTGATGGACAACCCTGGCTGAATGGTGATCTTTTCAGCGCAACATGGTCGCCAACAGGTTTTCTCACAAAAAAGCATCAGCAACCATTAAGCGAAATACCCTCATCACTCAAAGGAGACGGCGACCTCAATTATATTTATTTGCGCTATGCCGATTTGCTGCTAATGAAAGCGGAAGCCTTCAATGAAACAGGAAAAGCAGATTCAGCCATCGTAAATCTCAACAAAGTGAGACAACGTGCAAGAAACAGTTTCGATGGTGAAATTCCTTCTGATCTTCTCGCCGATATCACTACTACCGACCAAAACCAGCTTAGAACTGCAATCCGAAAAGAAAGAAGGGTTGAGCTGGCACAGGAATTCCACAGATTTTTTGACCTTATGCGCTGGGGCAAGGCTGAAGCCGAGGCTGCCTTAGGTCAGGATTTCGATTTTGATACCAAAAGACATTTTCCGATTCCACAAGCAGAAACAGATGCCAATCAAGGTATAAATCCCTGATAAACAGTTATTTTATTTAATAATTCAATTCACTAATCAATATAATTTTAAACTTATTAACCCAAAAAAATGAAAAAAATGAAAAATTTCATGAAAATGCAAACTTTGCTGCTTATGCTTGTCATAAGTTCAGCTATGATCCTCGGATCATGTAAAGATGATAAAGATGATATCATCGAAGGTGACAAAACCGAACTCAACACGCTTATCTCACAAGCCGAAACTCTTGCGAATGCAGCCACTTCAGCAGATTACCCTCAAACAGCCATAGATAATTTCAAAGCTGTTTTGCAAACTGTTAAAACTGCAGCTACCGAAAAACTGACTCAGGTTCAGATTAACAACCTTGTTACACAGCTTACTGAAGCGAAAAACGTGTTTGTTAGTCAGGCATATGGCTTTATCGATGAGTCGCTTTATCTCACTGCCGGCTGGAAATTTGATGAAGGCACCGGAACAACTGCCACAGCATTCTCAAACACTGCACATGTTGCAACGTTTAAAAGAGGAAATACTGTAATATTAGGCACTGCCGCCATGATGCCCAGCTGGGTTGATGGTGTAAAAGGTGGAAAAGCGGTTTCGCTTGACATGGGTGCTCACCTTGAAGTTCCATACACAACCAGCTTCCTGCCTGCAAACATTACCATTTCTGTTTGGATCAAACCAACTTCACTTTATGAACACAATTACATTGTTTCACAAAACTACTGGAATGGTTATAAATTGCAGACACAGGGTGGAGGAAAACCATTCTTTACCTACAAAAAAGTTGATGGTGGTATCGTAGATGCAGACAATGAAACAGACAATTCTATCAGAATTAATCAATGGAATCATGTGGTGGTTTCAGTTAATGCAACGACAAAAGAATTGAAGTTCTATGTTGACGGCACTTTGACAAAAACCTGGACAGAATCTGATAAAAACATCGGACCTCTTACACAGACGCTTACCTCACCTGATCCTCAGCCGTTTATTATCGGTTGTGTTGCAACAGATGCTGAGCTTGCTGCCAATTTTATGGAATGGACCAATGCTGATAATCTTGGATATTTTAAAGGCGCAATTGATGAGTTGAAAATCTATAACATCGCCCTTAGTGATGGTCAGGTCTCGAAGCTTTTCAATGATGAAAAGCCATAAATTAAAAAACTTTTGTGGTTAGTGTTTTAAGGTTGAGAATGGTCTGATTGCACTGTGTAAAAGCAGACTTTTGGACCATTCTTATTTAATCCCATTTATCAAAATTGCCAAAATATACCCTGTGATTAAATTACGAACGGTTTTCAATTCAATCCTGCTGATTCCTAAATCATTCAGAGGCAAATCCAAATCCGTTTCAAAATTATTTTTGTTAATGACTCCAAAACTGACCTTTATGAACAAGCACCAAAACAGATTAACATTGTTAATAATTGCAATCCTTACATTCGGAATTGGTTTCAGTGTGAACAGCCAGCAACTCCATCTCAAGGTAGCCGGAGACTCGTTGCAGGGTTTTCGCATTGAAATCCTTGATGGCGAACAAGTGCTTGTTACAAACAAGGAGGTTTTCAGAATAAGATTATTCAATACAGATGCCAGTACGACAGCTACAATAGACTGGAAAGGAGAGCATTATAGCGGCAACGATTCTTTGATAACTTTAAAACGAGACTCCTATGTTCCCGAATTTGACGCCAACCTGAGCATAAGTGTCCGTTACGAAATTATCAATAAAAATGTGGTAAAAAAGACTTTTGATCTTTTCCAGCCCTCGATGCCAGACATGTTTTATATTTTGGAAGAAACATCGCTGCCTACAGAAAAACCACTTCATTACATAACTTTTGAACATGAAAATTTCCCGGGAGGATTGGTGCATGAAATGTATCCGGCAGTTGGTTGGGTAAACCAAAACAAACAAGTGATTGGATTTCTGACGGATGCCGGCTATCTGAACCATTTTACCAGAACTACCCGCCGCCGGTTCAGCGGTCGTGGTGGCGGTTTCGTAGGTATGCGAAAACTCCCTGATCCGGCTCTGTTTTCTGTTTCATCCCTGAATGAGCAGCACCTGCAAAAAGATTATGTCCGGCAAACATTTGGCGAAATGTATAACCTTGATTCCGGGAGAAATAAAACTATAAAAGCTGTTGGGGATTATCAAAAAGTTGGAAACGTTCAGGTTGAAAGCAATGACAGCATCATCTCTCTGAGTCTATTTCCATCTGGAAGGTCTGGAATTGAATATATTGCACCTTTTACAGATCAAAAAATCTATACCATTTCATTTCTTTGTAAAGGCAATTCCAATGTTGCCCTGAAATTATTTCGTCTTAAAAATGGAGTAAAAACACTTGAACTTGAAGAAGGCGTAAAATACATCGATAATTTTCCGGCAAACGAAAACGAATGGACACATTTTAAAGGCAGCATATTTATTCCATACATCGAAAATGATTCCATTTCCTTGTTTATTGGAACACAATCAGGTAAAGAATCCTGGCTTCAGATAAAAAACCTGCATTTTACAGAGCACATACCGGAAAGTGAAGCCTACAACTTACTCCCTTTGGGGAAAGCCATTCAAAAAACAACCTATGTTTTTGTTGAACCCTACACCTCCCACAAAAATTTCATGATCTCAGCCCAAACAAGACTGGCTGAAGGCAAAGGTTTTAAAGGCACGGAGATAGAGAAAATGCTCTTTGCCAATTTAAATATGCTCACATGGATCACATCGGTAAATGATATGACACCTTTTGTTGTCCCCAACATGAATTATTCGCCGGATATGTACAACCGTGATGCATTCTTTTCAATTGTGGCCACCTACAACAAAGAACTGAATCTGGCTATTTGGGAACAATGGGGAAAAACCCAGACCAAAAATGGTGGAATTGGCACAATCATCACTCCCTATATGGGTTCTGTAGAAGCCAAAGACAACGAAGCTACCATTCATTGGCTCATTTGGGCCATGCTAAACAAACGCCGTTTTGGTGTCGATCTGCCACAAAACAAAATCAAAATGGCTGTCGATTATGTGCTCAATGAATTTGACAACGAAAAAGACGGAATATGCAGGTCGCACTTTTCTCTCAGTCAGGTTGATATTGTTGACTTCAATCCTAAAACGGATCGGCTGGCGGTAAATCAGGGAATGCTTGCCATTGCACTCCGCACAATCAATGAACTTGGTTTTGAAATACCGGAATCCTATATATTAAA
>JAGXRB010000339.1 GCA_018336075.1 Bacteroidota bacterium
ATATTTTCGAAATAAGTGCCCGGATCAACAAGAACAGTGTCCGTATTATCGGCTGCAGCAATACCCTGTTGAATATGGGGAAAATCAGCCGGAATATGAATTGTTTTTGGAGGCATCCTTTTGAAAACATCCGCTGTCAGTGAGTTTGCCCTGCCGGAGCATGCATCGCTGACCAGCGTAAAATTCAGACTGGTTCCATTGATAATGGTAAAGGTATAAGTCCCGATAATTGTATTGGAGCAGGCAAATGGTCCTGATACATCAATAACCGTAAAAGTATTGCCTTCCTCGGTAAAAGTACTGCTCACTAACAATCCATCAGATGTGTTGCATGTGCAGGTATTTTCAGTAAAATGTAGAAAAATAGTATCGTTAATTAGGTACGTATCAACTCTGGTCCAAGTTGAATGTTGCAATTGTTGCGCATGTGTCAGCATGATAAAACCAATGCTGAAAAAACAAAAAAGTAGATTTTTTTTCATGGCTTTTGGATTTTAGGTAAACACAATTATTCATTATAAATATAGCGCGCCAAAAAGGCAAGTATGAACCGAATAAGTGAACGCCGGGTTCTGTTAAGTGAACGCTGGTGTTGGTTAAGGGAACGCATCGTAAAAGCAGGAAATCTTCCACTTTATTTGCTGTTTTTTAGGCTATCCGGGTGAATCAGGAATGTGAATTTAATGACAGTTTTATTCCCAAGAAAGGGAGAATAGCGTATAGTTGTGATTGATTTAAACTGGAATACCAAAAATTTACGAATACCTTGGAATAATTGTTTTTTTCTATTCAAATGAGCATGAACCTGTCCATGTCCACGGAAAATACAATGAATTTGAAATTTCTGCAGAGTTTTTCATTGTAAACGGACAAATTGAGGAAATTAAAATTAAACCTGTAAAAGGAAGAAGACCAATGACTGGTAAAAAACTCAATGATTTCAATGATTATGTTAGTCTTTATGGAAGCAGAATTGTTGAAAAATGGGTAGACTATTGTGTGTACAATAAAGAAGTTACATTTGAGAGGATTAATAAACCAATAAAATGAAGATAGTTCAAGAACCTTCAGAAGTATATGGTACAGATTTGGTAGAAGTGATTGCAGCCGATTATGCCGATAATTTTGCCATTAGACTTGTATTCAGCAATGGAATTCAAAGCATAGTTGATTTCAAGCCTTTTCTTCAGAATTCCAGACATCCATCCGTAAATATCTTGATGAGAAATTATTTCAGAGTTTCGCAATCATCGACGGCAATCTCAACTGGAATGAGTGCGATTTGATATTCCCTGTTGCCGATTTAATGGAGGGCAGTGTTTGAATTGCCTAAAAAATAATAAGTTGACAGTTTGCAGTTGGCAATTCCTTTGCCACACCAGTTCTTGATGATTCGACCTGAGAATCCCCATAATCATTATACATGTAACAAATGGTATCCAAATAATCAAAGCCGGGTTTTCCATATATGCGACATCATCCTGATTCCGGCTTTTCATCTTTAAGATGGTTCGATACACAAGGTATTCTGAATGTCACTTTTGTTCCACAAGCATTTCCATCCTTATTTTTTAAATCGATAATCTCGAGTTTGATTTTCTTTTTAATTTTTTGACCGATCGCCAATAATCGTTCGCGGGTTATAGAGGTTGACAGAGACCGATGGTGGGAATTTTGTCTATGTTCAATGATTCCAGCTTTTTCCCTTCCCACGCCATTGTCTTCCACTTCAAATCGTATCAATCCATCATCAAGCAAAAACCGGATATCGATATATCCTTTGGTTTCCAGATGTTTGATGCCATGCTCGATCGAATTCTCGATAAAGGGCTGCGCCAGCATTGGTGGTATATATGTGAATTCAGGGTCAATCTGATTATCCACTAACAGTTTAAAATCGAATTTACCGGCATAGCGCACTTTCTGCAATTCAAGATAGTTCTGAATGGCATCTACCTCATTTTCAAGCGATACAAATTCCTCTGCCGAATTATCAAGTACATTACGCACAAGTTGCGAAAAGCGGGAAAGATACAGAGAGGCTTCATCTGATTTTTCGTTAATGATATAATTCTGGATACTGGCCAGCGAGTTGAACAGGAAATGGGGGTTCATTTGAGCACGTAGCAGGCGTTGTTCCATTGAGGCCGACTTTTGTTCGGCCCGGTTGCGCCGGTGCTGAATAAACAACAACAAAGCCATACTGATTAACAGGATCGCACCTGCCACCGTACTAAAAATAAGGAGCGACTGGTTCAGCCTCATTTTTCTCAATTCGTTTTCCTGCATCAATGCTCTTATCTTCTGATCTGTTTTATCGGCTTCGGCTTCAGCCATAATCAGCTCGAATTGACGCGCTTGCTGCTGGGCGTATATGCTATCGCTGTATTGATAGATCAAATGCAGATATTCTATTGCTTTGTTGGTTTTCCCTCTGGCCATTTCGAGCTTAAACTGCCTCTCATACATATAAACCCTGTGTTGTTGCGCAAGGATATAGTCCACCATTTTTCCAAACGAATTAAATGGTCCGGTAGAAGAATGCGCATAGGGCGCCATCAGCACAGTATCCAAGTGATTTTTGCTGTTTTGCAGGTTTACCTCAGCTTGTTTGAATTTCCCTTCTTCAATATCAATCGCCGCGAGGTAATTTGAAATGGCTCCCATGAGCAGATGAAGGCCAGCCTTATGTGCCGCCAGGAATGCTTTCTCGTGAAATGATCTTGCCAGCACCAAATCAACCGTTGACCCTTCGAATGCCCAGTCACACCGATCGTAGTTATTGCCCAGGTTAAGATAGTTTACGGCGATCAATGTTTCATCGCTCATCTCTTTACCAATTTCCAGTGACTCATAGTTGCAATCAATGGCTTTTTGCCGGCTTTCAGGGGTTAACATTTGGGAATAGGCCCAACCCAAAACATTTAATCCGTGCGCCCTCATATTTTGGTCGTTGAGTTTATCGCACTCAGTCAGGAATACTTTGCCATAGAACTCAGCACTATCAGACTGGTTATCTATAAGATAGGTAAACATGATGGCGTATGGTACCTGCAACGCCTGACTGTCATCGTGAATGGCTTTGAAGCTCTTTAATGCCAGTTTGTAAAATGTAATAGATTTTTCGGTTCTTCCTATATAATAATTGATGTTGCCAAGCTGCATGTAAAGTTCGCCCAGTTTCTTCGATGGGTTCAATTCCTCAAGCGTTTTTAAGGCAGAAAGATAAGAAAGAAGTGCATTTTTCAGGTCCATTCTGTAATAATACGCATTCCCGGTATTTAGTCTGGCTATTCCCACTCCGGCATCATATCCATAAACTGTAGCTGATTGCATGGCCTGAGCCGAGAACATAATGCTTGAATCAAAATTAATGGTTGCGTAATGAGAGGCAAGTTCATTGAGAATATCGATGCGTTCGATGGCTCCGGCATTTGCCAGTTTGCTTTTCAGACTATCTGCTTTAGTCAATTGCTCACTCTGATTATTCATGCCGCAAAGAAGCTGAACTATTCCTAAGAAAGTACACAAAATAATGCTTCTGAACATGTGCCTGAAGATTATACTAAAAATATGAACCTACGATATTTTAAATGCAGTTTGGAAGCGCATTGGTCGATCCAAATCATGCCTTGAAACGGTACAACTCCACTCTTCCCACTTCTGTCTTTGGCAACGTATCCCAATAAGAATCATGTTGCCGAAGCCAAGAGGTATTTTGTCCAAATTATTCCGCCATTTTTTCCATAAGCTCAATAATTTCTTCCCTCCTTCTCGAAGCAACAGGAATTTTCAGTTCATTAAGTAGGACAATATAGCCACCATCCTGCTTTTCGAAACGTTTGATATGTGACAGATTAATCAAATACGATTTGTGTACCCTGTAAAATCCGGAACCGGCAAAGAGTTCCTCATAATCTTTCAGGGTTTTTGCCATCACAATCCGGTCTCCGGTGGTTGTATGAAGAGTCGTATAGCAACTATCTGATTCACAACAAACAATATTCCGGAGTTCGATCAGGTAAATGTTATCAAGCGTTTTCAGAATAATCCTTCTATCCTGCCGGCTGCCTGATCTAAGGTTCTCCTCAAGTGCATGAATCTGTATCTGTAAATGTTCGTTAATAACCAATTGTGCACGCTCCACTGCGTTAGCAAGTTGTTCAGGGTTGATCGGCTTCAACAAATAATCTATTGCACTGAATTTGAATGCACCTAATGCATATTTATCATAAGCTGTAATAAAGATAACCTGAAATCGAATGGCAGGAAGCGATTTTAGCAAATCGAATCCATTGCCATCTGCCAACTGAACGTCGAGCAGCACAAGCTCAGGATTATACTTCTCGATAGCTTTAACCCCTTTTGCCAGACTATCTGCATTTCCAACAACTTCAACCTGAGGGCAATATCGGGCAAGCATTTTAGCAAGCGTATCACGTATATGTTCCTCGTCGTCGATGATTAGGGTGCGAAGCATTCCTGAACAGTATTAAACGGCCCCTAAGATACAATAAAAAACAAGTTATTGCAATAATATTCAACTGATTGTAGATAAATATGTTTTTATACACTTACAGGAAATAATTTATATATTTTTCAGATTATGCAGTAGATTATAGAAAAGGGAATTGCTTCCTTTTTCTCTCAAATTAATCCTGTGTTTTCTGAATGTCAAGATAATTTACTGGGTTTTGGGATTTGATCTTTGGTCTTTTGAAACATTTGAATCTTGATTATTAATTAATGCTTACAGCATACAATCCTCCATCCGAGCTTCCAAAGAACATAACATTTCCATCAACAACCGGTGTTGAAAGGATTGAACCAAGGGTATGTATAAGCTTTTCAGATTCCAGATAATCTTTTCCATAAAGCGCGAAGCCCTCTCTGAATTTTCCTTCAGCATCAAAAATTTTGCTGTAGTTTTCTCTGCTTCCATTGGTTTGAAACTGCCATTTTGTTTGTCCGGTTTTTGGGTCAACACCGCGCAGGATGCCATCGAAACAGCCAAAATAGATAATCCCATTGTGCTCTTTGGCGGAACCATAAACGCGCAATGGAACAGAAATCTGCCAGACTATTTTCCCTGAAGTTTTGCTTATGCAATAGAACCGATGGGTATCGGAAGTACCAAAATAAACATAATCCTTGTGCACAAAGGGCGTTGCAATTATCCAACTTCCAAGCTCTTTCATATTCCAATGGCCACGACCTGTTTGCGCATTCAATGCATAAATATTGTAATCCCTGCTGCCAATGTAAACGATGTCCCTGTCAATTGTTGCACCCTTTTGAATTTCTCCATCAGGAAAATAGGTGTCGCCAATTGTACGGAATTGCCAGATTAAATCGCCATTTTCAGCGTTCAGGGCATAGAAATATCCACCAAAATCGCCAAAAAACACTTTATCATCTGATGCCAGTGGTGTTGCATGGATAATGTCTTTTGCTTCAAATTTCCAATCAGGTTTCCCTGTTTTACAGTTGATAGCATAAAGAAAACCATCACCGCTATCCCAATAAACAATTTTATTGTAAACAACGGGTGATTAAAGATAGTAATCCCAGAAATCAAGCATTTTCTCTCCCTGCGAATCGAACTTCCACAGAAGCTCTCCTGTGTGGATATGCAAAGCATAAAGAGTGCCATCTGCTCTTCCAAAGAAAACATGATTTTCGTAAATAACAGGACTGGAGTGAACTGAACCGTTTGTTCTGAAGCTCCACTTCAATTCACCTGTCGGTTTGTCGATTGCATAGAAAGTTGAATCGCCACTGCCTGCGAGTACAACATCGCCTGATATGGCAGGTGTAGCGTAAATTCTGCCTCGTGTTTGAAATTTCCAGTTAAGATTCTGACTGTATGAACAATAACCGAAAAAAAATACAAGAAAAGCTGCTAGAAATAAGCCGATAAGAATATTTTGTTTGATTATAAGTACTTTCATTTCAATAAATTATTTTGATTAATGAAAGCAAAATTAGGATGGTGAATAGGGCAATAAAACTATTTAATGCTGTAGTTGAAAATTGCGTGACTGAGGGTGCAATATTAGTATGTGAAAGTGAGAATTGTTTCGGTTTGAATCATTAGAGTCTTGTTAGATTAGATTGAGAGCCAGTTGGTTAGAAAATTGTTCTTTGATTTTTTTATTATTTGCTAATGTAAGTAATTCATTTACAGGCGCTTTTTTCAGTAAGGAGTTTCCAAGTATTTGTAATATTTCGTAGTTTAATCGCACGATTTTTAATTCTTTGCGAATAATTGCAACCAGACAGTAGGTAATTATTGTACAGTAGATTTGTGTTTTGACCGCATTGAGTGTGTTTCCCAAAGGCTTTTAATTTTCAAATGCTGCTTGATCCATTTAAACAGTTCAACTTGCCAGCGATTTTTGAAGAAGATAGCGATTTCAAGGGCAGACAAATCAAAATTATTCGTCAGAAAGACAAACTACAAGCTTGTTTCAAGGTAATTTTGAACCAAAGAAACCAATTCAAATCGTCACGCAGTAGAAACGCTTACAAATAATTGATAATCAAATTTTTCAAAGAACTTTTCAAAGTTTAAATGAGACAGTAGTGAGAAGAAAAACCTATTTTGAAAACCGACATGATTCTTAACACCAACCGACTTTCAGAGGCTTTTGAAGAAGATCTTAAAAGGATTCATCATTTGACGAGGAGCCTGTCAATGCTTTGATGGTTGTTTTTGTCAAAGGATGTTGGCTCTGACTGTATGCTCAAACTGATGCTTTGCTGTTGTAATGTTGGCATACTCATCAGATCTTGAAGTCTGCTCTTTATTTCACTCAACCATTCAGATTTCAGAATACTGAAAACAATGCTGCTGCGACGTGTACCACTAGCCCTTATCCCGTTACTGCGAAGGATTCCATCCTGCTTGTATCCAACGCTGTTTAATGACCGAATGCTTTTGTGATTTTCACTGTCAACCCTACATTCGATTCTTTCAAATCCCATTTCTTCAAATGCCCATTCGAGCAAGAGGTATTTACATTGTTTGTTGATTCCTTTGCCCTGATATTTCCCTCCATACCATGTGTAGCCAATCTGAGCACATTTGGTTTGGGTGTTTACATCAAACAGGCGCGTGCTGCCAATGTAGGTTCGAGTGGTTTTATCCATTATTATAAAAGGAAACTCCTTACCTGAATTTCTGGCACCAACTGCTAAGCGTACATATTTTGCCATTCCCTGTGAACCAATGGGTTGTACAACAGAATACCTCCAAAGATCAGGTTCATTCAAGGCAAAAGGCAGCAAACGAAAGAAGTCAGCGTGTTGCATTGGTTTAAGCAAAACTCTCGTATCCTGAAGGATAATGGATTGTTGGAGGTTCATCAGCATTGTACGTTTCTTTTAGCTACATTATAAGTTAGCTCCATTTGCAATAAACTGCAATTGGAAGCGCCAAGATACATCGGTACAAGGTGCTGGATATTAAGAGAATATATTTAGATTATTAAGTTTTATTATTATCAGTCTAGTCATCTTCTTCTTCAACAGCGACATAAAGTTAGTCTGGCTTAAAGGATTCTGGAAGGTCAAATTTCAGAATATTTGCGAATGCAGGGAAATCAATATGGACCAGGTGATTTGATTTTCAAGTTGAAAGGGTTACTTTGGAGAAGAAATTAACTTCTGAGAAAAGGATTTGAAGATATGTGGATATAGAAGGGGTTGATTTATTGATTTTTTGATGGTTAGCCAGTTTGGAAAAAATTTCTGATTTTTTCATCATACCAGCATGGAAACTGAAAGCGTAATTTTCAAATTGATTTGTGGTCATCGATATCTTTGATGCTCCACCACTCCACATCATCAATTCCCCTGACAACCTGATAGAGATCGACTTTGATTCTGACAAGTGTGCAATCTTCGGCTTGCATAAAGGTCAATAGATCAGGATGCCATTCAAGATGTGTATTGAAAACGAATTCCTTTTCTGATGCCTTAATTTCTTCCATATGCCCAAATGCAGTGAGCACAAAACTATTCTGTTGCGCTGTGCTGCTGTATTTCCCGCTTTCAACCAGCAACGCTACTTTGCCGTTGCTTGTGAGATTAAGATATTTTTGGGTATTGCGATAGGTTGCAAAAATAAGCGCACTGTAGCTATCCATTGGCGTAATTGCTATATAACTTGCATGTGGCTGCCCATCCCCTTCCGTTGCAAGCACAGCAAAACGGCTGGTTTCAAATATCTCCTCAATATATTTTTTGACAACGACAAGCTTACTCATACATAAGTTTATATATTCTGTTCAAATTCTATTAAAACACTGCGGCAATAAAGATATACAGATTAAGCATCATGTAAAACAAAGCAGGCAGAGAAACCCAAAAACCATCTTTTACTTTCAGTCTCACCAGAAGACCAAAAAACATTAAGAGAGCCAATCCACCTGAGGAGATCATCAAAATGGAATGAAATATCAATCCGGCAAACAATCCAAATGCTCCGGCAATCTCCAAAATGGCGGTCAGCAGTCCAAATTTCTCGAGCTGAAAGCGTTTAAACTCACTTTTCATGAAAGGAGAGGTAAACCAGCTGATTCCATAAATTAAAAAGGAAAAACCTGAAAATAAGACTACTAAGTCAAATACGCCCATCAAACAATCAAATTGAGGGATACTGCGGCAATAAACAAGCAAAGCAGTAGTAAAAACAGCGAAGGCACGCGTTTCTGCCAGGGGTTTTTAACTTTGAAATGAAAATATTGTGCGCTGATCATCAGGAAGGCCATCATAAGTGCCGGAATAAGAACAAGAGACGGAAACCAGATGCCTGCAGCCAACAAGGTTGCGAGTATAATTTTAGCCGACCCAACAACTGTGCGGGTTAAGTCGCTCAGGCCATATTGCTTAAATTCTTTCACTATGTTATCGAAACGAAATACCCATACAATCACGATAGATATTGCAACTATTGCCTGAGCAAGTAAAGCGAGATTATTCATGTTTTTTCTTTTATTGATGTTAATTTATTTGGCTTTCCAGTTTCGCTATGTTCTTAAATATTATTTCTGGTCTTAGCTGAATGTTTCAAAAATAGTCATTTGTTGTAAATAGCTTAAAAAATAATTTTTCTTTCGTAATAAAAGACTTGAGGCTATAGACATCATATCTTGTATCCTCAATCAACCTCTGTTCAGAAAAAAATAGGCTGCATTCAGCGCGGTGGCAAATGTTACCCACAATAAGTATGGAATATTCATGTAAGCTGCCAAAGGCTTCAGTCTGTAAAAACTGATAAGCATAATAACAATTGTTGACCATAACATAATGATTTCAATCAATGCAATCCCGATCACTTTGAAATAGAAAAAGAAAAAACTCCAACCAAAGTTCAGCAGCAGATGCACCAAATAGATCAGAATGGCGCGGTTACGCTCTTTGGTCGCCTCCATTTTCCATATCAGGAAAAATGAAAAACCCATCACGATATACAGCGTTGTCCATACAGGTCCGAAAATCCAGTTGGGCGGATTGAACGAGGGCTGCCTGAGACCGGCATACCATTCTGGGATAGCCATTGAGGTAAACATGCCTGCAACTGCTCCAACCGAAAGTGGCAGGATGATGGATATGATGAGTTTCCAAATGTTAGCGATCTTCATAATTGATTGATTTTAAGTTAAATGCTTATATGTTAAAAATGCTCCATACAACAGGAAACAGGTTTATTTCAATCCCTTGAGTATTTTCAGTGCCTCATCCACATGCTTTTCGGATTGGAGCTGGGAATTGAATGTATAAATGACTTTGCCCGATTTATCTGCAACATAGGTAACGCGACCGGGCAATAAGCCCAAAAGATTGGTCGGTACTCCGAAAAGCTTCCTTATTTTGTTGCCGGCATCGCTTAGCAGTGTAAAACCAAGGCGGTGTTTTTCAGCAAATTCTTTGTGGCTTTCAACAGATTGTCCGCTGATGCCAATAATCACAGCATTGGCCTCACTGAATACTTCAAACTGATCGCGAAAAGCACAGGCTTG
>JAGXRB010000340.1 GCA_018336075.1 Bacteroidota bacterium
TATTTCATGGGAGATATTGTTGATAAAGGCTGTTTTCAGTTTATCGCTTTCTTCCGCTTTTTCTTTGGATTTGACAAGCTCCTTATTTATTTTAACCTGTCTATTAATACTTGCCAGAACATCAGCAAATACAAATAACACATCTTTCTCTCTTTTTGAAGGACTATAATAATCCTGTACATAATCTAAACCAACAAACCCCAAACAGTTCCCTTTATCCAATATAGGAATTGTAATCAGACTTTTTACTTTTTGTGGTTCAAGAATTTGTCGAACAACATCTGACTCTTCAAGGGCTAAAACATCATCAACTATTAAAGGTATTCCTTGTTTGTGAGGGTTCCACCAATGGGGAATGTCATCCAAAGAAACATTTTGTAAATTATCAATTTGTGGTTCTATTGCTTCCTCACACCATTCAAAAGTGTTTGAGCAGGTATGCAATTGCCAGTCGTAATCAAATATATAAACCCTGTCGGCTTTTATGAATTTTCCAATTTCCCCCAACGACATTTCTATATATGAATCTGTTTCATGCATAGGCAAACTGATGTAATCTGCAGCGATCTTTCTTAACAGTTCATTCATTTTCAGAAGGAATAACAACTCTTTTTCTGATTTTAACTTTTCGGAAATATCATGTCCTACTGACTGAAACTCCACCAACTCCCCCTGATTATTAAAAATGGCGATATCTGTCCATTCTATTGTCATCACAGAACCATCTGCTTTGAATGCGGAACTTTTATAGGTTATTTGGGGATTTTTTTTATTCAAGTTTTTCAAATTTGAAAAAATATCTTCCCATTCAGATTCGGGTACCAGTACTAAAAACTTTTGCCCTAAAAGTTCCTCTTCTGTCTTACTGAAAAGTTTACAATAGGCCTTGTTTACAAAAGTGAGGGTGGTGTCGGGTAAAAACCTGCAAATCAGCTCCTGCTGAGTATCCATTACCGATGAGAGCAGTTGTTCTCTATTCTGTAATTTATCTTCCGCCTCTTTTTGTTCAGTGATATCCTGCAGGTAGCCAAAATATCTGACAAGACTGCCTGATTCATCAAATACGCCAACAATATTTTCCTTGCAAAATATTTCCGAACCATCTTTATATTTTAAAATCATATCAAAACCATTCATAATCTTAGACACTTGAATGATTTTTAAAAATTCTTCTCTATCAACCGGATCCCTGTAAAATTCTATAATATTTCGTCCAACCAGTTCATCAGGTGAACTATAACCCAGTATTCGTGCAAAAGCTGGATTGCACTTCAATAGTTCGCCATCAGCAGTTGCAGCATAATCGCCTGTAATATCGTTTTCGAAAAATTCACGTAAATTTCGCTCGCTTTCCTTGATAAGACAATTCTGGGCTCTTTTTTCTGTTTCATCCTGAAACGTAATGACAATACCTGTCAGTGAACCTTCATCGTCAAAAATTGGAGCGCCGATATCCATAACAGGAATCTCTTTTCCGCTTTTTGTAACCAGCAGCGTATGGTTGGCAAGTTCCTTAACAATTCCAGATTTTATCACTTTTTCAAGGATGTTGTTTTCCTTTTCACCGGTTTCTTCATTCTTCAGCGGATAAATTTCCCCAATATTTCGGCCCAGTGCATCACTGTAATTCCATCCTGTCAACGCTTCGGCATGTTTATTAATATATTGCACTTTGGCATCCATATCAGTAACTATAACGCCTTCGCCCAGACTATCCATGGTAACTTTGAATTTCTCCTGCTGTTGCCAGACTTCTTTTTCTTTATTGTAAAGCTCTTTGTAAATGTTTTTCTGCCTCCGGTTGAAAATGAATACAATAAAAAATATAATAATAAAAATTAACAGCAGCACAAATCCGGCAACAACTCCTGCAATTACATATTTCCCTTGATACATTTCGCTATCATCAATTTTTGATATAAGATACCAGGGTGTGCCTTCAATTCTTGAAACAAAACCTGTTACATCTTCATTGCGATAATCCTTTCCTGATACCAAGCCCAACTTTCCGGAAACGGCCTGTGATGCAAGCAATTCAGTGTTTCTTACCGGGATTCGCAAGTTCAAAGCCGCGTTGTTATTGTGTTTCAGGTTATTCAGATATACGATGCTGTCATTTTCTAGTTTAAATAGAGAAGATTCGGCAGTTTGGCTTGGTATTGGCCATCCATCAATGATAGGATAAATAGTTTGGGATACATCATATCTTCCTATCAAAGCAGCCAAAATATTGTTGTCAGCATCTTTAATTAGGGAAATAAAGGAAATGATGATTTTTTCCTCGCCATCTGACTTATGCCTAAACAATTCTGTGCTCAGCGTTTTTTTCTGTAGATACGCTTTTTCGATGGTTCGTCGTTCTACCTCATTCAGAACCCCAGGATGTTCGCCGGCCCAAATCTCCAATTTTCCATCAGCAGATGCAATGATGACATCATTATAATCTTCCTCATTTCTAATTTGACTTAGAAATTTTGTTAGTCTTGATTTATCGGCCAAAGCGTTCGATTCCAGTATTTTTTTCACTTCTTCAGCTACGAATGAATATGTTGTAATTATTTGAATATCTTTCAATTCATTATGAAACCAGGCGGATAACTGTTTTGATTCTAGTTTTGCAATCAGAGTCAATTTTTTTTCATTTTCCCGTAAGGTTTTGTTTGCTTGATGGTTATAAATGAAGTATCCTCCAATGGCAACTATGATACTTGCAATTGCAATCAAGACAGCAATTTGTCCTCTTGTGTTAAGATTGATTTTAAAAGTGCTTTTCATAGCTGTTGATTTATTTTACACAAAAAAATATTTTTTACAGCATTGGCAATAATGAATATATACCCGTAATACTGCGTCTATTTTCGTCTTTTGTTTACATCCCATTTTCCATTGTTTTTTCAAGACATAAAGATAAAAAACATAATCATCCACCGTTATATTCTTCCGGATTTTGATAGAAATAAAATTGAGATCAAAGAACGGATGTTCAACTTTCTGTTTAAAACCGCCAAAAACTGTGGATAAGTGCATAGCGGATTATTGGATGCTGGCAGGGATGCGGTGGATTGAGCGTGGTGAGATATAATTCAATTTTGGAAATGTGGGAAGTATGGCTGGGTTTTGGGATTGGCGAGATAGAACACCCAGAGGACTGTTTATTATGTGCTGTTGTTACTTCATAGATATTAAAAATTGTGGCTGTCCACCATTTACGCCAAATACAATTTGTGATGGAAGTTCATTACAAAATAGAAAATAACTCATGGTTGGTGTCGCTTCGTTACCAGCAAACATAAACCACCATTTTTTGTCTTCACTTTCACCTTCGCCAGTCATAGTTAAAAATCCGCCCATTGGAATGTTTCCTTTGGGACCAGATAGAATACTAGGTTTTAATTTGTCTTTTTCATTTAATGGGACTGCACAAATAAAAGGTGCCCAAGTTCCGGCTCTTGGTCTCAATTCTATTGCATTTCTACCGTCATTAGTTTTTCTTATTTCAATAGTATATGGTTCAAATATCGGCCTAGGAATATTAGGGGCTCTATCTTCTAATGCTGATTTTATTCTTTCAATCCAATCTCCATCTTTTAAACTTACATATAGTCGAGTTTTTATTGCAGACGGAATAAGTCCCTTGTCAACCGATGAAGGGAAAATTCCAATAAGAGGAAATGATTGTCCCCTAGAATTCAATGCTCTGTCTAGGGCATACGCCACTTCTTCCTTGCATGGCTCACTTCCCAGACTATTCTGAGTTGCAATAATAGCCCAAGCATTGCATTCTTTTGGGTTGGAAATAAATCTGTCTATTTGTTCCCAAAGCCTTTTTCCAGCCTGAATATTCCATCTATCAAGTTTTACGCTAACTTCTTTTTTCTCAAGCTCTTGGGCGATATATTCTATGTCTCCATTTTTATTGTCTTCCCAAGAGTATGTAATCCAAAGTGTCTTCATTTGTGTTGTGTCTTATAAAATTTGTCGAGGTATATACACTCACTACGGCATTTTTACCTAGTATTTATCTCCCATTTTCCATCTTTTTTTTCAAGACATAAAGATAAAAAACATAGCCTTACATTTTTATGTTCTTCCGGATTTTTTATGGAAATAAAATTGAAATCAAAGACCTCTAACCTCTCATAACCCATCTCTGATTTCTTCCGCCACGGCGGATGATTTCTGATTTCCGTAATCTGTGATGTGTGATCTGTAATCTTTGATCTGTGATGTGTGATGTGTGATCTGTAATCTGTAATCTGTGATCTGTGATGTGTGATCTCTGACCTCTGACCTCTGATTTCTGATTTCTGATTTCCTACCACCAAACACCAGCACCAAAAAAAAGCAAGACCCTGCCGAAACGGCAGCGCCTTGCTTTTTGTGTTTAAGCTAAAGCCTTATGTTGGATGCTAAAGCTTGACGAGTTGGAAATTCCAGACAATACTGTCGTTTTTGCCGAGAACAATTGAAGCCGGTTCGGGCAAGGCATAGCCGCTTGCCTGACAGCTGAGGGTGTAGCGATCTGCTTTGAGATCGTCGAAGAGGAAGTCGCCGTTGGCATCGGTGGTGATATTCCATGCCTTTTCAATCAGCCTGACTGTGGCACCGGCGAGAAGCTGTCCGCTTGTTTTGTCGCTGACAGTACCGATAATATCGGAGTATTCAGCGACGGTTTTTCGTTTTGCAGATGGTCTTCTGCGGCGCAGGTACTGATAACCATCTGCCAGTTCAGGCCAGTCAGCAGCATTGAATTTTACAAATTTGTCCATTTCATACCGCAGGATTACATTGCACTCCACAATAAGTTTTGCAATTTGTTTCCTGTTTTTGCGACGCAAACCAAGCTGAAGCTGGGTTTGATCGTTAACGGTTTGAAATTCGTTGATCAGAAGCTGCAAATCCTGTACAATATTGTCAGGCAAACCCAATGCCTCGGCATCGCTTTGGTATTGGTTAAGCAGATTCATTTCGTCATTGGCAACTTGCAGCATCTTTCCGATCGAAATTGACCGAAGGCGCCGGTTGTAATGCGTAAAGGTGTTGAGCAAGGTAGAGTTACCGGTGTTTTTGGCAAACATAATGCCAAAATCAGTGATCAGCTGCAACCTTTGATGCAGTTGAGCGCGGCCATCCATGCGTGCTTTGTAGATACTGCTGACCGGACTCACCAAACCATTGATAAGTTGGTGAAGCGTCTCGGTCCGTTCGAAAAAACCATCGCGAAAAACAATGGCTTTGGGCTTACCTTCAAAAGCGCTGCTGTGTAATTCCAACAGGTTTTTAATGGTTCGGAAGTTCTGAATTTTAATTAACTGCGTTTTCATCTTCTGAATGAATTAAAGATTAATACTGTATTCTTTTGTCCGGCATCGCAGTTCATGCGGTCGATGACCTCAATTTGCTGCCGTCCGGTTCTGTAAATGTTTCTCATACGCTATAATATTAATAGTTTCTACTATTAGGCAAAAGCGTGACACTTTTTTAAAATGCTGATATATAATTATTTACAAGAGGCAAATTTTACCAAAAAATGATGTTTTACGCCAGTTTCTGACAAATGTGAAAAAAAGCTGTTTGAAAGAGCCTGAATTACCCCTAATAAAACTCAAAACCATCGACCTGAAAATGATCTTAAAACTGGCCTGAGATGAATACTAATGTGCTGTTTTTTGGCCTCAAATAAACACATTTGGATCCCCGCTACGATCGTTCAATGCTTCAACAAAGTTGCACAGACCTTCGAAGCGAATGTATAGCCCTTCCGATCGAATGTATATTGTATCAATCGTAATTTATATTGTGTCAATCGTAATTTATATAGCATCAATCGTAATTTATATTGCGTCAATCGTAATTTATATTGTATCAATCGTAATTTATATTGTGTCAATCGTAATTTATATTGCGTCAATCGTAATTTATATTGTGTCAATCGTAATTTGTATAGCCAAAGCAAGAATTTTCTTCCGGTAGCCGTTGCGGTTGAAAAAGCCGGCTGGTTTGCCATTTTAAGAAATATCACGGTGCGCTGCAACTCTTTCTTTAGTATACCCCTTTCAGATAAAACGTTATGGGTTAGCGATTAGCTTTTGGCCTTTAGCTTTTAGCAACAGCCAACAACCAACAGCCAACAGCCCTTTCAGCTTTTAGCTTTTGGCCTTTAGCTTTTAGCAACAGCCAATAGCCAGCCTTTAGCTTTTAGCAACAGCCAATAGCCAACAGCCAATAGCCCTTTCAGGTTTTAGCTTTTGGCCTTTAGCTTTTAGCAACAGCCAACAGCCAACAGCCAATAGCCAATAGCCAATAGCCAATAGCCAACAGCCAACAGCCAACAACCAACAGCCAATAGCCAATAGCCAATAGCCAACAGCCAACAACCAACAGCCAA
>JAGXRB010000341.1 GCA_018336075.1 Bacteroidota bacterium
TAAGCTTGACCAACCACATATCATACATGCCATAATTAACGGTTACTTCTCCGTCCTGTGAGCCGGTCCAGCCAAAAACGACAACCCCGCCATCGCCGGCTAATGCTGCAGACTCAATCATATCAATCATCCAGCCTCCAATTATCTTCTCCCAAATCAAATTGCCAACACTATCAATTTTTGCAATCCACAAGTCATTGGAACCAGGATAGGGGTCGTAACTGATATCTCCATCCCATGAACCGGAGGCGCCAAGCAAATAGTAGCAATTGTCAGGTGCCGGTAATATTCTTCTCCAAAACTCCCCATTTGAACCTCCGTACGTATTTTCCCATAAGATATTTCCGATGCTGTCTATTTTTATCACCCAAGCATCACTGCTTCCCTGATTAAATGAAATATCTCCATCATATGAATATGTGCCGCCAACAATGAAATATCCTCCTTCTACCGCCAAAATATCACTTGGTCTTTCTTCCTGGCTTCCACCAATGCACTTCTGCCACATTGTTTCAAAATTTTGGCTGAAAATAAGTGGATGGTGCGCCGCAGCAATAAGTAATAAGAAGACAAGATTTTTCATGTTGAGATGAATTAAGCGCTATGGCAATACTGCCATAGCGCTTGTGAACAATTTATTTGTTTATCACTATCTTACCGGATTTTGTAAACTCTCCTACACTCAATGTGTAGAAATAAACACCGGGCGTAACACTGCGGGAATCCCAAACCTGTTGGCCCTGCGTGCCGGTCACAGTAAACGAAGTAATTACTGCTCCTTTTGCATCCACGATTTTTATTTCACCCTGGTAAGTATTTGCAGGCAAGGTATAGTTGAAAGCCACCCACTGGCTTGCTGGGTTGGGATGAGCATTAACTTCAACACCGTGCAATTTGGCAAGGTCGTCAGGATTGATGGAGCCACTTCGCTTTAGCCCACTCATATCGTTTATGTTCAAACAATTGCAGAAGTGGTGTCCGTATGCGTACTCCAATATCCCCTTAGCCTGTAAGCCTGCCGTTCCCTGGCTATTTTCAGCTATGAAAATCAGATTGGCTACCTCTAAACTGTCAAGGTCAAAAATGCTGCGTTGCTGCTGCCATGCCATCTGCATCTGCATCATGGTTTTGTAGTCGTTGTATCCGGCAAGCGCATTGCCTTCCAGATTGCGGGTGGCAGGTATCAGGTTGAGCATGGCTTGCTTTGCAGTGTAGTTCTTTTCGGTAAGGGACATGCACATTGTTTGGTTTGTTTTAGGTAGCAATGGTAAGCAAAACTTTTAAAAAAAGCAAGGGGTTCAACTGTTAAATTTTGGGGCAGTGAATGATTTATCAATTTTATGTGTTGCAAAACAGTGTATTACGCTTTATATCGATTGGTTCTAAATTGATTATGATGGTTGCACTCCTGTTCGTGTTTTAACTAAGCTTTCAGGCTTAACGGGCTGGCTGAAAACAAGAAAACCCTGCCGGAAGCATAGGGGACAAGGTATGACAATGCCTCAAAACAAGCCTGTAGGGCTTGATCAAAATCATCCTTCTGTACTTTCTCCTGATGTAAAAGACCAAAGACTGTGTCCGCCTTTGGTGAATCAAGCACGATTAACGCTAAACCATTCTAAACTAACGCGCAACGAATCAACTTGCCAGCAAAACAACCTTAACCTCACAATTGTTGTATATTTGCATAAATGAATACCAGTTTAAAGAAGCAAATTTATGATGTCATTACAGGAAAGGGCCAGGTTAGGCATGGAGCAATTATCCAAACAATCACCCGTTACCTTGGAGATTGCACGCAAACAAGCAGAGAAACTGAAAGTCCAAAGCAAGTCAGGAAACAGGAAACACAGAATTTAGAAGTCTGGATCACTGATCAAAATCTGTGGATTGACGCGATTGATTTATCCAAATTTGTAAGCGAAGGAGCTGAGCAGCGGGTTTACCTGAAAGACACAAGCCATGTGATCAAACTCAACGACAGCATCTATTATCAAAGCTGGAGAGATTACTTTCACAGTTTACTGCTTCATAATTTTTTCTTTGAAGATACGGCCTATCGCTTAGCGGGTTTCGTCAAAGAAAAAGAAGTCTTGTTTGCAGTTGTTGAGCAGCCATTTGTTTCCATCACTTCTTTGACCGATATAGAACAGCTGAAACATTTCATGGCTATCAATGGTTTTGAAAACACCCGAAACAATGATTATATAATACCAAAGTGATTTATAGATGAATCCAAAAGCTGTAATGGTATAATGCCGAAGGTTATAAATGTTAGGCCAATTGAGTGAGCGAAAATTGGACAATTACATTTCTTCTTGGTATAATATGGGACAGCCTGATCGTTGTAGTAGGCTATTGGTCTGCGCAAGTATAACGAATAAACAGATCAACAGATCAACCCACTTTCCTACTTCTTCACCCATTTTCCACTTTCGCTCAGGCCGGTAGACCCTGCGAGTTGATAAAGGTAAACGCCTGGAAGCAAATGTGTTGTTTCAACAAGACTCTCGGGTTGGGTGAGTTGTTGCTGCAATACAAGTCGTCCGTATTGGTCGAACAGGCTGAGTAATGCCTGCGAATGCTGCGCTGCCAAACGGATGTTGAGCTGATGGCCAGGGTTTGGATAGACAATTGAGAAACGATCGTTCATCGAAATTTCACGCTCCCACACGATTAAGCCATCGCCGTTTACCTTTACAATATACACATCCCGTTCCTGATTTTGGGTTTGGTCGTCATAACGATTGCCAACCATGATGCAACCTCCATCGCGGGTGGCAAGGATGTTATACATAAAATAATAGGCATCCCCACCAAACCATTTCTCCCAAACCATTGATAAATCGGTGTTTACCTTGACCAAATGAAACCATGAGTTCTGACTGCTCCAAAATGGATTCCCTATATCAAAATTTGAAATACCACCCACAAAGATATTGTCGCCAAATTTGCTTATGCCATTTTTCATTGGAGGTTGCTCACGGTAGGGTTCTTTTTTAAAATGATTGGTGTTGATGATTTCACCAGCTTCATTATGGATTGCAATGACATGATGACGGGGATAATCTCCCGTACCTTTACCACTTATGAGCACATCTGTTTCGTTGAGATACACCGGAGAGTTAGGGTCATACATATAGAAAGGTATTGGCTCAAGAGCAATACTATCGAGGTTTTTGTCAAGTGTAAGGCGCTGACTGTCATATTGGTTAGCCCCAGGTATAAAATGGCTTACGTAGGCATAATATTTTGATTTGTCTGTGCTTTCAATGATATCAAATGAAAAATGCCAGGGGATTTCGGAGGTATAAAAATGCGAAGCCAAAGAATCACCTTCCAAACTTATTTTATAAAAGAAAGCATCGTGATTACGAAAAACAACCCCGCTGGTGGTAGTGTCATATCTGGTAACGTAACCGGTTAAAACAAAATTGGTGTCGGAATCAACAATGGAATTGATGTAGGAAAACCATCTGTTCTCTGGAATTGAAAAAGTTCTATGACTAATTAGTTGCAACTCGTTGTTGAGCTTAATAAGAGAAATTTTATTCTCAATCATTTCGAAAACAGGCGTATCTGTTGATTTTTCTGCTCCTATCAGGTAATAGTATTCGTTGATATAAAAAATATTCGTAAGAGTTGTCGAGATAGTATCTGAGGTAATATCAAAATTTTCGTAAATGACACAACCGTTACTGTCAAGTTTCAAAAGAAAGCTTGAGTTATAGGTTTGACCTTCTGCAATACTGCGTCCAATAAGTAGTAAATTACCATTGCTATCTTCCAAAAAATCATGAATTACTTGATCTTCAGGATTTCTAATTAATGTCTCAAAGGTTTGCTGAGATAAACATATATTACTGATAACCAATATTATAAAGAGAAAAAGAGAAATGGGTTTCATAATCTATTATTTAATGACAGAGGGGAAATTCACCCCTCTGTCTGTTACGATTGTAATTTATAAATCCGCTGGTGGATTGCTGCTAGTATGCCAGATTGCATACTTAGTCTTAACCGTGTGGCACATGTCCCAGGTGTCATTGCCAAATATTCCAAAAGCTGTCGCGTCCTCCACAAGAAAACTAATAATGCTTTTATTGCTTGGTTTATACATGTTTCCGATTTCAATAATGCGATTTTTGTAATAATTGATCTCTTCAGGAGATAAACATCTATGAATTAAAGTGCCGGCCTGAAAATCGTGGAAAAGCATGTACGGTCCGTATGGATTAGTATTTGTAGGAACTTCCCAATACCATTTTGTAATATATGAAACACTTGTATAATAGGAGTTTCCAGAAGGTGCGCTTATTAACCTATTGGCTTTACTCATGATGATGTCGGCAGCATCTAAGCCTACACCAAGTCCTGAACTATCGCACCGGCCCAGCTCCCAGCCCCAATACCAGGCATAATCAATGACATATTGCTCTTCTTCATTAGTTCCAAAACCCGAAGTGAGTGCAAAAGTTGCAGTATTTTCATCGACTTCTCTTAATGTGATATCTGCAAACACCAATTGTTTGTTTTCAGCACTAATCGCCGAATACTGCGCTGAGAGTTTTGTTACAGCCTCGTCATACAGCACCCGCACATCAGTCAGCGCAATGTTACCTCCTGAGACCGGAACAACAAAAACGGCACTGTCGATAATAAGATCGGTTCGCTCATATCCTGCATTGCCATAGGTATAATTCGCCAGTGCTTCAACAAACCATTCTGCATCGTCAGGTATCATGATTGCATTATCTGATTTAAGGTTTGGATTGTTTCTAACTGCATCAATACTTTCCCTGAAAGCAATGATTTTGCTTTCGGTGTCAGTAGTTGTCTGAAGTTGATCCACTGTATTCACTTGGACTTCATTTTTGAATTGCTCTTTGCTGCAAGAAGTAAAAAGTATTACAGTAGTAAGAACAGTAAGAAAATATAAAATATTATATTTCATAAAATTAAATTTTTTATAAGAAATATGTTGATTGTTAAGGGTGTGAAATTGACTTTTCGGGCCACCCTGCCCACACCCATAAATTCTCAGTGCAAGGCGGCCCGCAGTCTCAAAGATGACTGGCCATGGTCGGGCAGGCTTTTTGCCAAAGGGTCTGTGCTCCCGACAGAAGTTGGGTCTGCGCAAAAGAAGCTGTTGTTGTGTTGTGCAACATGCATCGCACAAAACAACCACCACCCAAACAAGAAATATATACATGGGGGGTAATCAGCTGTATATCATTTATATAGCACATAATAATCTTTTGTTAATGATTGGTTTTAGATTATTTTGGTCAAAATTAAAGCAATGGTTTGTAAAAAACAAGAAAAGTTTTTTTGTGTGTAGGTGGTGGAGTTTTGTCCGTTGTGGATCAGGTTGGTGCTGGCCTGAAATTCTGTGGGAAATGGTTAACAGTGAAAAAGAAGCGAAAAGCGGATGGAAAAGAAACAATTAATACCAAAGTGAATTATAAATGAATCCAATAGCTGTAATGGTAAAATGCCGAAGGTTATAAATGCTAGGCCAATTGAGTGAGCGAAAAATGGACTATTACATTTCACCTTTCGGTATTATTTCTTGAAAAGCCCTTTGATTTGGGTTATTGCATATGGAAAAAACAATGCGAAAACTTTGGCTGTTGGCTTGAAAACAGTGTTGGGTGGCAGGGGTTTGGGTTTGGGCTTGCCTGAATGTTGGTTTATTTTCACTTTTCTTTGAAAACACCTATCCAATCCATCCTCCGGTGAGAAAACGGATGTAGAAAAACAATTGAAAAAAGACATTCAATCCAATGAGCAGCAAGAGTGCCATGACAGAAACAGGCTTACTTTCATGCTTTAATGCAAGTGGCAGAATGACATAAAAGGCCAGAAAAAGGAATTTCAGGAAATTCTGAAGGTGCACATAGGAACCAAACATCAAAAAGAAAAGCACTACAAAAAGCAGGCTCAGCAAAAGCTTTTTTGTGCCAATCGTGAAGGCTGATTTCAGATAGTAGTCTATTGCCACAATAATAAAAGGAACAGCAAAAACAAATCTGTTTAAACTGAACATGCTTCCGCCACGGAAAATCAAGACCGAAAAAGTGATGCCGGCAAGGTAACTGATGGAAAAAATCACTTCTTTTGGCAGGTTTATAATTTTCAAAAATTTCAATTTGAATAAATACAAAAGCAGAAAAACGCCGGCTGCAGTACCCGTCAGAAATGCAGCAGCATCAAGCCTTACAATCAATCCGCCTGCCCATGATGTGAGTGGAAAAGCAGGAAACTGCAGTTTGTTTTCCCATACTTTCTGTGCTTCAAAAAACTGAAACCATTGGCCTGTATCAGCATATTGTACGATTCCGACGACAAGCATTCCAAGAAGTATTGCAAAAAGACCAGCAGTCAGTTTCAATAAATTCTTTTTGCTGAAATCGCCTGCAAGATATTCTGTGACAAGCAGCGCAGGGATAAAAACAGTGAAAGCCGGTCGGGATAAGGTGCTCAGAAACAGTCCCAGCAGAAAAAGAAGCGTGTTTTCTTTTTTATACCCCAGAATGATCATCGTGGAAGCTGCAAAGAAAAGTGATTCTGTATAAGGCAGATAGAAAAAGATGGCACCGGGAATGCTTAAATACAACAGCGTTTCAAAAACTGTGCTTTTCAAAGCCCTTAAAAGAAAGAAAAGTGAAGTCAGATAAAGCAAGGCGTTGAAAGCAACCATCCCTCCCACGCCCAATGAAAGATGTTTCCAGATAAGCGGAAGAAAAGGAAAGAAGGCCACATCAAAACCATTGTAGCCGACATCTTTTATGCGGGCATAGTGCATTGCATCCCAGTTCAGAAAATTGGCTGAATCGAGCAGTCCTTCAAAGAAAAATCGATCTGCAAGAAAAACGATCAGCAGCACTGAAACTGCATAGAAAAGTAAAGTTTTTAAAATGTAAGCCTTGCTCATAATGTCGATGCCGGTGAAGGAACAAATTTCGGTATTTTTCTTTGACAGGAAAGAGATTCAAACTGATTTTCTCTTTTAAATTGATGGTCACTCTCCTTTCGTCGCATACAAAAACAAAACATCGTCTTCATAGATTCCTTTATAACCTTTGTTTAACCAAAGAATCCAATCAGGAATGCTTTGTTTGAGCAGGACTGTTTGACTGACTGCAAGAAATGGATCAGCACATCTTTTCACATTCAGTTCGGCCATTCTCGTAACGAGGAGGTTAGTTTTGTTTTTCAGCAGCAAGCTGTCCGAGACTTCACACAAATTCCGGATGCGTGTTTCGGTCAGACCTTCTATCTGATAAAACTTTGCCGGAACACTTTCCCAGGGATTGTATGGTGAACTCCATGGTGTGTGAAGCAGATGAATTTGTTGGCCGGGATAATTTTTTGCGATATAGGCTGTGATAGCCATTTTTCCTGTGCCTGCCGGTTTTACGGCCATCGCAAGCAATGCTGCTGTATTGATCAGAAAAAGCAGGATGGCAGCGCCTTTGGTCAAATAGGAGAATTCAGCAGAAGCCTTCGAAAGCTGCTTTTTTTGCCATGCATTGAGCGCATCATAAGCCGTAACCAACAGCAATGGCACAAGGTTGACAAGCGGCAATAGAAATCTGACTTCTTTATGTGCCACAAATGAATGGCCGATTACGAAAGGCAAAACAGCCCACAGCAAAATGGATTTTGGTCTGATGAAAATGAGTGTCAGCAATGAGGCTGCAATGAGCATGCCTATTGGAAAAACGGGCGCCCTGAGCAGCTCATAAAGATAGAACCACCATGCAGATTCTCCAAATCCGGCCGCAATACCCTCCAAAATCTGTTTGTCGAAATAGGTCCAGGGTGTAAATACCAGCTTTCCATAAAACCATGAATCAACAAGAAATCCAAAAACAAGTGTGAGTGCTCCGCCAATAGTCAAGGCTATAAAATCTCTGAAAGCAATTCTTTTAATGGTCAAAAGCCATGCAATCACGCCCAGCGAAAGAAATGCCGATTGAAATCGGAAAAGAAATGCCAGTCCCATGAACAGTCCAATCATAAGATGTTTGTATCTGTTGCTTTTCCTTTCTCCCAAAATCATAGCAAGCATGAAAAGGATGAAAATCCCTGACCAGCTTTCCGACGAAAAACGAACATTGACCGCAGGTATAAACCACAAAAAGAAGGATAAAAAAATGAATGTTTTTCCCGAGCCGGGCGCCACCATTGGCTGCACATTCTTTACAAAAAATGCAATCGCAGCAAGTGCAACCATTGCCGTGAGAAGCCGCAACAAAAAGGCAAGAATATAGGGATCAGTCACATGAAAGAAGCCCGCACCCATGAAAAGCACATAGGCAATCGCAGGCTGAATCGTCTGCCGGCTCGCCTCCTTATATTCCCAGGCAAGGTCGTCGGACTGATGCGAACCAAGTTTGATTCCGGCAAACTCAATGATCTGGTAATGTTCATCGGCATGATAATACCCCAGATTTGTATACGCATGGACAACAAAAAGCACAAAAGCAGCCACGAAAACTACTTTGCTGAAGCTGAACTGCTTTTCTAAAAACTTCATAGGAAAAAATTAGCCTGAAGAATTTATTTGTTGCAGCTACAAAGCTAGTGCAATTTTTAAAAAAGACAGATAGTTTGCAATTAAAGAAAATATTGTTAATTTTGCGAGACAATTTAACAATGTTGTTATGAAAATCGAGAGACCGCCACATTATGAGTTCAATTTAGAATACTTGCAAAGAATAAGGAAGGGCGAGTTTGACGACTTTATTAATAAAAGTGATGAACAGTATTACTATTGGGATGATTTAAAGTACCGCAAAGAAGTTCCGTTTGAAAATCCAATCGAAAATTGGACTTTATTAAAAACTTACAGAGCAACTAAATATGAATCAATAGTGTTTGGCAATTATCGCTTCAATTATTTTATATCACCCTTCATATCAAAGAATTTACATGACTTTGATTTAAAGCTGATGGAAGGATTACAACAAAGGCCTCCCTCCCAATCTGATAAAACAGACTTTTTTAAAAGCTCATTGCTGGAAGAAGCTGTCGCCTCATCACAAGTTGAAGGAGCTGCAACTACAACAGAAGTTGCCAGAGAAATGCTAAAAAGCGGAAGAAGTCCCAGAAATGAATCTGAGCAAATGATTTTTAACAATTTGAGAGCAATCCAATATATAAGTGAATTTCAAGATTCAAAAATTGACTTTAAACTTATCATTGAGCTTCATCAAATTATGACTGCGAACACTGATGCAGAAAAGTATTCCGGCGATTTCAGGAAAGGCGATGTATACGTAACTGACCATGTTGACGGGGAAATAGCGCACATTCCGCCAGATTGGATTGTAGTAGAAAAACTTATGGAAGATTTGTGTGCGTTTGCCAACAATGACATAAAATTTATACACCCAATAATAAAGGCTTCGATAATTCATTTTATGGTTGGCTTCATTCATCCATTCAAAGACGGAAATGGCAGAACAGCAAGGGCTTTATTCTATTGGTACCTATTAAAAAAGGGTTATTCTTTAATTAAGAATATATCTGTTTCAAAGGTAATCCTGGAGTCTAGAACACAATATGACAAAGCATTTTTAAGAACTGAAAATGACGACAATGATTTAAATTATTTTATATCCTATTCTATCAAAAATATCAGCATAGCTTTTGAAAAATTAAAGTCTTACAGAGACAAAAAATTAGAAGAAAAGAAAAAAGCAAATTATGTTTCGTATCAACTTATGGAGTTGGGGCTAAATAAGCGGCAGGCAGACTTATTGGGGTATTTATACTTAAAAGAAAATAATAGAATTACGCTAAAATCTCATTCAGACAAACACAAAATTGTCAGACAAACTGCAAGTAAAGACTTAAATGAGTTGATAAAATTAGGTTTGCTTAAAGAAGACAGAGGTTCTAAACCATACAATTTTGGAATAGAAAGCAGACATATTATCGACAACTATATTGTGAAAAATAATGCATGGTAGCACCTTTAATAAATTGTTGGCATGTCATTGTATGAGTAATTATCTTCAGGCATAACTTTACTTAATGACAGATTTGTACCAGAAAATCGCTGGCTTATTTTTCAAAAACTAAAGGAAATTGCTTCTTCCGCAAAATTTTGCATGCTACTCCATCTGATAATTATCTTGCCTGTTTAGGAGATTTCTGCATTAAGCCCAACAAATGATTGTGTTTTGCTATTTCTACAGAAATGATGAGGCAATCCCTTGGATTGTTTTTAGATCATTGACTTCTCCTGTAAAGCTTTCATTTACAAAAAAATGTCATTTTCATGTATGTGTCCAATTTTTCAGGCCTTTATGTTTATGCTAATGAAGTAAATCCCCAGGACAATAACAAGAATTATAAAAAAGAAGATTATATTTTTCTTATAGTTATCGTCTTTCAGGATTGTTAAAAGTCGTTCTCCTCGCCAGCTTCCTAAAAGCAGCCAGCGCAAAAGTCCGCCCAACAATGCAAACAAATAAAAAGGATTTGCGGATTGCCTGTTTTGAAATGGATTGTTCTGCATCATGCTATGGTTCTGTAATTTGTTTTCTGGATTGACTGTCATGGACGGTTGCCACGAAAATTTCTGTGCTTTTCCAATGATTTCTTTCTTTTAGAAAGCAAGATTTTTGAATAAAAATTTCATGATCAAAAGTAGTTTTAAAAACATCAGGTGAAAGCATTGATTTTCACTTCACGAAATTTTATTTCGTCTTCATGTATTTGTGGTAACTACAAAAGAAATTTTTGCAGCCGGAGTATGGCCGTCTTTTATGGAGGAGCGCTTCCGAAATACAGACATATTCAAAAAAAACAAGGATTCATCCGCCGTGGCGGATGAATCCTTGAATTTAATGAATCTTGTATGTCCTATGATTTAAGTTCTTTTGCTGCTTCGATCATGAGTGGCAGCACCTTCAATGCATCGCCAACAATGCCATAGTCGGCTGCTTCAAAAATCGGCGCTTCAGGATCTTTGTTTACGGCTACAATCACCTTGGATGAACTTACACCGCCCAGATGCTGTATAGCGCCTGAAATTCCAAATGCAAAATAAAGATTGGGTGCAATCATCTTACCTGTTTGTCCGACATGCTCGCCGTGAGGACGCCATCCTTCGTCAGAAACCGGCCTTGAACAAGCGGTACCTGCCCCTAAAATTTCTGCCAGCTCTTCAATGGCACCCCAGTTTTCAGGGCCTTTCATTCCACGGCCACCTGCAACAACAATTTCTGCTTCGCTCAGAAGAATTTTGCCCGTTACTTTTTGTGTCTGTTCAACACTGAGTGCAAAATCGCTGTCTGTCATAGCCGGATCGAAGCTTTCGATCGCTGCAGAAACAGGGTTTTCTGCAACACCAAAGGAATTATAGGAAAGGGTTAAAACTTTCACATCTGTATGCATCAAGACGTGGCCGATTGATTTGCCTGTGAAAACAACTTTGCTGACTTTAAATGGACTCAAGCTGGAAGGCAGGCCCTGCGCAGCAGTAACCAATCCGGCCTGCAGCTTCACCGAAAGCCTTGGTGCCACAGCTTTTCCCAGATTGTTGTGTGCAAGTACAACGACTTTGGAATCTGTTTTTGTGGCAGCTGCTGCAATTGCTTTGGCAATGGCCTGATTGTCGAGGAGCGCAAAACGTTGATCAGCAACATTCAAAACCTTGCTGATGCCATAGGCACCAAGTTTTTGCAACTCTGCTTCGTCCACCTGTCCCAATGATACGGCAATGGCTTCTGTGCCCATTTGCTTTGCCAGAGCAGCACCATAGGATGCAAGCTCAAAGCTCACTTTCTTGAATTTTCCTTCCTGATTTTCGGTATATATTAGTACTGACATTTTATTCTTTTTTTAATGATTAAAAACTTCCGGCTCTTTTTATAACACTTTTGCTTCATCCCTAAGGGCATGCATCAGTTCTTTGGCCTGCTCTTCTGTAAATTTCTTGCAGGCAGCTTTTGCCGGTGGAAGTTCAAAAGACTCAAAACTTACGCGTGTTTCTGTTTCAACAGGTTGCACAACTTCCAGTGGTTTGCTTCGGGCCATCATAATGCCACGCATGGCAGGAATTCTGGGTTCTTTGGCAATGCCTTTCTGAACAATGGCCATCACAGGTGTTGCAACACTCACTGACTGGCTTCCGCCATCAATTTCACGGTTGAGTTGAATCTTTCCTCCATTGATCTGTGCACTTGAAACAGCCGAAACAGATTGTATGCCCAGCAATTCTGCAAGCATTCCACCTACGGCAGCACCATTGTAATCGGAGGCTTCGATACCGGCAAAAATGAGGTCGTAGCCCTGACAAACCTGTGCAAGCTGGTTTGCTACATAAAATGCATCTCTTGCATCAGCGTCTACACGAATGGCTTTATCAGCGCCGATAGCAAGTGCTTTTCGCAATGTTGCTTCAGTTTCCTGACGGCCAACATTGGCTACAGTGATCGTTTCTACTGCGCCGCCTGTAGTTTCTTTCAGTTCCATGGCACGTGTCAGCGCCAGCTCATCCCAGGGGTTGATAATCCATTGCACACCGGAGGCATCAAAAGCAGTGCGGTCGGCGTTAAACTTGATT
>JAGXRB010000342.1 GCA_018336075.1 Bacteroidota bacterium
AAAATTCAAGAGTTTTTCCATTTCACCTAATAAAGAGGTTGAAACAGGCACTACCAGGGCTGAAGGACCTGTTCCATTTTTGTTTTATGAACCTACAATGAAGTATGGGGATTCTGTCGTTATCCGATTCAGCAACAACCGTTGTTTAAGCTATGCAAGAAACAGTGGGGTAGATATATATGGAGACAAAATCTTTGATTATAGGGAATACGACAATTACACCCCTGATTTAGTGGAAAAAAACAAATTCACTTTGTATTATACAATCACGGTTGATGACTATAATGAATCGGTTGATTGCGAATAAACATTTTACCCTGTTGCCGCGCGTTTTGTCTTGCAGCAAAAAGGGTTGAAGTAACCACGTTAATTTTCCAGTTTATTTTTCAACCTGGTTATTCGATTCATTCAGGGAATCGTTTTGCTTTTTTTGTTCCAATTGTTTGGCATTAAAATTTGATACGACATTTTTACCTGTTTTTTGCTCAATTTCTTTGCGGGTATTTCCTGCAATTGTGCCGCCTTGTTTGGCAATTTTTCGGTTTTCGGTAAATGTTTTCGGTTTCTTTTCTTTCGATATTTCTGTTGTGGAAGCTTCTGCCAACATATTAAGTACCAATTCCAAATTGGTCATATTGTCGCGAAGGCTTTCTTTTTTCAGGTCTTTGTGTTTCTTGTATTCTTTGGTAGTAAAACCACTCCATGCCTGCGTAATATCATTGGTAAGAATAGCAAATTCCTGTCCCTTTTCTACACCGCGCTTTTCCCATTCATCAGTAAGCTCTTTTCGAATTTCAATGCTTTTTAGTCGTTGGTTTATCCATTCTTTTGAATATCCTTTTCGCAAATATGTTTCCAATAGCCTGTCTATACCAATTTCAGGATCTTCTATTTCATCTATTCGCTCGCGGGCAACTTTAGCTATCCACATTTTAAACGGTTCAGCTTTGGGCGATGGAACGGACTGAATTAATCGGAACAGTTGTTCGGTATCAGCAACATCGGTTTTGTAATTTTTACCATCAGCAGATTGCATTTTCAGTTGTCCGATTTTTTCGGACAACTCACTGCCTTCATTGTTTAATTTTGTTTTTAAATCGTTCCAATACTTACGCGGTCGGTCAGTGCCTGTGAGCACTTCAATTACATCAATAATTGAAAAATACCATTTTTCTTCATCTTCATTCCATGAAGTACGGATTTGTTTTTGCTCAAATATTTTTATGGTTGTTTCTTTTGTCATATTGCTAGATAATACATTTAAGTTTAAAACTTACCTATTTTTCATCTCTCTGATTCGGTGTTTCTTGAATCTAATTGCGACGAATTCGCCATAATTAATTTTTTCTTTTCCATCCGCTTTGTGCTTCTTTTTCACTGTCAACCATTGTCCACAGAATTTCACCTCAAAGTTATGCGTTTTAAGATTCTGGGCAAACCAAAAATATTTTAGAGAAAATATTGGCGTTAAAAGCTGCCTGACGCATCAGATACGATTTTTCGGAAACTGTTTTCAGAATGAAAATCAGAAAATGAAATTAAGGATGTCTGCTCAACAAGAAACCGCTTTTTTAGGATCTACCTGATCATACTCAAACCTTCGAGCGCACTGCTGTCGCCGGGTTTGATCATCAGCGCCTTTTGAAACATTACTTTTGCTTCGCGTAGTTTTCCGGATTTAAGCTGTGACCATGCCACCATGATGGCCGTATCATAGTCAAAAGGATAAAGGTTCAGCACCTTGCTGAAATACTTGAGGGCGGTCGGAAAATCTTCGCGTCCGTACGAAATGAGGCCCATGCGGTAGTTGGCGGTGGTATTCATAGGATCGATTTTCAAAATGTCCTGGTATTGTTTTTCTACCTGTGCCCAGTTGCCCAAAGCCGCTGCCGGATTCACATAGCCAAGCCGGGCTTCTATCGACATTGGCATGAGTTCAATGCTTTTCTGATAGTAGGGGAGTGCATCCGAAAACCGGCCTGAAACATAATAAAGCCAACCAAGGCGGATATTAATTTCGTAGCTGTCGGCTTTGTAAATACCCGAAACAGCCTGAATGGCAATCGCATATTCGCCTTTGGCTTCAGCAGCATAGGATGTTTCAAAAGCCTTCATTTGTTTTTCAAAATCCTGTGCATTGAGGCTGATGAAAGCCAGAGAAATAAAAAGTAAGAGTCCCGTTTTTTTTAAAATATCCATTTGATACCTCCAATTACTGTTTGTGATTGAATCTGATAGGTTTTTGTGATGAAACTTTGTCCATCGTTGTCAATAGAATTGTATTCCCGTTCCGAATCCAAAAAGCGGTAGCGCAATTGCAGCAACAGCTTTTTTGTCAGGCTTTGACTCAAAGTAGCCTCAAAGCGCAGATTTTGTTTTTCAGGACTGTTATACACTATATATCCATATTGATCACTGAGATTGTTGAGTCTGCCGGCCATTATTTCCGCTTCAAGCCATGTCGTTTTGAAAGGCCTTACACCAACCCTGCTTTTGAAAATCCATTGGCTTTTGCCTTCGGTATTCACAAGAAAAACCTCCGTTTGATTGTAGGTATTTATGTTTCCAAAGGGTTGAAACAGCCATCCGGCATTCAATTGAAAAACACTTGAATCATTGATGCTGCCCAGACCGACACCTGCGAGAGCCGTGATTTTCCCGAGATGAAGATGGCTGTTCAAAGTAAGGCTGTAGTCGTTCGTCTGCCACGGAATTGTGGTAAATTTCAAACTGCTGACAGAAGTGTTGTAAAGTGTTGCTTCACCGGTAATTTTGTTAAAATAGGAAGTGTCCTGAAGGTTTAATGTGATCTCTTCAGAAACAGAGAAATTCCGGTTGACTTTCATCACATGCAGTCCTCCGACAAATTTCAGGCGGGTGGAAGCACCAAAAGCAGCTTGCAAATAACCGGAACGTTGTGTGAGCTGATGGTCAAAGTTGATGGTTTTTGGATTGAATCCAAGCGTATAATAGTAAGATTTTCCGAAATCATCTTCTGCAACCGATTCCAGCGCAAGTTCAGGTTCAAGATATGCAAAGCGGTCTGTGGCTGTTATGTCTATCCACTGAAATCCTCCGTAAAGCAGCCACCGGGGGTTTGTCTTAAAATAGAAACCGGCATCATAAAAGAGGTTATCCTGATAAAAGCGCTCCTGACCGTAGATTCCCTGCGCTCCGGAAAGTTTTTCAAAACTGAGTCCTTCTGTATTGTTTCTGAAAACAGCACCAACATCGGCATGAACAGAAACAGGCACAAAACCATCTTTCAGTCCGGAGTTTTCTTTTCCGGCAGTATTCATCTCAGGCCACAAAGCACCCGATTCAACATCTTTATTGTTTGCAGAAAGGGCTTTTTGAAGGTAAGCAATGGCATTTTGATCGCCCGGATTAAATATTAGTGCCTGCCTGAAGTGCTTTTCGGCTCCGATAAAATTATGTGTAGCCAATGATGCGATTCCCAGGCGCATTCTCAGATAGTAATAGTCAATGCCCTTTTCCTGCATCAGTTTAGCTGTTTCCAGCAAAGCCTTCCAGTCTTTTCTCAGATACTGTTCATAGCTCAGGCTGTCGTAGTTCAAACTTGGTGAAACAGCTTGTGCACTGACTTTTCCTGGGAGAAAAAGCATTGACAGCAGCAAAAAAACTGAAAATTGTATTTTGATTTTATTCACGGCTGAGTTTAATTTTTTTATTGCTTTTGTTCACAGTATAGGACATGAGCTGATTTTCGCTGAAAGACATCTCATAGCTGCGTTCTTCAATTTTCCTGCCAAAAATACAGAATCGGATTCGCGACTGCATTGCGATGCGCGGAGAGCTTAAATCATTCACTAAACGTTTCTGTTCCAGCGAATAAGTAGCGCTGAGGAAACGATAAAAAGGTGCGATGAAATCCTGCAAAGCCAGAACAAATCTGTTTGGATAGAGGCTTAGCGTCAGTTGTTCTTTTATTTGTAAACCCGGTACAAAACCTGTTATCAGTTGATAGGTGCCCAAAAAGAAGTCGAAAAGCAGACTGTTTTTATCACCTTCGTAATGCGTGAAATAGAAAATATCCGGTTGGCGGACGAACCATGCTTTAGCGCCTGTTTGCTCACAGCGGATGAAAGTATTGTTGTAAATATCGGTTTCAATCTTCCAGGAAATATCTCGTGTTTTTTCACCGTCGTCTGCTTTAAAAAAAAGGATCTGTCCGGGAATAAAATGAAGTGCATTGTCAAGAAGTTCCAGGATCTGATTGTTCGAAACAGTCTCAGCTTTCACAGGTTGTGAAGATGATCTGAAGGCAGTTTCTTTGCCATGATGGAGATAGGCGGCAAAGGGATAATTCAATGTTGCGGCGCCAACTTCGCCTGCCGCCTGAAACTGAAAATGCAGGTGAGGATAAGGAGAGCGGCCGGAGTTGCCGCAGCTTGCAAGCTGTTCGCCTTTGCGTACATATTGACCTGTTTTTACGATGATGCTGTTTTTTCTCAGATGACTCAGCTGCGAAAAAAGTCCTGTGGCATGGCTAACAACGATGCTGTTTCCCCAATTGTCTTTCAGGTTAAAATCGCCAATAAGATTGTCATCCACACCATCAACAATGGCTGTGATATATCCATCGGCGGGCGCAACAACAGGTTTGTTGTAACAATAGTAGTCAGTAAGCTGGTGTCCGTTTCCGGAATAGGTTTTTCCCTCTTCATCGGCCATTTCAAAATCCCAGGCATATTTCCAGACGTCTTTGTGGGTGTGTTCTCCTTCGATGCCCTGTGTGACAATCCATTTTCCCCAGAAGGGCAGTTTCATTGGAATCTTTCCGAGATGCGAAAGTCTGTTTTTATTGACCAGATAACTGTAAAGGTTTTTCTCGGGACTGTACTGCTGGATATAAACCAATGTGGGTTTCTCATGAAAGCGTTCCCTGAGGTAGAAAAGGTAAACAAGCAGGATTACGACGATATTGAAAGGCAGTGAAAATATTCCAAGCTGATAGTTTCCTAAAACGACATTTCCGGAAACGATAAGAAAGGCTATCAAAGGCACCGAAAGCAGTACATATAAAAACGAACTGGCCGAAGGAATCACGAAAAACCCTCCGATAGCAATGGCAGTCAGAATGTAGTTGAAACCGATATAGGTGTAGCTGAGTTCACTGATGCTGGCTCCGATAAAATCATAAAACAACCATGCCGCAGCAAAACCAATGACAGAAAACAAAAAAGCAAGTCTTGACCAGTAAACCAATCCGGCGGCGATTACCAATCCGGCAAAAAGATGGTACTGAAAAAATATCGCACCAAGCGACCGGAAGTAAACTTTTATCATCTCCGGCCAGCCCAGCGTATTGAACCAGTCATAAACCTTTACGAGCGAAAGACCTCCCAGCAGATACATTTCGTTCAGCGTATAAATGCCTCTTTGGCTGATTTCAAGATGGCTGAACTGTCTTGTGCTCAACATGGCTATCCAGGTGGCAA
>JAGXRB010000343.1 GCA_018336075.1 Bacteroidota bacterium
GACGTGTTGACCTTTGAAATTGAAAATGTCAATATTGAAGCCCTAAAAAAACTTAAATCAGAAGGACACAAAATTGTACCCGACCCTGAGATATTAGAGTTAATACAGGACAAAGGCTTACAGAAAGAATTTTATTGCAAGCATGGAATACCTACTTCATTCTATAAAATTTATGAATCGGAAGCTGCTATTTTGAACGGCATAGAAAAAGTGGAAATTAATTTTCCTTTTGTTCAAAAATTAAGAAAGGGCGGATATGACGGGCGTGGAGTAGCAGTTATTAACGATAAAAACGATTTGGTAAAACTTTTGAAAGGAGCATCGGTAATTGAGGAAAAAGTTGAGATTGAAAAAGAAATTGCTGTAATCGTGGCACGTAACAAAAAGGGCGAAATCAAATGTTATCCTGTTGTAGAAATGATTTTTGATACTAAAGCAAATCTTGTGGATAAATTAATTTGTCCATCATCAATAACAGTTGAACAATCGGAGAAAGCGATTACTTTTGCCAGCGAAATTATTGAATTATTAAATATGGAAGGATTGCTTGCTGTGGAGTTCTTTGTTGACACAAAAGGCGGAGTAATCGTAAATGAAATTGCTCCCAGACCTCACAACAGCGGTCATCACACCATTGAAAGCATAATCACATCACAGTTTGAGCAGCATCTACGGGCTATTTTAAACTTACCCCTAGGTAGCACAAAAATTAAGCTTCCATCAGTAATGATAAATATTTTGGGGTCAGAAGGGTACGAAGGCCCTGTAATTTATGAAGGATTAACAGAAAGTTTGGCTATTGAAGGTGTGAAAATTCATTTGTACGGAAAAAAAACAACAAAACCGTACCGCAAAATGGGACATGTAACCATTTTATCTTCATCATTGGAATGTGCTTTAAAAAAAGCTGAAAAAGTAAAACAATTAATAAAGGTTAAATCGTGGAAGAAAAATTAGTAAGCATTGTAATGGGTTCAGATTCCGATTTGCCCATAATGAAACAAGCAGCGGAAATGTTGGAAATGTTTGATATTGGCCATGAAATTGATATTGTTTCGGCACACCGGACACCTGAAAAGCTATACGAATTTGCATCAAATGCGCACAAGCGGGGCATTTTGGCAATAATTGCTGGGGCAGGTGGTGCAGCCCACTTGCCCGGCATGGTGGCAGCCATATCGCCCCTGCCAGTAATTGGGGTTCCGATAAAGTCGAGCAATTCTATTGACGGATGGGATTCTGTCCTATCTATTTTGCAAATGCCAGGCGGTGTGCCTGTTGCCACAGTAGCATTGAACGGTGCAAAAAATGCTGGGATTCTTGCGGCTCAAATTGTGTCAGCAAAAGATGACACAATACGAGATAAAATTATACAATACAAGCTGGAACTAAAAGAGCAAGTAATTGAAAAATCAAAAAAAATGAAAATATAAAATGGATTTTTTCAGAGGAAGAAAAGTGGTTATAGCAACCAAGCACAGGAAAGAAGAAGTAATTGCTCCAATTCTTGAAAATGAGCTGGGGCTAATTTGCGTTATGCCAAAAAAATTGGACACCGATAAGCTGGGGACATTCTCTGGAGAAGTAGAAAGAATAGACGACCCCGTTACTACATTGCGAAAAAAATGCCAAATGGCTATAGATGCAAGTGGAATAAATTTAGCAATCGCAAATGAGGGCTCATTTGGTGCACATCCAACTATTTTTTTTGCACACGCAGATGATGAACTTATAATGTTAGTGGATAAAGAAAATGGGATTGAAATAATTGAACGGGAGTTAAGTTTAGAAACAAATTTCAATGGCACAGAAATTTTATCGGTAGATGAGCTTATAGTGTTTTCAAATAAAATTGGATTTCCATCGCACGGAATAATTTTAAAAAAAAGCAAAAATGATTACACAAACATAATAAAGGAAAGCAAGACTATAGATGAACTATTAAAAAATTTCCATAAAATTAAAAATGAGGATGGCACAGCCTATGCCGAAACGGATATGAGGGCAATGCTTAATCCTACCCGTATGAAAATAATTAAGCAAGCAGCTATAAAACTTGTCAAAAAAATTAAATCATTATGTCCTAGTTGCAGCACTCCCGGTTTTGGAGTTGTGGATTCTGTAAAAGGTTTGCCCTGTGAAATTTGTGGTTTACCTACACGGTCAACGCTAAAACACATTTACTGTTGCCAAAAATGTAATTATCAAAAGGAAATTCTTTTTCCTTTTGATAAACAGGTTGAAGACCCTCAGTATTGCGATTTTTGTAACCCTTGATAAATTAAATTTATGAAACCTTTTAAGAAATATAATATGAGTACAGATAATCAACAAAACAATAAACTTTTTCTTGTTTGCCCGTTCTGCCAAATGGAGAATTTTATTGTAAAACATTACGGAGAAGTTTTTTTTCTAACCGCACCCGCAGTCGTGTTTCATTTTGGCAATGATGAACTTATAGTAATAAAGGAATTTATTGCAAGAGAAAATATTAAGGAAATTTATCTTGTGGGTGAAACAACTTGTAACTTCACAAAAAATGTATTGGATAATACAAATCTTTCAGGACTACCCTGCGAAACTGAAATACAAAAAATAAAATCTTTTGATGATACCCCCAACACACTTACCCTAAAGATATTGAATGAGCAGACATATAAATTAAGTGAAGAAAATATTTTTGGAAAAGAAATTACGTCAGGGACAATATTATTCCACACACTGCAAACGGTCAAAAATGAAAATAAAATTATAGAAATCAGGTAAATAATAATTATGGAATTTCAAATTTTGTTCAGCAACATAACCAACCCGGTGCTTCTATATTTTGTTTTAGGAATAATTGCCACACGCCTAAAAAGCGATTTGGAAATACCGGCAAACATCACCAAGTTTATTTCGCTATATCTATTGTTTTCCATAGGGTTTAAAGGAGGTCAGGAGCTTGCTCACAGTGGGTTCAATGCTGAAATCATCTATTCGCTTATATTTGGGATGTTAATATCTTCCCTTATACCCCTCTACACTTTTTTTTTACTTAAATGGAAATTGAGCATCAGCGATGCCGGGGCTGTAGCCGCCTCATATGGGTCGGTTAGCGCAGTAACTTTTGTAGCTGCCATTTCATTTTTAGAAATGCAAAATATTACATCAGGAGGACATATGGTGGCGGTAATGGCACTAATGGAGTCGCCGGCAATTATAGTAGGCGTGATGCTAATGATGCTATATAATGATAAAGACGGTAGTAAAAAAATGAATATCAAATCCGTTATTCATCACTCGTTCACCAACGGAAGTGTGTTGATGATTTTGGGAAGCCTAATAATAGGCATTATAGCCGATGCCAAACAGGCCGAAGGCATTAAACCATTTACCACCGATATTTTTAAGGGGTTTTTGGCTATCTTTCTCTTAGAAATGGGGATGGTTACGGCAAGAAGATTTGCATCATTTCTTAAATACGGTTGGTTTGTTACACTCTTTGCAATTTTTATTCCTTCAATAAATGGTTGTGTGGTTGCATATTTAAGTCAGTTTGTCACTCATGAAGTGGGTAATCGTTTCCTCTTTGCCGTGCTTGCAGCAAGTGCTTCATATATTGCTGTACCGGCAGCCATGAAGATTGCAGCCCCTAAAGCCGACCCAGGGCTGTATTTGCCTATGTCACTGGGGGTAACATTTCCCTTTAATATTTCCATCGGAATGCCGTTATATCTTATTATTGTGAATTATTTTTCCTAAAATAAACTCCATGAAAATAAAAAAAGCAATGATATATCCTGAAAAATATTTGATAAAAAATGTAACTGTCGTTAACGAAGGACAAATGGTTACTGCTGATGTGCTTATTCAAGACGGGTTAATAAAGGCAATTGAAAAAAATATAAGCGATACGCCTGCTATAATTATTGACGCAACGGGCAAATATTTACTCCCCGGCATAATTGATTGTCATGTCCACTTTCGTGAACCTGGTAACACCCACAAGGGCGATATTTACTCCGAAAGCAAGGCTGCCGTGGCCGGAGGGGTAACTTCATTTATTGACATGCCAAACACAAAGCCTCATGCGCTAACACAAAGCCTTTTGGTTGAAAAATACCGACTTGCATCAGAAAAATCGTTGGCAAATTTTGGGTTCATGCTTGGAGTTAACGCCGATAATATAAAAGAAATAATACAGACAAATACCGATTTAATTTTAGGTGTTACCGATGATGGGCTATACTTTGCCAACAAGGGGAATTTGCTTGCAGACAACCCTGAGATATTAGAAACATTATTTGCTAATTGCAAAGCCCTAATCGCTATTCATTCAGAAAAGGAATCAATTATTGAAGAAAACGAATGGATTTACCGTGGATACTATGGCGAAAATATCCCTTTAGAACTACACCCTGTTATCCGTAGCGAAAAGGCTTGCTACGACGCTACTTCGCAAACAATAGAAATAGCCAAAAAATATAGCACAAAACTTCATTTTCTGCACATCTCAACAGTAGCCGAAACAAACCTGTTCAGAAACGACATCCCTCTGATTGAAAAGAATATTACCGCCGAAGTTTCGGTACACCACCTATGGTTCTCCGACAAAGATTATCAAAAATTAGGTAATTTGATTAAATGGAACCCTGCCATAAAAACCGAAGCTGACAAGCAGGGCTTGTTGCAGGCACTCATTGACAATCGTATTGACATTGTTACTTCCGACCATGCCCCCCATACCCTTGAAGAAAAACAACGGCCATATTTACAATCAATGTCAGGTGCGCCCATAATACAGCATTCACTCAACATTATGCTGGAATTATACAAACAGGGAAAAATTACACTGCAAAAAATTGTAGAAAAAATGTGCCACAACCCTGCAATATTGTATCGTTTAAAAAACAGGGGCTTTATTCGCAAAGGCTATTATGCCGATTTGGTTTTGGTTGACCTTGATGCCGCTCATACTGTTTCTAAACAAAACATCTTTTACAAGTGCGGTTGGTCGCCTTTGGAAGGAACTATATTTAACAGCCAAATTCAAAAAACATTTGTGAACGGAAATCTGGTTTACGACAATGGGAGCTTTAATGAAACATACAAAGGGATGTCTATACATTGAAAGAATAATTCTATTGATAGAACCACTAGGCGGTTTACTGTTTCTTAAACAATTTATTACATCCATAAAAAATGAACAATTTGAATGACATCAATATAGCAGCACAATGTATTAAGGATGGTAAATTAGTTGCTTTCCCAACAGATACTGTTTACGGATTGGGTGCAAATGCTTTAAATCCATTGGCAGTAGCAAAAATATTCGAGCTGAAAGAACGCCCATCTTTTGACCCACTGATTATCCATATTTCCAATATACAACAATTGGAAATACTTATTTTAACCACCGATGAAAGAATTTACAAATTAGCTGAAAAATTTTGGCCTGGCCCATTAACTATGGTGCTTCCAAAAAGCAGAATTGTTCCCGATATTGTTACATCTGGTTTGTCAACAGTAGGCATTAGAATGCCAGACAATGATATTGCTTTAGAATTGATATGTAAATCAGAATGCCCAATTGCTGCACCAAGTGCCAATAAATTTGGGCGAATTAGCCCTACAACAGCGGCACATGTAAAAAAACAACTGCCAAACATAGATTATATTCTTGATGGTGGTAAGACTAAGGTTGGGATAGAATCAACTATTATAAAACTTACAGAATTTGGTTTTCAAATACTTAGAAATGGAATTATTACAAAAGAGGAGTTAGAAAAAATTATTCCGTTTGATGGTAATTTAAAAATTGAAAAAATATCAGCTCCCGGAATGCTAAAATCTCATTACAGCCCTAATAAAATGTTTTTTATTGCAAATAATGCCACCTTGAAATTAGGCAAATCAAGAGCTGGGCTTATTTCATTTTCAGGTGAATTAGAAAAAGGTTTTCGGAAAGTAATTAAAATCTCGGAAAGAAAAGATTTGAAAGATTACGCAGTAAATATGTTTGAAGCTATGCATACATTTGAAGATGATAACGAAATTGAGATAATTATAGCAGAACCAGTATATGAAAACGGCATAGGTAAAGCAATTATGGATAGACTGAGAAAGGCTGAATTTACTTGGCTACAAAAATAGTTTCAAATTTGATAGAGATGAAAAAATTACGTTGGGTAACAAAGTTTATATGCCATAAGGGTTTCAGTGGTAATTTAAGCATTCTGCCCCGCTCAAACTTCGGTGTAGTTAGACAGGATACTGCCCCGCAATCCCTTACGGCACATACACTCGGCCGTTACCCAACATAATAATAAGAAAAAAAACTACATGGAAACATTAGTATCATCAAATATGAAACTTAGAATTATTGCAGGCGGACAGCAACGTAGGGGTGTGCACTAAAAAAGGGAGAAACAGTGAAACAAATAATAAGAGTAAAATCATGGAAAGAGAATTTGCAAACACTTTATTAATTCATAAGAATGATTGTGAAACCTCATTTAAAACCTATAATGGCAATAGGGGTGTGAGCATATTACTTAAAAAAAATATACTTGCTATTAGCGTAATATTTCTATTAAGTTTTCAAGGGTTTTCCCAATCGAAATATGAAAAAGAATTCCGAATTAAGGCAAAAGATGTACCCTCGAGTGCTCTTGCTTTTGTCGACTCAATGACCTTCGACTCCAAAGTTAAATGGTATAAGGAAATAGGATTAAATGATGTAACCATTGAGGCCAAGGCAAAATTTAAAAATGAAAGACATAGCATCGAGTTTAGTGAGAACGGAATATTTCAGGATGTTGAAATAGTGGTAAAACCAAACCAAATACCTTTTGATGCTTTTTCGAAAATATCAGGAATTTTATCACAAAGGCATAAAAAGCATAAAATTGAAAAGGTTCAAGTGCAGTATTCCGGGGATAGAAATTTGGTACTGAGGTTTTTAAGAGAGAATAGGAATAACCCTAATGGTATTACAATAAACTTTGAAGTTGTAATTTCGACTAAACTGGACGGGAACTATATCATGCTCGAATACTTGTTCTCAGAAACAGGTGAATATGTGGAAAGCAATCAAATAATTTCAAAGAGAAAAGATACTATTGATTACTAAAAATGAAAAAAAGTCTACTCATATTCATTCTTTCTGCAATGTCGGTATTTTGTAATGCACAAAGCAGCTTTCAGTATGGCATAATTCCGTCAATAAATATAATTAAGAAATTCCCAAAGAACTGGTCGGCAAATTTTAAGGCTGAATC
>JAGXRB010000344.1 GCA_018336075.1 Bacteroidota bacterium
CGTTTCACGTTGTATATCCACCACAGGCACGGGGGCTTCAGGAGATATGCGCCTGGCATCACCCCAAAGATACTCATCGAGCATTAAATCGCCCAAAACCAGTATCTTTTGTCCTCGCAGTTGTTCAACAAGTCTATTTTTCATTTTTAAGCATCCAGAATATAGCGCGCAGCAGACAGCAGGTCCGGTTTCAGCACTACATTCGCAGGCACATCCTGCTGAGCACCGGCAATTTGATTTGTATCCACCAACACAGCACGACAACCAGCGCGCTTGCCGGCTTCAACATCGCTGAATTTGTCGCCAATCATCCATGAGCGTTTCAGGTCAATATCCAAGTCATCGGCAGCCTGCAACAAGAGTCCCGGCTCCGGCTTGCGGCAGGCACATTTTTCATCAGGCGCGTGCGGGCAAAAATAAGCTCCGTCCAAGGTAAGACCCTGGGCGCTTAGCTGCATCTCAATTACTTCCCGCACTGCGCGTAAATCATCTTTTCCGTAATAGCCTCGTCCAATTCCCGATTGATTGCTGACCACAACCAATAACCAGCGGTGCTCTTTCAGTAAGGTGAGCGCTTCGGTGACGCCTGGCAAAATGCGAACCTGTTTGGGGTCGCCCAGGTATCCGCAATCTTCGTTGATGGTTCCATCGCGGTCTAAAAATACAGCCTGCCTCATGCAGATTCGATCCCTTGTTCGATTAAGTCACATAGGACATGAAGAATGGCAACATGCGCCTGTTGAATCAGGGGCGTATCTTCGCTCGGCACCGCAAGGCAAATATCTGATAATTCGTGCATCACAGATCTTTTACTACCCGTTAGCCCAATCACTTTTAGCCCGCGTGATTTCGCTTCACGAGTTGCTGCGACAACATTAGGCGATTTACCGCTGGTGGAAATGGCAACCAACACGTCGCCAGGCAGGCCATAAGCATCAACTTGTCTTGAAAAGATATGCTCAAATCCAAAATCATTTCCGGTGGCTGTCAAAATTGAGGAGTCGGTGGTCAATGCAATCGCAGGCAGTCCCTGGCGTGAGCGCCTGTAACGCACAACCAATTCAGCCGCAAAATGCTGGGCATCTGCGGCGCTGCCACCATTTCCGCAAACCAATATCTTGTGCTTGCTTCGCAAGACATCACTCATTAATTGAGCAACAGCTATTACAGCATCTGCAAGTTTATACCCTGTCTGACGAAGAACATTGCTGCCTGCCAGGAAAAAATCGTTAACTTCCTCTGCCTGATTCCCAAACTGGTTTATTCCCAAATTTTGCTCTGTCTTTTCAGAGTCAAGAATACGTTGAATGGTTTTGGATGTTGAGTACCCCGACATCACCGGTAAGATTTGAACTTGCCCGCCATTCTCACGCACAATCGCCGCTTCCGGAAGGCTCTCTTCCGTATAATCACCAGCCTTGCAATGAATTGCAGGCTTAACCATTGATAGAAATTTGCTCGGAAAAACATCATCAAAGACAACTACGAAATCAACAGACTTCAGTGCAGATAACATTTCTTCGCGTTCATTTTCCGATAAAATCGGGCGCTCGCTCCCTTTGATTTGCCTCACAGAAGAATCGCTGTTTAAGCCAACGATCAAGACATCACCTAATGCTTTTGCCTGTTGCAAAAAATTGACATGGCCTACATGCAACATATCAAAACAGCCATTGGTTGTGACGATAATTTTTCCAGCAGAACGATAGGAATCCAACACCTTCGAAAACTCATCCAACGGCATCTTGCCATCAGAACGTGTCCAAACATAACCAGAGAAAGTTGTCATATTAGTTACTGGCCTGGCATAACATTGAATGATAGTGCTTTATGCCATCTTCGAGCGAAACAAAGGGAGCACTATACCCTGCCCTGCGCAAAGAAGAAATATCAGCCTGCGTAAAACTCTGGTATTTAGACTCCAAAACTTTTGGAAAAGGAATATAACTTACTTCTCCGTAGTTTTCCAAGGCAACAAGAGTTCTGGCAATTTCATTGAAACTTTGCGCCACCCCGGTTCCTACATTGAATATTCCTTTTATAACATCTTGTTCAAGAAACCAGGTATTAATACGCGCCACATCCTGAACAAAAACAAAATCACGCTTTTGCTCACCATCTGCATAGCCACCTGTCCCCTGAAACAGTTTTATTGCCTTTGTATCCTTCAATTGTCTGTAAAATTGATAGACCACAGATGACATTTTCTCTTTGTGGCTTTCATAAGGCCCATAAACATTAAAATAACGCAAACCTGCCACTGTGTTTTTTGCATTCTTTACGACAGAACGCACATATTGATCGAACAAATACTTCGAATATCCATATACATTAATAGGAGCCTCGTTTTCATACTTCTCCTCAAAGTTTGTCCCTGAGCCATACACGGCTGCGCTTGAAGCATAAACAAATTTTATGTCTTTCGTCAAAGCATAATCAAGTAAGGCCCTGGAATATGAATAATTATTCTGCATCATATACTTGCCATCATATTCCATTGTGTCGGTACACGCGCCCTGATGAAAAATGGCTTTTAGCGTGGGAAGCGAAAAGTATTTCTCTTGCAGCCTGGATATAAATTCTTCTTTGTCTGAATAATCCTTGATATGACATCCAACCAGGTTATGAAATTTCTGACTGCTTTTCAAATTGTCCACAACCCAAATATCTTCTATCCCCAACACATTTAGTTGACGAATCAGGTTGCTACCAACAAACCCGGCTCCACCGGTAACAATATACATGTTAGCTATCCTGTTTAGCGCATGCTAATAGAAAAAGAAGGGCGGCATAATTCATAGCGACACACATCTCGACAACATTTCCCTTTCGGTGAAGAAACGCACATCGTAAGAAAACTGGTCGAGAATGCCAACCGAATCTTTCGGGTCCACTGCCGCGACCAAGCGGTTGCCGGTGTCACGAATGGCTTTCAGGTGGCGCGGGGCAATATAGCCGCCCGCGCCGATCAGGGCGAAGTTTTTGGTCATAGAGGGGAAATCCTGGGGGTAAGTTCAGTCGTTGGTATTCGGTCTTATTGTCAACAGATGGGCAGTCAAAGCCGCCGGGCGAATCTTTTCCCCTGATAAATCAGTAAAAGGATATCGAACCAGAATTGCATTACCGTTGGAGTAATTCAGCATAGATGTCATCCTCGTCATTTTCCCAGACATCAGCGAGCGATACTTCACTGGCGCACAACCAGAACTGCGGTTCGTCTTTATCAGCCAACAATGTCACCATGACCTTTGCGCCTTCTGGAAGGGTAATCCGCTCAAGCGGTTCTATCTTTCCGTCGTGAATTACTGCCCAAACAGTCTGTAACATTTTGTGCATCTTTTCAGTTTGAGTTCTTGGTAGCAAGACTACTGCATTTCCTAGAAACCTTGTTCTGCGCGCACTTCAAGGCAAATCTGAATTGCTTCTTTGATGTTTTCTGCTGCTTCTTCTCTCGTCGATCCCTGGCTAACACAGCCCGGAATGGACGGATATTCTGCAATCCAGACACCATCTTCATCGCGATCAAGGCTTATGGTCAGTTTCATTTTAACTCCCGGACATGTTTTCGGTCAATCTCATGTTCATCATTATACCAAGCCACGAATTTCACGAATTAGGCGAATTTTGTTTTTTACCTTCGTGAAATTCGTCTAATTCGTGGCAGAGATTCAGTTATCGAATCAGGCGTATCTCCACCCCAACTTGCAATTTTTGCCAGGTCCGATCGGCAGTCAGGGCAACGGATTTGGTTTTCAAGGCCAGGGCCAGGCAGGCCCGGTTACCAAGGGAAAGGCCCAGCGATTGGGTTTGTGGCGCAAGAAGTCCGGATTGGAATGCCTGTTCATCGTCGAAGGAGGTAGCGTCCAAGCCAAGCACGCCCAGAGTGTTGTGAATCTCATCTTCCGGCATCCCCAAGAGGGCGAGGCGCGTGACCACTTCAGCGTAATTGACCGTTGAGATAATGGCGCGCGGCAGGGATTCCAGAACAAGGTCAGCCCCCTTTTCTGCATTCAGCAAGGCCAGGAGCGCGGAAGCGTCCAGGACAATACTACTCACCCGCAGCCTCTTCGCGGCGTGCCTGAATCAAATCATCCACCAACGATTTCCCTTTAGGGACGTATTGTTTGACGGCCTTTTGAGCCATCAGAACTGCCTGTTGTAGGGGAATCAGACGCAAGGAATCGCCTTCAAGGCGCAAGAGTATCTCATCTCCTGCCTTGATTTTTAGCGCCTTACGAAAATTGACCGGCACAACAAACCTGCCACCATCTCGAATTCGAACTCTAGTTTCCATTTTATGCCACTTTCTCTGACTGAGCCATTATATAAAAATTTACCATTAATTACACCGTATCCATAAACGTCTGCTCGACGCGGTTGAAGATGACGGCCCCCACAAAGACGACCACAACCATAAAGCCGAAGCTGTAGAGCAGGTGGCCGAGGTCTACCGTGCCAGCGCCCAGGAAGGCGAAGCGGAAGGCTTCGACAATGGGCGTCATCGGGTTAATCTGGATGACCCACTGCCAGCGCTCCGGGATGGCCGAAACCGGGTAAATGACCGGCGTGGCATACATCAGCAACTGCACGCCGAACTGGACCAGGAAGCGCAGGTCGCGGTACTTGGTGGTTAACGAAGAGATGATGATGCCGAAGCCCAAACCCAGCCCGGCCATCATCAGAATCAGGATCGGCGAGAGCGCAATCCACAGCCAGTTGGGGGCAATCGGCGTTCCACTCACGGCAAAAAAGCCTACAAAAGCCAGGAACATGCCGAACTGAATCGCAAAAGTAATCAGGTTCGACAACAGAATCGAAACCGGCACGGCCATGCGCGGGAAGTAGACCTTGCCAAACAGGTTGGCGTTGCCCACAAAGGTGTTCGAGGTCTTGTTCAGGCAGTCGGCGAAATAGGCCCAGACCACCGTGCCGGACATGTAAAACAGGAACTGCGGCAGGCCGTCGGTCGGCAGGCTGGCGATCTGGCCGAAGATGACCGTGAAGGTGATGGTCGTCAAGAGCGGCTGGATGAGATACCAGAGCGGGCCGAGGATGGTCTGCTTGTAGACGGCG
>JAGXRB010000345.1 GCA_018336075.1 Bacteroidota bacterium
ATTCTTTGTGATAATTTGTGCCTCCTTTGTAGCGCTCTGTGTAATAGCTATGGCACAAAGAAGCACAGAGTTGCTCAAAGAGATAATGGATTCAGATTCAACAAAAAGAACCTCTGCACATCAAAATAAAATTTATTCCCACCTCACATCATCGAAAAATTCGAATACATATTCACCCTTGAATTCAATTTCCTGTTTAAACTATCTTGCTACAGCCGAAGGTTAGAAATTGTTTTTTTATTTTCAAACCACTGGCAATCAATTGGTATTAATGGTTTGTGCCTCCGTTTTGAAACAAAATCCAATAAAAAAGATTCAATTTGCCACGGCGGACAAGGGTTCAATTTCAAATTTTATTGATTGCTAAATTCATCGTATTGAATTCCCGACTGGCGGCTTATTGATCTTAGTGTTCCTAAAGGTATTTCTTTTTTATTGGCTGGAACAATCACGGTCTTTTCAGGCGTTGTATATTTCAAGTGACTTCCTTTTTGGCTTTTTAAACGGAAACCATGTTTTATTAAACCCTTAATTATTTTGTTAGATGAAGGAAGCTTTATCATTACATCTGAATCCTTAATTCGCCTATGAGCGTTTCCTGTATTTGAACGAAATTTTTTCTTGCCGGTTCATCTTCAAAATAAAGATCAAGCGCTTCTTTGAGGTTATTCTTTGCTTCTTCAACTGTCTCCCCAAAACTTGAGACATCAACATTCAAGCTTTGAGAAACGTAATATTTTCCCTCGCGGTAGATGATATATTTAATAGTTTTCATTTTGTAACTGATTTTACTGTCAAAGATAGGGGATTTCTGATTTGATCCGCCGCGGCGGATGAAAATTTGATCCGCCGCGGCGGATTAGGATTTGAGGACAGGTTTGAAAGAAAACAAACTTATGAGTATCAAAAATACTCATTTTATTAAATTACCAAAAAAAACAATCGTTTTCTTCAAAATATTTTAGTGCATGTAAGGGAATTAAATGAACTTATCCCCTTTTTCAACTTTAATATCGTTTACAAATTGTCTGATTTTTTGCTCATCCTGTTTGCGACAAACGAGCAATGAATGATCGTCTTCAACAACGATGTAGTCATTGAGTCCTTGTAGCACAACGAGCTTGTTTTTAGGCATATTTATGACGCATCCTGAGCTGTCGTAAACCATTACATTACTGCCAACAACAGCATTCTGGTTTTCGTCTTTTTGCCTGATTTCATAAAGTGAACCCCATGTACCGAGGTCGCTCCAGCCAAAATCGACAGACATCACATAAACATTTTCTGCTTTTTCCATTACACCATAGTCGATTGATATATTGCGGCAAATGGAGTAAGTATGACGGATAAATTCAGCTTCGAGCGGGCTGCTGTATTTCCCTGCACCTTCTTTAAAAAGATCGTTCACCTCAGGTAAAAATCTTTCAAATGCTTTGCTGATGCTCTTCAACGACCAGATAAATATCCCGGCGTTCCAAAGAAAGTCTCCGCTTTCGAGGAATGAAGTGGCTATTTCAAGGTTGGGTTTTTCTGTAAATGTTTTTACTTTTTTGAGTCTTGGGACTTCGTTCAGCACCTCCCCATCCAGAAATTGAATATAGCCATAACCGGTGTCAGGTCTGCTGGGTTCAATCCCTAAGGTGATCAGCCAATCGTTTTCACTGGCCACTTTTAAGGCATCAAGTACATTTTCGGTAAATACCTGCTGGTTAAGAATGACGTGGTCACTCGGAGCCACAACAATGACTGCATCCGGATTTTGTTGCAAAATCACATGGTTTGCATAGGCTATACATGGAGCAGTATTTCGGCGGGCAGGTTCACAAAGCACCTGTGTGTCTTTGATCAATGGCAATTGTTCCATCACCTGATCCCTGTAAATTTCATTTGTGACAATATAAATATTTTCAGGCGGACAAATTTCAGCAAACCTCTCGAAGGTCATTTGAAGCAATGTTTTTCCAACACCCAGGATGTCGATAAACTGCTTTGGTCGTGAGGTGGTGCTCATGGGCCAGAAACGGGCTCCAACGCCACCAGCCATGATGACGCAATAATGATTTTTTTTGTTTGTCATGATCGTTTTTAATTCGTTTATCCCATTTTTTTCAGCAAATGTAAGAATTGATTTGGTTCAAAACCAGTAAGTGGTTCAACCAATGCAAGCGGACTGAAAAGATACAGTCTGCTATCATTCATGCAGATGCATTTTATTCTTTTGCGACGAAGTTCAAGTTTTTGAAAAATACGTCCGTCGCGTGTTTTAAAATAGCTTTTTTCGTTGAGGTTCTCAACCAGTGTTCCAAGAGAAGCTTTTTTCTTATCATAGTTTTGAAGCACCCGCTTCAGATTGAGATCACTTCCGTTGGCTGCATTTGAATCGTAAAGATGTAGTTTTAGTTCATTCTCGACATCAGCCGGAAAAATACCTGCATTTAAATAAGGCAGCATCAGTTGTTGAAAAAACTGTTTCCACTCCTGACCATGCGGCTGATGTCTTCTTCCATAGCTTTCAAATGCAAAAAGATGCGCCAGTTCGTGGATAAAGGTGATTAAAAACTCGAAAGGGTTCAAATCGTGGTTCAAGGAAATGCGGTGAGGCTTTCTGTTCAGGGCAGGTCGGTAATCGCCTAGTTTTGAACTTCTTGTCCTAGTTATCCTTAACTGAATATTTTTTTCAACGATAGCGCGATACACCTCTTCGACTGCGGTTTCGGGCAGGTATTTTCTCAATAACGCTTTATCACTCTCCATCGTTGTAGCTAAGAAATTGTTTTGTTTCGAAGTTGGAAGTCCATTTAGGACAATCGCAATTCTTGTTTCTTTTCTTTGTTCCTCCCGGATGATGGATTCTCTGACCGCTTGAGCAGGAGGCAAATACCAGACACATCAAAAAAAGAATCGGAAAGAATTTTTTCAACATAAGCATCATTTACATCTGATCATTTTGGGAAGCATTATTTTTTCACAAAAGACAGATGTGCAAAAATAACCAAAATCTTAGTGCTCCGGCAGCTGGTGTTTTTTCTTCAGCAATGATTCAACTGAAGTTAAAACATGGTTAAGAATAACTTTTAGATGAATGAGGTTCTCGCAAAACACTATAAAGAAATCTTTATTCGCCTGAAAGAATGACTGTTATAGTAAATAGAAAAGATGCATTCATTCAAAATTCTTAAATTTAAAATTCCTGTTGCCTGATAATGTTGTAATTTTATCCTCAATTTTAATCAAATCTTTATGTTCAGGCTATTAGGAGAGTATTTGCTTTTAATGTTCGAAACCTTTAAAAGGCCCGACAAAGGCCCTGTTTTCCGCCGACAGCTGATGATAGAGTTTGTTGGGCTTGGCTTGGATTCAATTGGCATTGTGGCAATAATTTCAGTTTTTACCGGCGCTATTGTGGCCATTCAAACAGCCTATAACATCGATTCCCCGCTGATTCCACTTACTATGGTAGGTTTTACCACCCGTCAGATGATGATTCTTGAGTTTTCACCCACCATCATCAGTCTTATCCTTGCTGGAAAAGTAGGTTCACGGATTGCTTCCGAAATTGGCACAATGCGTGTAACCGAGCAGATCGATGCTTTGCGCGTAATGGGCGTCAATCCAGCCAATTACCTCATATTGCCAAAAATTACAGCAAGCATGTTGTTCAATCCTGTCTTAATTATCTTTAGTATCGTTGTTGGCATCTGGGGTGGCTGGCTTGCCTGTATTGTTACAGGGCTCGTCACTTCGGCTGATTATATTGCAGGTTTGAGAAGTTGGTTTGAACCTTTCACTGTTACCTACGCAATGATTAAAACGGTTGTTTTTGCCTTTATAATCGCCTCTGTATCCGGATTTTTAGGCTATAACCTTAAAGGAGGATCCGTTGAAGTTGGCAAAGCAAGTACAAAAGCTGTGGTTGTAAGCAGCATTCTTATTATCTTTTTCGACCTCATCCTTACACAATTACTGCTTGTATGATTGAAGTTCAAAATATTTCTAAAGCCTTTGGTGAAAATACAGTTCTTACTGATATCTCCACTTTTTTTGAGAAAGGGAAAACCAACCTTATTATTGGTCAGAGTGGTTCAGGGAAAACCGTTTTAATGAAATGCTGCATTGGTTTGGTTGAACCGGATAATGGTGTAATTCGTTTTGATAACCGCCCTTTTTCGGCATTGGCAGAGAAAAAACGCAAAGATATCCGTCAGGAAATGGGCGTGCTTTTTCAGGGTGGAGCATTGTTCGACTCCTTTACAGTTGAACAAAATGTAATGTTTCCGTTGAATATGTTCACAGATATGACCCCGGAAGAAAAGCTGGACCGCGTAAACTTTTGTTTGAAACGTGTAAATCTTGAAAATGTGAACCAGCTTTTTCCTTCCGAAATCAGTGGCGGTATGATGAAACGTGTTGCTATTGCAAGAGCAATCTCCAACAATCCAAGTTATCTTTTTTGTGATGAGCCCAATTCAGGATTAGACCCAAAAACAGCTGAAGTGATCGACCATCTTATCAGTGAAATCACTGAAGAGTATGATATCACAACCGTAATTAATACGCACGATATGAACTCAGTTCTTCAGATCGGGCAACGGATCAATTTCTTGTATAAAGGTGAACTTTGGTGGACCGGCGATAAGAACTCCATTCTAAAGACGGAAAATCCTGAGTTAAGTGAATTTGTATTTTCTACAGAATTAACACGACGTTTAAGATAGCTAAACCACGTAATATGAATGTTTTAGACATAATAATCCTTGTCCTGCTTGTAATATTTACAATTCAAGGCTTTCGCAAGGGATTGGTTGCAGAACTGAGTTCGCTGCTGGCATTAATACTTGGCGTTTATGTTGCTTTCTTTTTTTCAGACGTAACTGCTGATTTTCTGAATACTTTTTTCGGAATTGAAAGCAAATATCTCAAGTTGATAGCCTTTGTGCTAACACTTGTTCTGGTGATTGTGGCAATTGTGGCGATCGGAAAAGTGATCGAAAAAATTATTAATACGCTGATGCTTGGTTTTTTCAATCGTTTGACCGGTGCAGTTTTTGGCATCATCAAAGGGATGCTGATTCTGAGTTTGATCATAATGTTGTTTAACTATCTCGATATTGGCGAAAGCCTCATCAGTAAAGAGCGTCAGCGAAATTCACGCCTGTATGAAGATGTGGAATCTTTTGCCCCCTATATTTTTCGAAGGTTTAAAGTAGAAGACAAATTACAAGAATACAACCCCTGGAAAGATGACGAAAAGGAAGAAGAAAAAACCGATGTCGTCACCTGAAAGATTTTTCTAACCAATAACTAAAGCATTTTAGAAATACTTCGCGTTTTCGTTTGTCCTATTTACAGTTAGATTTCACACAAAGCATTCTTCTACCATTTGTAATTTTAAAATGGTAAATGCCGATGTTGCTTGAAAATAGTCCAATGATCCGCCAAAGGCGGAGAAATTGGAGTATATTGAAAGTGCGATCTCTCTAACTCTTTGTAACTAATTGCAAATCAGCAGCGGATATATTGTCCTTTTGGATGTCCTTAATAAATATTTAGGGCTAATGAAAAAGCCGACTTTGCCATCATGAAAATATTACGGTGCGCTGCACCTTCTGTGTTTAATACATTATCTAAGCTATAAATATAACCGGTGCGCTGCACCTTCTTCTTCATTCAAGAAAGGTAGCGGCAGAGCCGCGAAATATTTGTAACAAAAAGACGAATGAAAACCGGGAAAGGTGCAGCGCACCGAAATATTTATTCCCACCTCACATCATCGAAAAATTCGAATACATATTCACCCTAGGTCGGCGTAGTTTGCAAAACGTCAACGTATTCTATTGGTCTCCAAACCGTTGGAATCAAGATT
>JAGXRB010000346.1 GCA_018336075.1 Bacteroidota bacterium
TCAATCGGGAAATCAGAATCAGTGGCATAAAGACCTTTCCCGCCATTTTTCAAGGCTTCGAAACCTAACATCGCAGAGAAATTATGTGCCGGACCAAAAGAAGTTTCATAGTTAAGCAGGTTATTGACCGTCATATTGGCAATTCGCTCGTTTGCGATATCAAGACCGTTTCTTGCATTGATTCGATTCAAAGTTCCCCAGGTAGGAAAAAAACGTCGCGTTTCTGAGTTTCTGTAATCCAAACCAAGATTGGTTGTGAATTTAAGCTTACTCGTAAGTTTTGCTGTGAAATATGCTTTGCCAAGATAACTGTCATCATTTCTGGTGTGCTCAGTTTTTTCTGTCATGCCGATTGGGTTGTATCCATCCCCAAGGAATGAATCAAAAATCTGTCTTCCGAAGAATTCTGCCGGCCTGTCAACAAATCGGCCATCACTGAATCTGACAGGGATTGCCGGATTACGGAAAAATGCATACCTGATCACACTTCCGCCATTGCCGCCAGCACCATCGCCTGAGCTGCCAATGATATCTCTGGAAGTTTTTCCGGCAAGCATACTGACGCCAACAGAAAGCCATCTGTTTGCCTGGGTATTTAAATCAAGCCTGACAGTTCCGCGTGTGTAACCTGTGCCATTGATAATTCCTTTCTGGTCGAACAAAGAGGTTGAAAGCAGGTAATCTGTTGTTTCATTTCCACCAGAAACGCTTATTTCATGAGAGTTTATCGGAGCCGTGCGTAACAGTTCGTCCACATAGTTTACATTCGCAAAACCTTCTGTATCTTCAGGTTTAATGAGCGACCGGGCAAGTGTAGGTGGTAAAAATGAATTATCGTTTGTGGCTGCTTCATTGTAAACGGTGATATAATCCGTTGTATTGACCATTTCTGTTAACCTTGTGGCTTGCTGAAACCCTGTCTGACCGCGATAGGTAACCAAAGTTTTTCCCTTTGCGCCTTTTTTTGTTGTTATTAAAACAACGCCATTATTGGCACGCGATCCATAAATGGCTGAGGCAGAAGCATCTTTTAATACAGTGATATTTTCGATGTCACCGGGAGAAAGCAGATTTAGAGCATCTGCTGTTGGCATTCCGTCAACGATATACAGAGGATTGTTGCTGGAATTGATTGATCCTGCTCCACGGATGCGGACAGAAACACCCTCTCCGGGAGCACCTGTATTTTGTGTGACCTGAACGCCGGCAACCCTTCCCTGGAGCGCCTGATCTATTCCGGGCACAGGAATTCTGGTAAGTTCTTTGTTGTCAACTTTTGAAACAGCACCCAAAACATTGCGTTTTTTCGTTGTTCCGTAACCAACCACAACAAGCTCATCAAGCATAAATTGTTCAGGCATAAGTTTGGCGTCAATGATGCTGCGATTTCCAACAATTTGTTCGATTGAAGTATAACCTATGTATGAAAACACCAACACTGATGTGGCGGTTAATTGATCTGAAATCAGTCGGTAACGACCTTCCATATCCGTTATTACGCCAGAAGTTGTGCCTTTGATGGACACGGTAGCGCCAATGAGCGTTTCCTGAGTTTTTCCATCAGTGATGACGCCTTCAACGACATTTTGGGCATGTATAATACCAGCGGTTAGAAGTGTCAAGACTAAAAATATAAGTCGTTTCATTTGATCGTTTTTAATGGTTTCACACGAATGAAGCTTTATTTTAATTATTTGAAGGCGATAACTGTATTGCCGGCTTTGATTTTTGAGCCTGCTTTTTTTAGTTTTGTTTCAGCTGGCAGGGCAACAACAATCACAGCTTCTCCAGCTGGGACAGCGATTGTAAAACTGCCCTCAGATTTTTTTGCCAGATAAGTTTTTGACACAATATCGAATAGGTCAACCGTGCTTTCTGACTTGTAAGTGACTGTTTTTTCTTCAGAATATGGATTGTAATATAAATGCACAGGGTAGGGTGTTTCAGCGTAAAAGTCAGTAGCATTGCAATCAAGTGCCAGAATTCCTTCAACATCTGTTGTGTTGACGATAGCGCCAAAAACGCCCGCAATTGAGGTGCTGTAAAGGCTAAACATCGTTTCTGCGGGCTGACCCTCGACCCATTTTGGACCGTCACCAAGCGAAACAGGTGAGATTCCGGAAAGCGCAGGTTTGTTGAAATCATCCAGCTTTCTGACACCTTCATATCCGATGATGCCATTTGTAATATTTTTCATTTCCGGAAGCCATTGATGTAAACTGTCCACTTCGTCAGGATAAAAAAGGCGCGAAGCATTGACAACATTCAACATGAATTTTCCGATAGTTTTAGCAAATTGAGGCTCATATTTTACCATTGGAACAAGGGGCCAGGCCATAGCAACTGAATTCATGAAAAACCCATAACCACCGCCATCGGTGATACTTCCCTGCAGGCCATGAACATCATATTCGCCCCAGCGTTCAGCTATTACACCCCAGCCATAGCGGCCATCCTGCGACTGGCATCCGTCAAAAGTATGATCAAGCAATTTTTTGACATCATAATTGGTTGCATGTTCTGCATTCAATCTTGCAGCAGCGTAGGCACCAAACGGGAGCAAAATTTCGTAAAAGCGGCTCTCATTCTGATTGACTAAAGCCTCTGTAGCACTTTTGGCACCATCGAGATAGCGCTGATCGCCAAAATGATTGTAAGCTGAAAGCAGCACCCATGCATGTCCGCCCGCCGCATCCTGCTGCCAGGGGATATGGTTGCGCATTCCTTTCATTTGGGCATAATCGAAATACGAATAGTCGTAGTTTCCATTCAGGGTTGAATCAGCTTTATAAAATTGATCTGCAACCTTTCGTTGAATAAATTCGGTGTTTTCAACATCCGGAAAAAGGGCTGCAACACCATAAAATAAAACATTTGGATAGACATCATACCACCAGTCACGGCCATAACCACCGCCTGCCATTGCCACTTCCGGATTTGTGTTGTTCATCACAATATTCCATTCTGTATCGGAATTGAAATAGTTTTGTGACATTTTTACAAAGTTATATCCGTGCTGATTTGTTTTGTCAATTCCCAGCAAACCTGCACTGATCAATGCATTGAGTGAAGTAAGTGCTTCATGGAATTCACCGTTGTAGTTGTCGTTTCCCTGACGCACATCATTAATGACTGTATAAAGACCAAATGTTACCAGGTCGATATTGCGTTTTGCACTATCAAGCCAGATTAATGGTCCATAAGGTGCCGTATTGTTGAAGTCGAATGCCAAACTGTCAAAAAGGATAGCTTTCTGTTTCCAGTCTATGATTTTCAGGGGTTGAGGTATTTCAGGCATCTGAGCGATGCGGGCAATTTCAGTCTGAACAACTGGATCACCATTTTGAGGCTTGCATGATATTAAAACTGCAAACAAAGATAGTGCTGAAATGTAAAGGAAAACTTTTTTCATTTTTCTGTATTATATGAGTTTTTCAAAATGTTCTTGGCAAGTGGAATGGATAGCATTTGCAACAGTGCCACGATAATGAGAGAATAACGAAGTGCAAATGACTCTGAAACATAAAACGCGAGAAAAATAAATAATCCCAGACCAACAACCCTGCCGGCGTATAAACCAAATTCATGGTTCAGAATATAAGCATAATTGTTTCGGTTTTCTCGTTTGGAGACCACGTCAATTACCTTCATCATAATTGGATAGTAGGCCAGATCATGCAAGGGTTGAAAAAACACCTTACACAATACAAATACGATGACACCTACCATTGATAGCTCAATGCCATTCACGATTGTTCCAATCAGGAAGATTGTTATGCCAATGCTGAAAATAAATATACGGTGTTTAGGTTTGGCAAAACGGCCTAAAAGATAAATCAGAATGGCTGTCAAACCTCCGCTAACACCTTGAATCAAACCCAGAGAACCTTCTTTTCCTACGTATTTCATGATCAACATGGCTGGAGCGGTAACAAGGAATCCTTGCACAAGACCTTTAAGAGCTGCCAGCAAAATCTGTTTATTCCAGAGTCTGTCGAAGCGGAAGTAGAGAAAATCTTTTTGAATCGGGTTCTCAAATTTGCCTTTTGCAAGCGAGAAACACGCCAGAATCGTAATCGCAAAAACCATCAAAGTCACAATGCGATAACCTTTTAGGATGTCAAGTTCAAAACCAAAAATCATACTTCCATCAAAATATGCAAGCAACACACCTATTAATACAGGCACAGTGATATTTGAAATGGTGAAAAAGAAAGATTCAAGGCCGAAAAAATAGTTGCGATTGTCATCGGATGTTGTATTTAAGGCCATCAGATACCGATTGGTCCAGAAAAATCCAGATGCTGCGCCAATGAGGGTTCCGGAGACCAACAAGCCAACTATTGTAATATTGTCGACCATCATCATGCCTACCATCGAAAGTCCGCTCAGTAAAATTCCAAAGCTGTATAAATGGGCAACTTTGAAATTCTTTAGTAGAAATCCATTTGTCAATGAGGTAATGATAATGCCCGTATACATGGCAACCTGAAACATGGCGACATAGCTTGTGTCGGAAAAATACCGCATAATATAGGCCGCCATAAAAATTTCCACCACCGGCAATACCAGGGAATATAGCATATTGGTGATAAGCAGCGTCCGCATATTGTGCGGCATAGCCATAAAAAACTGATACTCAGTAGTAAGTTTGGATATCATTAAGTGGATTGCTGTTAGGTAAGGGAATTGAGAATTTCGGAGATAGAGAGTCTGGCGCCACAAATCACTTCGTCGCTTGCGCCATAATACATGAAAATATCATCTCCGACAACATAATGCCCGTTTGTGAAGACTACATTCCCAAAAAAACCAGTTTGTTCATAAGTCTCTGTTGGTTCCATGATTGGATCTATGCTTCGTGCAATCACCTTTGAAGGATCATTGATGTCGAGCAAAAGAGCGCCAAGGCAATAGCGATGCTCGCTGTTTGCACCATGATAGATTTCGAGCCAGCCTTTTTCAGTTCTGATGGGAGCACCACCAGCTCCGACCCGCGCAGAATCCCACATGCCCGGCCTTACAGTCGCAATGCACTTGTGTTTGCCCCAGTGGATCATATCCGGAGATTCGGCAAGCCAGATGTAATTGCCGCCCAGCTCGGGACTGCTTGGACGATGAAGAGCAAAGTATTTTCCGTTGATTTTTTCTTCAAAAATGGCACAATCTTTATTATGAGGCGGAAAGATCATCCCTTCACGTGTAAAGTTTTTCCAATCTTTTGTGCGTATCAGGCCAACGCCCACGCCAAACTCTGAAACTTCGGTAAAAGTTAGGCAAAACTCATTTTCCATTGTAGCAACTCTGCAATCTTCAATGCCAAAAGTTTCAAGTTCACCTTGCCCGAAAACAGGTAAATAGCCCTCAGGCTCATAAAAATTGATCCCATCATCGCTGCAAACAAGCCGCAGATAAGACAGCGTTGTCAGGTAATCTTTTTTCTTGTAATTAATAACGCGTGGATCAGAAGCATCCAAATCAGGATCGCTTTTATCAAAACTGAGGATCTCTATCTCACCTATATTATTATATACAGGAAAACTTATCTTTCCTTCGATCTGTTTTGGCCTTTCGGCAACACGCAGAAAAAGCCATATTTTTCCTTTAAACCTGAATACTCCTGGATTAAGCAGACATAAAATTTCCATGCCTTTGATGCCCGGCTCAAGGTCAGAAGGACGTAAAAGTGGGTTTTGAGAGAAACGTTTTGATAAATCCATAATCACATTTTTATTTGTCTGTCAAAATTACAATCGATTGCGAAAAATGCTGTCCGCTGTGTTCCTTAACTTGTCCGCCCTGTTACAAAAATGATTTTTTATGGCCTTTTATCAATCAGTTAGTAATAAATCGTTAAGATTTTCCAAAAAAAAAGATGACTTCACTGAATATTTTTATAAACCTTTTAGAAGGTAAAACAATGTGATTTTTTGAGTTGATTTCATCAACCTTAAGTTTACTTGTCCATCGTTTGTTGTATGTTGGGGCAGCCTTTACAATGGTCTGACCCCCTATAAACTGGACTAAATTAAACATTAGTTACAATACTATCTGATAAAGGCATAATTTTGTCATTACCCCAAGAGTATTCAGAAGAGGAGTCCACGGGTTTTTGACTTGTGGTCTCTTCTCTGAAGAAATAAATTACCTTTTTATTTTCAGTTTTAGCTATAATAGCTCCTTCTTTCCAAAGCTTCAGGAAAG
>JAGXRB010000347.1 GCA_018336075.1 Bacteroidota bacterium
CCCCTACCGTTATCAACAGGTTATTTCTTCGCCTTTTTGGCCTTCTCAGGCATCTCGCGCCCTTGCAGCAGCCCCCATCGGCTGGCGCCCAGGTACAGGATTTCGAGAATCAGGTCTTCGTACGAAATGCCCTCGGCGGCGGCCTCCAGGCAGATGTCGCTGTAGCCGGGAGTCAGCCCCGGCAGCGGATTAATCTCAATCAGCACCGGCTCGCCTTCGTGGTTCAGGCGGATGTCGGTACGCGACACGTCGATGGCCTTGATGGCCATGTGGGCCTTGACAGTCAGCGACTGGATTTTGCGAGTCAGTTCGGGCGAAATATCAGCCGGGCAAAAATATCCCGGTGCGCCCTCTTCGCCCACCGATTTCGATTTGGATGCCTGGCTGTAAATGCCGGGCGTGATAGAGTGGGCGCTGTCCAATTCTAGGATTGGGAAAACGTGATAACCGTGTTTGCTGGTGTACCATTCAGGGTGGCGCGAGTAGCGCACGGAATCCCAACGGCCAACCAAACCGCAGGTAAACTCGCGTCCCGAAAGAAATGTTTCCACCAGGGCCGGTTGGCGGTAAACCTGAACGATATACTGAACACGTTCGCGCAGTTCGGCCTCGTTGTGGACAATCGCCTTTAAATCGACGCCCATGCCTGTGCCTTCGCGGGCCGGTTTGACGAATAACGGGAAGCGCAATTCGGGCCGCAGCGATTCGTCGCCGATGATGAACTCCTGGAACGGCGCCACAGGAAGGCGGCGGTCGCGCCACAGGCGTTTGGTCAGGGTTTTGTCGAGCGCAATCGCATTGGCCATCACCCGCGAGTGGGTGTAGGGAATGCGCAGCATCTCCAACAGGGCCGGGGTTTGGGCTTCGCGGGCGTCTCCGCCCAGGCCTTCAGCAATGTTGAAGCAAATATCGGGTTGGATTTCTTTGAGCGCGTAGGGGAGATTTCGGTCTGCCGCGACGAAAACGGTCGAATGTCCGTCCGTCTCTATCGCGGCCTGAATTGCCTGAACTGTCTCGATGTGGTCGTAATCTGCCAGCGCGTCGGCGGCGACACCTTCGGGCTGGACGGCGGTGTCATCTTTGACATTTGCCAGCACGGCAACCCGCCAGGGACGTTCCGGGCGGATACTACTGGGAGGCTTTTCTGGCTCTTGTGCGGGAGTGGGTGTGGTCATGTTTTCTCCTTTTTGGTGAATAACCAGGTCGGAAGTATATCTGAATGTCTGTAGAATACAATAGTTAAATCCTTTGGGTCTCTGATATTTGCCGTGAAGAAGGCCGCATTTGGGGTGTGAGCGTGCGTACGCACGCTCACACCCCAAATGCGGGGACTTATCAATGGAATTCCTAAAGAGTCGAAATCCTTGACATTCCTGTTTTCCGATGATAAATTAGGGCCTGTTGTTACTTTTTCTACTTTTCAAAGAAAGGAGCGCGTTTTATGTTTAGGAACTTCGCATCGGTTGTTGTTCAAGTCCAAGCATGGACGCGCCTGCCGTTTTAACGGGAATACTTCCTGAATAGAACCGGCCACGGGTGCGTACATGCCCCGTGGCTTTTTGATTCTTCGATTCAGTCAGAGTCGAAGGAAAGCCGCGTGTTTTGCCGCACCTGCAAAACGCCGGGCTTGAACAAGATTGCCAGCCACGGGATTTTCTCGCGGCTGGCTTTTTTATTTGTATCTATCAGGAAGTGTACCCTTGAACCCTTTTCTTACCCCTGACGACCCCAATGCAGGCGTCGTTGTCAAAAAAATTACTAACGCTTACACCCTGCGCGCAGGCGGACAAACTTTCGACTGCATCCTTTCAACGCGCCTGAAACGCGAATCGGATACCGACCCGGTGGCGGTCGGCGACCTTGTCCGCTGGAACGAGGCCGGGCAAATTACCGAGGTGCTTCCGCGCCGGAATCAACTCTCGCGCCGTTCTGCCGTCCCGATGCCGGGCGCGCATGCCCACGAACAGGTCATCGCCTCCAACCTTGACCGGGTTGTGCCGGTTTTTGCCGCCGCCAACCCCAGACCGGCCTGGCACCTGCTTGACCGCTACCTGGTCTCCGCCGAGAGCGCGGACATCCCGGCCCTGGTCGTCATCACCAAGATGGATTTGGTCGAGGGCCGGCCCGAAGCGGGTGAAATCCGGTCTGTCGCAGGCGAGTACCAGGCCTGCGGGTATGACGTCATCCTGACCAGCGCGGAAACAGGCGCGGGACTGGATGAACTGCGCGCGGTGCTATCCGGCGGATTGTCGGTCTTCGCCGGCAAATCTGGCGTGGGCAAGACATCCCTGCTGAACGCCATCGAGCCGGGGCTTGGTCTGCGCGTGCAGGCCACCAACCGGGCGACCGGCAAGGGTCGCCACACCACCACCCACCTGGAAATCTTTGAAATGGGAACAGGCGGGGCGGTGCTGGATACGCCTGGCATCCGCGAGTTTGGCCTGTGGGATGTCGACCAGGCCGACCTGGCGCTGTTTTTCCCCGAAATGCGGCCCTGGGTCGGCAAGTGTAAATTTGGCCTGGGCTGCGGGCACGACCAGGAGCCGGGCTGTGAGATTCGGCTGGCGGTTGGGCGCGGCGAAATCAGCCCGTACCGTTACCAGAGTTATTTGAAACTGAAGGACGAAACATGAGAACCAGCTTTATTACCCGACGCACTTACACCCGCTCGAGCGGGTTGAAAAACACCTTTGGCGATTTTACCTGTATGCACTGTTGTAATTTCGTCTCGGCGGATGCTGCGCTTTCAGGCGTGCATAACCGCAACCACTGCCCGTACTGCCTGGCTTCGCGCCACCTCGACCTGTTCGAAGCGGGAGACCGGCTTTCGGCCTGCAAGGGCGCGATGCTGCCGGTTGCGCTGACCTGGAAGCGCAGCCTGAAGAAATACGCCCGTCCCGGCGACGGCGAACTGATGCTGGTGCATCGCTGCCGGGACTGTGATCGGCTGTCGATCAACCGCATCGCCGCGGACGACGATAATGCGCTGCTTATGTCGCTGCTGCGCGCCTCCGCGCATCTTGACCGGCAGGTTTTGGATGCCTGCGCCGCGGGTGGAATCGATGTCCTGGGCGCGGCGGACGCCCAACGGGTGACGAGAGTTTTGTTCGGGCAGAATTGAGAAGGATGTATAAAGAAAATCTGACTTTACTGGACAGAACGCCATGCCTGGGCTAAACTTGACCCGTTATTCTTGTGACGAAGGAGCACTTATGGATTTCCAGAACGATGATTCCCTGACCCGGCGCATGGCTATGCTAAAACAACGCGCCCAAGCGATGCGAGATCATGATTTTTACTTCTACAACCAGCCTGTGGAGGAGCTTCGCGGTGGGGCGCGGGTGCTGGTCAATGGTCGCGATATGAGCATGTACGCTTCATACAGTTACCTGGGGCTAATCGGCCACCCGCGGATTAACGAAGCGGCCAAACGCGCCGTAGACAAATTTGGCACCGGCACGCATGGCGTCCGTACCCTGGCCGGGTCGCTGACCCTGCATCGTGAGTTGGAAGAAACCATCGCCGATTTCAAACACGCCGAAGACGCCATTACCTACACATCCGGCTACGCTACCAACCTGACCGCCATCTCGACCCTGATGGGGCGCGGCGACTACGTCCTTTCGGACAAACTCAACCACGCTTCGATTGTCGATGGCTGCATGATGTCGGGCGCGGAGTTCCGCCGTTTCCGCCATAATGACATGGACGACCTCGAGAAGCGCTTGCAGCAAATTCCCGATGGCGTGACCAAAATGGTGGTGGCCGATTCGGTCTTCTCGATGGACGGCGACATCATCGACCTGCCGCGCATGGTGGCCCTGTGCCGCAAATACGGCGCCTACCTGATGATGGACGAGGCCCACTCGGTGGGTGTGCTCGGCAAGACCGGGCGCGGCATCGAAGAACACTTCGACATGATTGGCTCGATTGACATCAAGATGGGCACACTCAGCAAAACCATCCCATCGGTCGGCGGATACATTGCCGGTAAAAAAGAACTCATCGACTACCTGCGTCACGGTTCACGGGCCTACATCTTTTCTGCCGCCCTGCCGCCAGCCCAGGCCGCGGCTGCCATGGAGTCCTTCAAGGTCATCCTCGATGAACCCTGGCGCATGGAAAAACTTTGGAAGAACACCCGTCAGTTCATCGACGGGTTGAAGGACATGGGCTTTGACACCATGCTGACAGAGACGGCGATTGTGCCGGTCTTGTGCGGCACCGATGAACGCGCCTTTGCCCTGACCCAGGCCTGCCAGCGCCAGGATGTCTTTGTCCTGCCTGTTGTTTCCCCGGCTGTGCCTGAAGGTTCAGCTCGTTTGCGCGCCACTGTCACTGCCGCGCACGAGACCGATGAAATCCAGTATGCGATGGATGTCATCAAGAAGGCTGGCAAAGAAATCGGGATTATCTAGTGTAGGGGCGGCCCACCGGGTCGCCCTTTTTTGTTTTAAAGCGGGGTTTTCTAATATTTTGACTTAATTTTTACAACATTTTTCTAATATATTCGTCGTAAAATCAAACCATAGACCTTTATCGGAGGAAAAGACGATGAAATGGCAATGGAAACTTGGAACTTTTGCGGGCATTGACGTTTTTGTCCATGCCACGTTTTTGTTGATTGTTGGCTGGTTTGGGCTGAGTTACTGGCTGCAATCGGGCACGCTTGCGGCTGTCTTGGAGGGGATTGCCTTCATCCTGCTCCTGTTCCTGTT
>JAGXRB010000348.1 GCA_018336075.1 Bacteroidota bacterium
GTCGGGAAAAACGGTAGCTACTATAGCATTGCATCCCAATCGGTTTTGTGCCTCGATAGCTCCTAAAAAATTCGCCCCCGACGAGATTCCCACCGCCAAACCTAACTCTCTGGCCAGTTTTTGTGCCATAATAATGGAGTCGCCGTCATCCACTGCTATTATTTCATCGAGTTCGTTTAGTTTTACGATTTCGGGGATAAATTCATCTGAAATACCCTGAATGCGATGATGTCCAACCTTATATCCGGTACTCAGCGTAGGCGAATTTTCCGGCTCGAGGGGATAGATTTTCACATCGGGATTTTTTGTCCGCAAGTATCTGCCAACACCCATAGCTGTTCCGCCTGTTCCTATTCCGGCAACAAAGGCGGCGGGCATAAGTCTATTGTTGTACATTTGATGCCATAATTCGCGTCCGGTAGTTTGCTCATGTGCCTCTACATTGTATTGATTGGCAAATTGTTTTGGCAAAAAAATGTTCGCTTTGACAGCTGCAATTTCTTCGGAGATGTTTATGCTACCCAAAAAACCGCCTTGCTCGCGTGTTACAGGAATAATTTCTGCGCCCAGGCTGCGAATTATGTCTACGCGTTCCCGACTTAGCCAATCGGGCATTAATATTTGCACCGGATGTCCAAGCATCCGTCCGATTGCCGAAAACGAAATACCTGTGTTACCACTTGTTGCTTCAACAATTGTATCGCCGGGTTTGATAGCGCCCGTTTCGTACGATTTTTGCAAAATATACAATGCCATACGATCCTTAATGCTACCCGTGATGTTGTATTGCTCTGATTTTGCATACACAACCCGCTCCTCACCCTTGTACCGGAAACGGATAGATAACAACGGCGAGTTTCCAACCAACCGCCACATGGTCTCAAATTTTACTTCAGAATTTGTTCTTAGTTTACTCTCTTTCATCACACCATGTTTTGATTTATTGCCTTCTTCCGTAATTACTGATTTTTCCCACTTGTAGCATACATTTTTTACATTTCTGACTAACTTTTTCCTATCTTATTGCGCATCAACAATTTGAAATTCAAAGCGCCTCTTTTGCCAGTCCAAATTTATCAATTTGTTTTTTAATACGCTTAACTAAACCAATTTTCTTTGCTTTGGGCATGCTCAGCAAATGTTTGAGACTAAAAGAGGTGTCTGCAAAATCAGGAAAACAAACTAAAAACTTCTAGCCATGATCAAAATGGATTTCAGGATCTTTGACTGCCTTTGCTGCCATTCAATTGACATCTGTTCAAAAAACGCTTAATTTCTCCTTAAAAGACACCAGTCTCTCCGGTTTTCATTGAACAGCCATCAGTCCAAAAAGCCATTGCGCCTCAGCTGGTTAATGGCTCTTTATTTGGGGCTTTTCGGCTATTCGACTTAGTGTTATAGGCACACCCTTCTATAATTATCTGATTACAATTACTTTCTGGTTGTAAATTTCTTGAGAGTCTGTTGTTACACGGATAAAATAAATTCCAGTCGCAAATTGTGAAATGTCGAGCGTTACATTTTGCTGAGTGTCAAATATTGTGGTAAAGATTAATTCTGCTCGTGGAGTATAAATATCTATTTTAAACTTTCCTGAAATATTGTTAACCAAATTAATGTAAATGTTTTTATCTGAAGGATTGGGGTAAATATGCAGGAATTTATTTAAGTTCACCTCCTCAACTCCTGTTGTATTAATTGGACAACCTGTTCCCAAAAACCAAGGCACGGCAGTTGAATCGTTAGAGAAAAAATCAAGAAGCAGACCACCTATTTTTATGGCTCCTGCATCGGAAGGATGGGTACCGTCATTGGCAAAATGAGTGGGACAATTATAAAATACATTTGGATTGGTAATTTGGGGGTTATTCCCATCTGACCACATATAAATGCCCCAACCCAGCCAAGGGGAATTTGCACCGGAACCTGAAAAGGCAAGTTGGGGATCTCCATTTATCTGGTCTTCAATAACTTTCTTCACTGCCCAGCCCTGCCAGTAAGCATATGGCTCTGGATTTAAGGTGCTAATTGCATACCTTGCAGATATTCTGCTTGCCATATAGCAAAGTTTGGCATTAGGAAATCTGGTCTTAATTTCATTAGCAATTAGCTTGAATTGAGCTGCGAGTGTGTCGTGATAGTTTTGGACAGGACTTGTTCCTGCTGGATTTGCTTGCTTAAGCCATATTACCTGCACTTGGTTTGCGGTAACGCCTGCATTAGTTAGGCGTGTATTTACGTTGTTCCAATAATTTGTATATCCTGTACTACCAGGATTAGAAATGATGCTTGCAACATGACCACCCAAGGCGCCATCTACTAAAACGAGATTAGGATTTTTCCCCGGGAAGGCATTTGCTTGTTGAATAAACCGCTGGGATTCATGGGTAGTGTTGGACATACCGATACTTAACCAAACAATTTTCCCATTTACAGTGTCAGGGTTCCCGTTTGTATCCAAGCACTGAACCTGTGATGCTATTTGCATACCCGCATTCTTATGAGCCGAAGGTAGAAAATTTGAGCCGTTGGGATATAATCCACCCATAAGACCTGTTTCGGGAGAAATGCCCGTCCCTAAGTCATTGATTGGCAAAAACCCTGTTGCGGATGCTGCGCAATCTGGTTGTGAAAATGTCATTTCTAAGGAAAAAATCAAGAAAAAGACAGTAAGAAGTGTTAAAGTTTTCATAATTATAAAATTGGTCAATTGTTTCTGCTTATAGTTTTTCAACAGATAATTTCTGGTATTGTGTTCTGTTAGGATTGTCTATAACGTCAGTCCGTCCTCCAAAGGCGGACACATCCAAAAACCTGTTGTAGGTGTCAAGTTGATTTGTTCAAAAAACATTTTCACAAGCGTTTTATTATTAAAGAATCAAAATATCAGCCAATTCTCGTTCTAAATTTTTAAGCTTCTTTTTTCTAATCATAAATTCAGTCAATATTTCCATGTTTGAAATCAGCTGGTCACAAGTAACTATTCCTTTTTCCATAAGTTGGGTTTTCTGTTTTCTTGTAAGATGCTCCAACGCTGTAACAGGGAAAATCTTTTCTTGTTCCATAATTTCTTTTAATCCATTATTCTGCGGGTAATCCCAACCTAACAGAATGATATTGTTGCACTTGCTGTATGTGATTGAATCGTATGAGAAACGGGTATTGCTAACTACGCCGGCAGAAAAAGAAAGGTTTGAATAAATCGGCATCTCTGCTCTTTTTCTGATAACATCATCAACACGAGCACGAACATAAAGCGAAACCTGTATTGATATGTGCTTGCCCTGGTCTTTAGAATATTTGCATTCAATAAGTAACTGTTCGGTTTTGTTTGTTGCAATTACATCTATTTCGTGGGCAATACAGTGTCCTTCAACATTTTTTCCTACTTCAACGTTGAACCCACGCCGCTTGAATATTTCGCCAATAAAATACTCAAATGGATAACCCGTTGGCCCGAGTTCAAACAGCGATTGTTTCAACTTGTAAAGCATCGCATTCCTGCGGTTGTGCTTTCTAAGCATCCGAAAAGCCATTCTATATATTTTTCTTGTAGAAATACCCTCATACAGAGAGGTTTCGATATCGAACGCAATTGATTCAGAAGTTTTATGATCAGCACCAACTCTCCTGAGCGAGTGTTTTAGTTTCGACGCATCGAAAAACTCTGATTCACCTGAGGCTTTTCGTATCAATATTGTATTGTTACTGCTCATTTTTTTTTCTTCGAAAATACTTAAACACTTCCATTACAAATATCATTGGTACAGCTAAGGCCAATATATACAACCATTCGTTAAAAGTAACTGGTTCTACTCGTAGTATTTTTTGCATAAATGGAATTTGCATACTAAGAATATGGATACCTTGTGCAGCCAAAACCCCAAATACGAGGATGATATTTCTTTTTAATGGCACTTTAAATACCGAAACTCTTTCGGAACGGCAATTAAAAGCGTGGAAATTTTGCATAAATACCATAAGTAACAAGATAAGGTTGCGTGCGTGAATTTCGCCCATTTGGGTGTATGTGTTTAAATAATACCACAGCCCAAAAACGATGAAGCCCATAGTTGCTCCCGATACTATGGTTTGATTGACCATAAAAGGGTTGAATATTTTTTCGGAAGGCTTGCGGGGAGGTCTTTTCATAGCCCCAGGTTCTCCTCCTTCGAAAGCAAGGGCAACGTCCTGTATTCCATTGGTAACTAAATTTAACCACAATAGTTGTACGGCAAGCAGCGGCAGCGGCAAACCAGCAGCTATTGATGCCAGAAACAGGATAATTTCAGCCGCTCCTGTTG
>JAGXRB010000349.1 GCA_018336075.1 Bacteroidota bacterium
AAAGACTCTAAATTATCAGCCTTTCCACCAAAGTTGCTCACTCTTTTAACTTTTGCCAGTGCGTTTAAATATGCCGTCCTCATAGCGCCCTTTAATGATGAGCCGGGAATGTATGGACTGTTATTTTGTAGATTATAAGCTGTTTTGTTCATGGTGAATTGATTAATTACTGAATTTTTTTCAAAAGTCCCCATGCTGAGAATTTTCTTATAGTGGTTAACTAAATAATCTGTAACATCAACCTCTTTGCCTCTTACTTCAGGTTTATAGAAACGCTTTATTGTTTTAAAAATAGCAAGAAGATTATCACCAGAGGCGGTTTTGCTAAAGTCAGCAATTTCTTGAGGTTTTAGGCTTTTAATAAACTCAATCGGGTCAAATTCTATAAGTTTTTTTCTTTGCTCATCTATCACAAAACTTGTCGGCTCATAGACATCGTCGCATCCGATATGAATGGGTGATAACACATGCAGCCTTATTTTTAAATTTTGAGTCTTGTATTTTGAATCTTGAATATTTAATCTTGAATCCATTTTTATACCTCCGCCCTGACAGGTATATACAATGAATATCCCTGTGTTATGGCATTAGGTTCTGCCTTTGATATACCTGATACAGCAGTGCCTATATACGGCTTATTAAAAACACTTGCATCTTTTCCAGCAAACACTGCTCCTTCATCGGCCATGATTACAGGATTTTTAAAGGGCTTGCCTGATTTTGCCAGTATATCGCCATGCCTGCCAAATCGTGTAAATGGAGCGAAAAATATGTTGTTAAATAAGTCTTTTTCAGGCACGCATGGTGAAAGTGTATAGCAGGCATTTGGATTTTCAGAGCCAATGGAGTGTAAGTCGATTTTTTGGGAGCCAATAACTTCAAATCTGCCGAGTCCGGTGGAAGCGTCTTTACCGAATCCTATAGTGCCAATTTGCTTGATTGCTTTGGCAGCACCTTCTATGGATATATCGTCTCTAATTCCGACAAAAACGACGAGTTCAACTTCATTTACGAAAACCTTTTGAGCAATTGAGTATGGTGCAAACTGCCCTTCGCCTGTTGTGCCTGTTAGGCGATTTATGGTGTTATGAGGCTGTGTATAATCTGCAATAAAAGATTTAATCCTTTTTTTACGCATCTGCCTTTGAATTTCGGCATCTTTAGATATAGACAACTCACCGAATAATTCCTCATCGCTGAAATATAAACCGTCAGATTTTATAGATTGCAGCCGGCTATTGTTTTTGACGAACATCCAGCGTCTGCTTTTCAATTCCTTGCGTTTAGCTATGACTTCCGCCTTATTGCCGCTGAAGTCAAAGAGTTTATCAAGCGGCATATCTGGGCGCTTCAAGGCATAACCATCGCCGATTTTTAAAGATGCACTTGAGACAATTACAAAAGGGTTAGATGCATAATCTATAAGGATTCTTTCTATATTCATACCAAAAAGACTTTCGTCATAAGCTGCCTGCCAGCAGATATGACCGAACAAGGTATCGCCTTTCAGCGGCGTGCCAAAACCGGAAAGAGGTTTTATTATTATTTCATATGTTTTCATTGTGATTCCCTTTGTATTTGAGCTTTTACAAAATTAAAAATTTTTTCAGCTTTTTCAATAGCGTTTTCTACATCTTCTTCATCAGGTTCTAATATCTCGTCTGGATACCTAAAGGCAATATCATAGCCAGCAAAACTTTTAGCATCTTCTAAAATAGCTTCGAAATCTTTATTCAGATTGATACAGAGTTCGGCAAGAAAAGCTGCATCATGTGTTTTTTGGATGAGCTGCTGCCTAAATGATAGAAATGACTTAAAGGCTTTTTCAGCGCATTGTTGTGTGTGATAAATTGCAGTATCCAGAATTTTATCATCACCACTCATAAGCTTTTTGGCTGATTTCAAGTCATTATATGCTTTCAAAAGCCATTCTTCATAAGGCTTCATAAAGTTTTATCCCCTCTTTCTTTATTTTGTAACATAAGGTTGAGATATCGCCAGCTCGCCGTTCGAATTCATTAATTGTATATACAAGGATGTCTTTAGCAATGCATAGCCCTGTAAGGGCATCTATTCCTTTTCTTATCCGCTTATAAGGCTTTTCATCCGATTTCTCTATAATCACAAGCAGATCGAAGTCACTATGCACATCTGGTTTTCCCCATGCGTGAGAGCCAAAGAGGTAAATTGTTTTTGGATTATACGCATTAATCAGCCTTTCTTTAATGATATTGATTATATCGCTATTTGCAGTAGTCATGTGTAAGATTTCCTAAAATGGTGTTAGGCTTTCGAAACTTTTCTGAATCGCAGTATCCTTAAACTCAAACTTAAGCCTCCCATATCCCCTGCTGCCGCTTCCGCCAATGGCGTCAAGTTCAAGAAGTTTCAATCCAGTAAGAAGATACTTGTTGAAAAATACTTCATCAGTTTCATTTAGCACTTTATATGTGATTAAAAAATCAAACTCGGTCCCTTCTGGAACTCTTTCGATAAAACGGGGATGTTCTGCAGTGCCTTTAATCCTATTAATTACATTTTCTGATTTCACTTCTGTCAGCTGCCAACGGTTTGACTGAGCCTTTTTCTTCCAGTCCCCATTCAAATAACAATCAGCGAAAGAAGCCCTCGTAGGTCCAAAGTCCGTGTCTTCTTCGCTTTCAGAGCCGCTGCTGCCAAATATCTTAAGTATTGCCTCTGCTTTTTTCTTTAAATTCTCATCTTCAAGAGATTTCCATACTTTTACCGTAACAAGTCCTCCGCTGCCCGCAGCAAAAGGGACAAGTCCGCTTGCCATCTCAAGCAATGAACGCACCTTACCTTTAAGGGATGAGCCGGGAATATATGGTTCAAAGGTATGAGGATGTTTGATAACAGGGCTGTCTGTGCCGCCTATCTGCATTTCCATATTGCCGGAGCCAATATGTAATCCGCTTTTTAAAGTAATAGTGCCTTCAAGCTTTTTTATTTCTTTTAGTTTAAGATTCACCATCTTTGTCCTCCTTTATTCTGATGGCCTATAAAGTCTGTAATAGCCCATAAAGGCTTCAAAAAAACCAGTAAAAACTTCAAAGTCATCTTTGTCATTTACCTGTTGAAGTGAACTTGATAGGAAGTTTTTGAAACTATCCGATATAAGTCCTCTCCCCTTTGCATAAGCTGCTTTTGCATTTAACATTTTCAAATACGGCAGCATTTTTTCAAACTCTATAGGGTCTTTACCTACACGGGCAGAAAAGTTAAGCACTTCATCATAGAACTTTCTAATCTGGCTCCTTTTATTGCATGTTCTTGTCCCATCTTCAGCAACTTTTTTTGCTAAATTTTCTGCATCTGTAGAAAACAAATCAGGTTTAATAAATTTGTTTTTTTTGTCTTTCCAAAAATTCATGCTTCGTCCCTCCTATCTTCTGTTATATATTATCTGCCAAAGCGGTATTTTTAATGTGCCTTTATAAGTTTCAAGCCAATCAGCAACATTCATCGCTTCATCTATAGCCTTTTGTTTATCATCACCTTTTAATTTTCTCCCTATGTTTCTGACGATTGTATATTTTAATCTTGAGCGCCATTTGAGGCATTCCATATCTTCGAGTTGAATATTAAATTTTGATTTTTGAATTTCTGATTCCTGCCTTCTCATTTCAATGAGTTCATTAACCCTGAATAGCATGGCATTGTTTATCTTTTCTGAATCAAGCCAATTCTCTATGGTATGTTTGACTTCCTGAAGTTTTATGAAATCAATCCATTTTGCAGTCTCACCAAAAATAGTTACTCTATCCCTGCCGCTCATCTTTGATTTTTCAAGGGCATTTTCGGATGTTTCAGCAAATGTTAAAACAGGCGTGTTCGGTTTATGTAAAGCAACTCCCGCTGAAATTGTTATTTGCTCATTTCTGCAAGAGTATTCTTTAAATGAGTCATGCAAAAAGCCTGCAAAGTCGATAATCCTATTCCATGCCCCAATCAAAAATAAGTCATCACCTCCTGCAAAGACAGTATAGATGTTTTGAAACCTCTCATCAGTTTTTAGTTTATAAGGCAAAAAAATTGAAAAATAATTATTCATTTGTCTGCTCATTGTTGCAAGCCTTGAGAGTGTAAGTCGTTCTTCTCTTATTCCGCAGGCAAAGAGCAAGCCGAGATTGTCCACATCAGCCTTGAGAATACCGAGGGCTTCTATGCCGCAATATTTTAATTTCTTGTTTTGCAGTTGGTCATTCTGGACTTGACCCTGAATCCAGTCATATTCTGGATTCCCGCTTTCGCGGGAATAACCTTTTAGGTTTAACGCAATCTTTGCAATATAAGCAAAAGTTTTTGGAATGCCAACTCCCATACTATCAAAGAGTTCTTCCTTCTTTTTTTCAGATTTTTTCCCGGCAAGTATTCTATTGACTGCCTCCTCCGCGAGGTCTTCATTTTCATATGCAGGCACATAGCCGTTGATAAATCTTGCGGTTACGTCTTTAG
>JAGXRB010000350.1 GCA_018336075.1 Bacteroidota bacterium
TATGGCTGGTATAACTGGACTCGTCCCCGGACCGACAAACTCAGGCTGCCAGTTACCTTTTCGTCAAAACAGCATCACCTCATTGCTATAGGTGGAACGATCGTTTCATTTGTAATAATCCGCGCTGTACTGATAGCCTACACCGACAGCAATGTACCTAATATTGATGCTTTTACCACTTCTGTCTTTATTGTTGGCATGTGGCTCATGGCTGTTAAAAAGGTAGAAAACTGGATATACTGGATCATTGGCGACATCGTTTCTGTTCCATTGTATTTTTATAAAGGATTGGTTTTTACCAGTTTTCAGTATTTCATTTTTTTGATTTTAGCCATAATCGGTTATATCGCCTGGCGAAAGGAGGCACAACGTGCTTAAACGGATTGCTGTTACAGGCCCGGAATCTACAGGAAAATCATGGCTGGCAGAGAAGCTTGCAGCACATTTTCATGCTGAATGGGTGCCCGAATATGCAAGAGAATATCTGGACAATGCAGCAACAGACGATGAGCGCCTGCGTGAAGCGAACCCACAAAATAATTCTACAAGAAACTACAGCCTTTCCGATATCGAAAAGATCGCTATCAGACAAATGGAATTGATTGAAAAAAAAGCTGAAAACGCGCATGGAATCCTTATCGCAGATACTGAAATGCTTGTTTGCAGTATTTGGGCCGAATATGTTTTTGGAGAGATACCTGAAAGCATTTCGGCACTGACGAAAAATCAACATTTCGACCTTTACCTTTTGTGCAATACCGACATCCCCTGGGAAGCAGATTCGTTGCGGGAACATCCAAATGAAAGGGCTGTACTTTTTGCCAAATATGAATCCGCACTGATTCAAAAAGGCTGGCCGTATGTGATTATTTCAGGTTTGCACAATGAAAGACTGAACAATGCCGTTCAGGCTATTGAAAAAATTCTATAAAACTATTCATGGACAGGCCCTTGCACATACTTTTTCTGCCAAGATGGTATCCAAACAAATACGATCCGATGCTCGGACTTTTTGTGCGAAGACATGCCGAAGCTGCAGCAAATTTGAATAAGATTTCTGTTGTTTTTGCCTTTCCCTCTGAAGAAAAAATGCATAAAACCTTTTCTACAGCTATCACTGATGAGGGTAATTTATATACTGTCAACGTTTTATATAAAAAGAGTCCTAAAAAGAATTCAATTGCTAAATTGATCAATCTGTTTCGGTTTTTCTACGCATTGCATATCGGAATGGCTAAAGTGAATGATGCAAGAGGTAAAGCAGATCTCATTCATGTACATATTCTCACACGGCTTGCTTTAGTTGCTCTGTGGATGAAAAAAATTCATGGCACTCCCTACCTTATCACAGAACATTGGTCGCGCTATTTGCCAACACGCAATGAGTTTGGCGGAATCCTGCGAAAATCATTAAGCCGTCTTGTGGTAAAGAATGCTGAACTGGTAACTACTGTTACGAAAAATCTTGCTTTGGCAATGCAGAAGCATGGTTTACGGAATGAGCATTATGTCATTCTGCCAAATGTAGTGGATATGGATTTATTCTTGCCGGAAAAGCGTATATCCTCCGGGAAAATCAGGATGATACACATAAGCTGTTTTGAAGATCGTTCCAAAAATATTTCAGGACTTTTGAGGGTTTTGAGTAAACTTACGGAAATCCGTTCAGATATCGAGTGTGTTTTGATTGGTGAAGGCATGGATCAAAAAATGCTCACAGATTATGCGCATACCCTCGGTTTATATGAACCTTTTTTACGATTTACAGGTCTGCTGGAAGGAAAAAAACTCGCCGAAACCCTTGCCAGTGGCGACTTTCTGCTTTTATTCAGTAATTACGAAAACATGCCTGTCGTAATTCTGGAAGCATTTGCCTGCGGATTGCCTGTGATAGCAACCGAGGTTGGTGGAATTCCTGAAATGGTTAAACCTGAAAACGGTTTGCTTGTCAAAGCTGCCGATGAATATGCGATGCTTCAGGCCATACTTGAAATGGCTGAAAAACACCAAGACTATAACCACCTTAAAATAAGGCAATCAGTGGAGGATCAATACAGCAAAAAAGCAGTTGGAGAGCTACTTACGACATGGTATCATAAGATTCTAAAGCTCAGCTGAAAAATGTCCAACCAAATGTTGGGTTTATACAAAGAAATCTCTAACGATCAAGCCTGATCAGGTAGTCTGAAAGTAAGCATTGGTATTCCAAGGTTGAAAAAATCGTCTTTACCTACTTTATCTTTGAAGATGTAATCGAGCCAGCTGCGCTTGTGGGCGATAAAAGTTGCCAAACTGATGTGGTTTTGTTCACAGAAAACTTTCATTGCCTCTCTGGGAGAAGAAGTACGGATCAGTTCAAAACGAATCTGTTGCCTGGCCTCCTCCTGTTTGAAAGATTGTCTGAGTTCTTCCATCAGCAAAGAGGACTTGTTGTCGGCATTCTCGTCTAAAAAATGTACAACATGAACCACAGGCTGATATTTGCCGAGTAGATTAAACAATTGATTTATAGTGGATACTTCAAATTTACCAAAGTTGGTGGCATACATTACCTGATTGCTTGGCGCCCATTGATAACCTTCCGGGATGGCTAAAACAGGTACATGCACTTTGGCCATGATACTTTTCGCCATACTGCCTTCAAGGAAACCTTTCCGCCCTTTGCCCCTTGTTCCCATAAGAATCATATCAGGTTCCAACTCTTCTGTTAGGTGCATGAGCTCCTGCTCCGGATCACCCCCTTTGAGGAAAGTTTGTATGCTGATGTTTTTCAGATTCAGCTGCTCAAGACCTTCTTCAAGCAACCTTCTCTTTTCTTCCATGAAAATGGCAGCCTGCTTTTCCATTTCTGAAAGGAGTTCTCTGTTGAAAAAAGTATCAGAATCAAGTCCACCGGGGAAACTGCTGTCTCCCATAAGAATCTGATCCATATATGCATGAAAAAGAATGATTTCACCTCCGGTAACTTTCATCAAATCAATTGCATATGGAAACAACATTTTGTTTTCATCGCTGAAATCGGTAGAAAGAATGATTTTCATAGTTGTGTTATTTTATTTTTTTATCGCACCATAAAATTACAACAGAATTGGTCTTATTACCAAATGAGAATTAAATATTTGTGAAATAATAACAAACAAAAAAAGTTGATTTGATTCAGTTGTCATTTTTATCCACTGAAAAGCAGTGATTTAATACAGGCTAAAAAAAAAGCAGCCAGAAAAAAATCTGACTGCTTAGCTTAAAAATCAAAAGAAATTAAAGAATTGAAGCCAATGCTGCTTCATAATCAGGCTCCTGCACTATTTCAGGGACATGTTCGGTATAAACTACAGTGCCTTCTTCATCGAGCACCACCACAGCTCTGGAATGCAGTCCGCTCAAAGGACCGTCAGCGAGGGTGACGCCATAAGCTTCTCCAAAACTTCCTTCGCGGAAATCACTTGCAGTGATTACCTGATCCAAGCCTTCTGTAGAGCAAAAACGTTTGTGTGCAAAAGGTAAATCTTTCGAAACACATACCACAACAGTGTTCTGTAGTTTTGCAGCTTCTGCATTGAATTTTCTGACTGAGCTTGCGCAAACATCTGTATCCAGACTTGGAAAAATGTTTAAGACAATTTTTTTGCCTTTAAGTGCATCAAGTGTCAAATGACTTAGGTCTGACTTAACAAGGTTAAATTCGGGTGCTTTGCTTCCTTTTTCCGGAAGATTCCCAACAGTTTGAAAAGGGTTTCCCTTTAATGTGATTGTTGCCATAGTTTTTTATGATTTAAGTGATTAACAATTTTATAAGTTATAGGATTGGTTGAAATTCTAAAATGATACCGTTACTAAAGAAAGTATAATTCTGTTGAATAAACATCTTCAGGGCATAATTGTTTTGTCAGACTGAAACTTTTAATAAAATTTGTAGTAGATACTTTTTTCAGGAAATTACATGACTTTTAATCCCTAAAAACATAGTCATACCGCCTGTTTGCGATTACTTTTCCTTCAGCATCCAATACCTTGACAGCGTTCACAAATCCTTTATCATTGTATTTGTAAACATCAGTTCGTTGCAAGTTTCCGTCTGAACCAATTTTTCGAATCTCAGAAAAATCCCCGCTTTCGTTATAAGTGTAGTGATAGGTGAAATTCAGGCTGCCATCATTTCCGTATACAATCTTCCGGCTACGTTGGCCATTGTCATCAAACAGATTTTCGACCCTTATCATCAACTTTCCATCAGCATCTGTCTGAACAATTCCGCTGCAATCACCTTCATCGAGCCCCTTATTGTAGTGATAAGTGATCGTATATTGCAACGCATGCATGTCATTGTTTTTAGTCAGGTACACTTCATTGGTTTCTGGCATCATTTCATAGCTCAGACTGCCGCTGATGTTCCATGCACTATCGTAACTGATAATGTTCCATATCAAACCATCATCATCGTAATGTAAAATATTCATTTCCTGCATAATACCTTTAGGTGTCCGGTCAGCATCAAGCACAAGATTTCCATGTTTGTCATATGTTTGTGCAACAATTGAGCTCAGCTCACCCATTTTGTCATACAACATCAATGTTTTTTCGCGCCCTTCTTCATCGAAAAAAGCATGAATCACTTTTGTTTCTTTATTTTCAGAACTTATTGAATACAATATACTTTCCTTAATACAGGCAGCTTTTGCACGTGCATAGTTTGCTTCAGCATTTGCCTTTTCTTTCTTAGTTTTTGGTGGCTCAATATGGGCATTGGCAGCAAGAAAACTAAATGTAAAAACTAACAGAATCAACTTTTTCATATCAATTGGAATTATTGTGTAAATATACGGGCTTTTCGCTGAATTGATACCAATTGTAATTTTAAAATGGTCCAAAACCATTTTAAAATTTTACAATGGTAAATGCCGATGCTACTTGAAAATAGTCCAATTTCTCCGCCAAAGGCGGAGAAATTGGACTATATTGAAAGTGCGATCGGTATGAAATCAAAAAAAACCAGACAGAAGTCCAATGATGCATGCTTTTTAAAACAGCCTCATTACAACTTCTATCTGGAATTGTTAAATTAGAATCTGTATTGCACTGCGAATACCATGTTACGTCCGGGCGCGACAAGCCCTGATGAATAAGGCCTGTAACGTCTGTCGGTGATATTCTCTATGCCACCACTAAAGCTCAGTTTGTCTGTTGCCTGCACCAAAGTTCTGAAATTAAGGGTATACCATGCAGGGGAAAAAGGATTGCCGTTTTCATCGATGGCATACATATAGTCCTTGCCTTTTTCCTCTTCCGGCATATTATCATAGCTTACCTCAGCGCTGTAATGTGCGTTTACTTCGAGCTGAAGTCTGCCGGTGGAGTAGCGCAGGCGTGACAGCCCAAACATAGGCGCAGCATGGCGCAAAGGACTTTTTGAACCATCATCAAGCTCCTCCTCCCCTTTCTGCCATGTCAGGTGTGAGTAGAAAGATAATCGTGGAAGCACTTTGATTTCAAGTCCGGCCTGAACCCCGTAAACATCAGCTCTGGCAGCATTCTGAATGGCCATAACGCGACTCATTTCACCATTGTATAGCATGCTGTCGGCACCATTCAACTGAAAAGTGCGTCGAACCATGGCATCAGTGAGTAAGGTGTAAAATGCAGAAAGATCAAATTTCAACTTGTCATTGAAGATTTTGGCAAGACCAATATCAGCATTGTAGGCATATTCAGGTTTAAGTCCGGGATTTGGAACCATCACAGTGCCAGGTTCAGAATCGAAAATCTTGCCCATATCATCCACATTTGGCGCTCTGAACCCACTCGAAAGATTTGCACTTAAGGTTAATTGATCTGCAGGATTATAAACCAATCCAAGACTACCATTCAACGCACCTTTTCCCAAAGAAGCCTCTGTGAAAGGAAGTGCAAAAAAAGCAGTATCAAACAATGCATCAAGCGTGAAATAAGAGTAACGGATGCCACCCTGTAAAAGCGCTTTTTCGGTTATCCGTTGCTGATAAGTTGCAAAGACAGCAAAAGCATTCCAGTCAGATTGCGGATAGCGCGCAGGACCTTCGACCACTTTGCCTGTAGTGATATCCTTGTCTGTTCCTGTTGAAGCCACCTTATTCAGCACAGCTTCAAAACCATAAAGCATTCTGCCAGAAACATTTATCTGCTTATTGAAATCGAGATTCAATGAATAAGCATCCACTTTTTCGAACCTGTTGCGCAGTGTACTTTTGTTGAAATCTCGGTCGTGCCGGCTTTCTTCAAAACGTTGAATAGCTGCCGTAAGCACCATTTTGTCGTAGAGCATTCCATCGGCAGAATGGATCAAACGCAGGTTGTTCATCATCCATATCTGTGGACCATAATACCATTCGGCACTTCTGGGAAGTCCGTTTCTGTAACGGAGCAACCTGTCATAGCGCGAATAATTTGTGGTAGCAGCATAATGAAATCCATATTCCATGTCGAGTTGATCATTGGGTCTGAAACGAAATTTCTGCATCAGGTTCATCTGAGAATAGCCTGTCGGGTTTTGCACCAAAGGATCATCATTGGTAATTACCCTATCGAGACTGTCCATTCTGACTACATATTCATTCCGCAGATATTCATCAGGCCCATGTGTACCCATACGCAGATCGCCAAAGCGGTTGGCACTGAAACTTGTAACTGACGACCATTTCTGTCCGCCTACCTGCATATCAAAATGCAGTGAGGCTTCATTGTTTGCCGTGGAATAACGTGATGCCGCATTGCCTTTAAAAAGCAACACACTGTCTTCAGAAAGTGAAGGCATGAGAGAGCTGAAGAGCATCACACCGCCAATAGCATCGCTGCCATACATCACTGAACCAGGCCCGAAAAGCACTTCTGCCGAACGAATTGCATAAGGATCGATAGAGATGATGTTCTGCAGGTTGCCACTGCGAAAAATCGCATTGTTCATCCGCACACCATCCACGGTGATCAGCAGTCTGTTGGTCGCAAAACCACGTATCATCGGACTGCCTCCACCCTGCTGACTTTTTTGAATATACACTTCGCCGCTCAGACCAATCAGGTCGGCTGCGTTCTGTGGATTCTGCAAAGCAATATCTGTTGCTCTAATCGTGCTTATCCGCTGCGAAATCTCTCTTCTTGATTGTGCCCAGCGGGTAGCAGAAACAACCACCTCGTCAAGGTTAAAGTCGGATGGCTTTAGCAGAACAACATACTTTTTGCTTTCCAGATCTGCAAAATTCAATATTTTTGGGGTATGCCCAAGAATACTGAAATAGATGCTGTCGGCGCCTTTGAATGGCGAAGCCAAAGTTTTTCCTCTTTCATCAGTGAGCGCCATTGCACGCGGACTGCTGCTTGTGACGGACACATAAGAAAGGGGTTGGCGTGTTTGTGCATCAAG
>JAGXRB010000351.1 GCA_018336075.1 Bacteroidota bacterium
TTCCCGATTTTCATCTGAAGATGTGCCTGCCGTTTGAACTGGAAAGTGACCTGGGGGATACCACTGCCATCATTAAGGAACGGGCAACAGAAACGCGCATCGCCTGGGATGCAAAACAGCTTCGGGCCATGATCGAAAAGCGCCTTCAATATGCGCTGGGCGACGAGCAGATGCGGGCAGATCAGATCTATTCAGCCGATCTGTTATTCTCCTGGCTGGAAGGCTGTGGCGGCCTTTCTCCTCGCGGCTGGCTGGAATATTTTCGCCCGATCTTTGCCACGCTCTGGGATATCTATAAAACCGAAGGACGCTCCAGGCTCGAAAGGCGGGAATGGATGCTGGACGACAAGGAATGGACAGCTGCGCGTAAACGCTCCTCATTGCGGCTCAGGTTTAGGCCGGAATCAAGTCAGGTCACTGTCGGTGTGAACTCGCCGCATACACTATCACAGGAGGAGTTCGCACTCTTTGACTATCTCCAGAAGAACGAAGGACGTTTTTGCTCCAAACGCGAGATTTACAATAAAGCCTACCTGCCCTTTGTCACCCAGGGTCAGATAGGTACCACCACATCCGATGATGTTGTCCAGTATGAAGACCTGATAAACACAGCGATCTCTCGTCTGCGGAAAACCTTCGAACCGCTGCCAAAACATCCGGTCTTTCTTGTCACCAAAAAAGAGCGTGGCTACCGGCTGTCGTTGCAGGCATTCCGCGAGGATGATTGAAACCTTGTCAGTTTTCTGTCAGATTTCTGCAAGGTAACCTTTAGATTACGAACAGAACGAAGGCTACAATAATTCTGCCGGGTGTATTTAACCGGTTTGCTCGCCATGGAAAGCGAAGAGGAAAGCTCATGGTAGTACCTTTGGTAGAACCAAAAATCATTGTCCATCTATCCGATCCGTTTCCAGTGGCGTCTGCTCAACCCGATTTTATTTTTATGCCACCATTGAACACAAGAATTGCACCTAGAGATAACCTAAAACAATGGCTCACCGAGATTGGTTTGAATCTCAATCCTTTCAGATACATTGATGCTGGCGAAGACCCCTACATTCCCTTTTACCTGATCGATCACCATCAATTTGAAAAAATAAACGGCGACCAGCCATCCTTTGTCTTTGCCCCCGCTGGCGGGGGCAAAACTGCCTTCCGGGTTCGGTTGGCCCGTGAATGCCGGGCAGGTTGGAATAAGCGCCGCATCTTTCCCATCGTTTTTAAGCCGACTGAGCCGGGCAATCCCAATCGGGATGAAAAGCAGGCGTTTCGACAAAAGACTGACCTGTTGCGTTACGCCGCCCGGGAGCTGTTCCTGTATTTGGCCTATTCCCCCTACGTACTCGACGAAATGGATGGCATGCTCCAAAAAGCATTTCTCCAAACCGTATCCTGGGACTTGGGTTTCCCCATCTCTTTCTACCTTGAACAAATGAAGGCCGCCGGCAGCCTGGAACCGATCCTTTCCGCCTTCGACCCAACCGCGCGCTCTCTCCCCAACCCACCAGATAAAGAAGATATTCTATATCTTTACAAAAAACTAAATCATCATAATCCCGAACCGGAAAAGCCGGATGAAGAACACAGGCTTGAAGCGCTGTTTGATTTGATTCTTAATAAACTTAAGTTCGAGGCAATCTACATTTTAGTAGACGGCGTGGATGCTTTTCCTGAAACAGGAAAAAACCCGCAAAATGCATTGCTTTCCGTATCCTGGCTGTTGGCCAATGCGCTTGTCTGGTCTGAAAAACATATCTACACAAAATATTTCCTGCCAATAGAGATACAGCCGTTTGTAGACAAAACTAATGACTTTCGTCTATTGACTTCAAAGAGCAAGGTTATTACCATCAAATGGGATGCAGATGCGCTCAGCGAAGTTATTCGGCGACGCCTGCAAGAAGCCAGTGGTGGCAAGTTTGACAGCCTTGTGGCGATCAGTGACCGTGCCCTGCGAGCTTCTGGACGTTCACCAGAAGAGGTTTTGATTGGCGAATTGCGCCGGCAGAAGAAACTCAGCCCGCGCAGCCTGATCAAGGCAATGGATCGTTTATTTGCCTTCCACGTCCAGAACGAACAGGTACTTGAAAAACTTACCCCCCAGGATCTTACAGCAGTGCGCGAGTGGATTCGCAGAGAGTATTCTGCGAAAAAATGATTTACCTGAACCGGTTCCGGCCGGCGGTTTTTCATTACTGACAGCCCAATCGGGTTGTTTTGCTCGCGTGACTGTGATGGGGAGGTTTTTCCAATGTCTGATTGTGATCCTGAAAACTTTGTCAACCGAGACAAAGAGATTGGTTTCGTTCTAAAGATGGTTTCTGACCTAGCGAAGGGAAAGCCATTTGCCCCTAGGGAACGAGTTTTCCATTTTGTCGGGCCATCTGGGATTGGGAAGAGCTGCCTGCTCAAAAAAATCTACTGGGAATTGACGAGAAAGCATCAGGAATGTGCTCCTTTGTTGGTTAAATTGGACACTTTTATAGGACTGGGGGTTATTGACGGCTTATTGGTTACAGTTTATGAATCGTTTTGTGAACATATAAAAATAAAGCCTAAAGAGAGCAAAGGACAAGCCCGGAAGACAATCGCTGGTTGGATACAGAAAAAACTGAAAGAGTGTGGCAATGAGCAAATAGTTATTCTGCTGTTGGATGAGGTCAACGTTCCTTCCCAAAAAGAAATGCGGGAGATTGAAGAGCATTTTTTAGTGAAGTTTATTCATGGTAATGACCGTGCCATCCTAATTACAGCAGGAAGATCGAGGCCTCCCATGTTCGATGATTTTGCTCTGCGCCCTAAGCCCTCCATTACTTTCCGGTTGTCAGTCTTTGACGAGGAGAAAACGAGCCAGCAAATTGAACACCTAAAGCCTGGGGCTGGAAAACTGGCTGGCAAGGTTGTGAAATTGGGCAGCGGAGTGCCCGGGAACACGGTGAAATTGGTGGAACACATCGCTGGTGACCCTCTGGATATTCCAGACGAAGCGCAGGTCATCCGGTCAATGCTGGATGATATTAAGAAAACAAACAATATCGAAGAGCGATATTACCAGATGCTGGAGGCGATCTCCGTCCTGCAAGGATTTTTCCCAGAAGATGTCGCCCCACTGTTTCAGAGCCATCCTCAACTCAGCGACGGATGGGATGAGGGCAGGGTCAAAGAAATCTTTCTGGAGTTGAGCCGGATCCAGATCGGTCCTGGCGGGTTGGTGGACTGGGATCGGGAGAAGAAACACTGGGCCATGGATGAGAGCACCCGCGACTTGTTTGAGCGGGAACTTCTAATGCGTAATTCGGAGCTTTGGAAGAAACTGCACTGCACAGCCTTTGCGAAATATGAGGAGTGGGGGCAAAAGTACAACTCAGATCTGTTCAGAAATAAATCCAACTATCATCAGCAGCGCTTGCATTCGGCGGAACTGAATTGCAGCGATCAGGAGGGCTAAGCCATGAAAACACAGGGATATGGAATGGAATATGCCAGCGCTCGTGCTACACCAGAGCTCGTGGGGCGCAAGGAAATATTGGGCATCATCCAAAAGGCGATCGAGAGCAAGAGCAAAAAGACCCAGGTGATCTACATCACCGCCCGGGGCGGTATGGGCAAGACACGCCTTCTCGAAGAAGTGGTCAAATTCTGGAGCAGAACAAGCCGGGCAAAGGAAGAAAAGAAGATCCTGGTTGCCAGCCACCTGGTAGATCTGTATCACACGCGCACGCACAATCCGGATGGCCTGATCGACGAGATCGTGGAAGCGCTTGGAAAGAAGCATTTTAAGAAATATCTCGAAAAAAGGTCTGCCATTATTCACACAAAATACGAAAGGGGGGAAACACCCTCCGATGCTTCAAGGCAAGAGATGAGCGATGTGTTTGTGGAAGAATTAAATGAAC
>JAGXRB010000352.1 GCA_018336075.1 Bacteroidota bacterium
TCTCCTGGCTCGACTGCCGTGCCCTCAACCTGGCCCCCGACCCGTACCAGTTCTTCCTCAAAAAAGCAAAAGTCGCCCTTAGCAACGGGGCAGACTTCGGCGAGGGCGGCCAGGGATTTGCGCGCCTGAATTTCGGCTGCCCGCGCAGTACGCTCGAAGAAGCCCTGCACAGGATGAAAGCATCGCTTATCGGTTAAAACGAAAAGGCGACGGCTTTTCTTCAGCCGTCGCCTTTTTTATGCTTCAATTTAGTTCAGCCCGGCAAGGGCCGCATCCAGGTCGTCGTAAACCGGCAGGATGGCATCGAGCGCCGCCAGTTCAAGTGTGTCGCGCACGCGGCCCGGCGGAACGACCAGGGCAATTTTGCCGCCGCGATTGGCCACCGATTTGGCGTTCAGCACCAGCAGGCGAATGCCTATCGAGGCCATAAATTCGACCGCGCTCATATCGACCAGCACACGCAGGTTGTCGCCCGAGCAGTAGCCCGCAAAACGGGTTTCGACCTGGCCGACACCGACCACGTCCAGTTTGCCGGTCAGTGCAAGCAGGCGGGTTTGGTCTTCGAGTTCACGATAGGTTAATTCCATAACGGCCTCCGGGGATTTGCAGGACGGGATACTATCCCGCACCGCGAAAATATTTTGAAGATTATAGTGAAATTTCTGGAGGCTTGGTTAACAGCAGGTTATCGTTTGCAAAAAAAAATGGAGCCAATCGTAGAATTTGGTGGAAATAGGCTCATAAATATATCTACAAATCAGGTAACTCTATTTGTAAAAAACCATCGTCACTCCGAATGAGATGGAGTGGCGATGGCCTTTATTTCAAGGGAATTATTTGTGCTTACCGGCCAAACCTTGGAAATCTTCGAAAGTTTCAAAGTCAGCGACCTTTTGAACACCTCGCCATGTACTATAGCAAATTCTAGACAAATCTTCGCTTTCTATCGGTTTTCGAAGAATAAAAAGATGCTCATGCATGATCAAATAAAATTTGTACTGTTTTGCACTCCCTGACCAGCGTGGTGCATGAGTTGTATTATGTTGGGTTTTTATGATCTCTTCTTTTAGGACAAACCCTGTTCTCAGGCATCTTTGTAGTACAAAATGTGACAGTGGCACAAAATGTTGGCCTTTTCTTGTATCTCCTATCAGTATTGCACAGAAATTTCCAGGCTTTAGAACGCGGTACATTTCTCTTAATGCGATTTCAAGCGCATCTAGAAATCTTGGAATACTTGATGTACTAGAAAAATCATCAGGGTTTTTACTGTCAGAATACTTAACCAGATTTAGATAGGGGGGATGCGTGATGACCAAGTCAATACTGTTGTCTCGGATATCATTGAGATATTGCGCATTACCCAGTTTGACAACCTGATTAGATGAGTTGTCGACATTAAATGTGATTCTTTCAGTTGTAATATCCACCGCATTTTGATTGATATCTAGTCCTATCGCATTTCTATTCAGTAAACGGGCTTCAATCAGGGTTGTTCCGCTCCCAACCATTGGATCCAAAACGATATCGCCCTCTTTCGAGTAATTTAATATTACATTTCTTGGAATTTGGGGCGCAAAATTACCACGGTAATCTGGTTTATGGGTTGCCCACGCCCCACGAACTGGAAAATCCCACACAGTAGTTGTTTCTTGTAAAAAATTTTCTGGATGAAATTTTTTCATAGTTCTTTTATGTCTGCTGAATAGGCAAGCCAAGCCATGCTAAAGGTAGCTCATCAAACTTATAGTGACAATTTACGCTATGTATGTAATCTAGCGTGTCTTTATAGCAGGGATTCTTAAACCAATCATTGAGTACATATACATACTCAACTTTTAAGCCCAAGGGTGCCACAAGTTTCAAATATTGTTTACGCTTAAAGTCGCATGTTTGTAATTTTTCATCAACCGATCCGGCTACCTGTTGAAACTTTACTTCTATGATGAATAAAGTTTCCCGTATGATAACTAATAGGGCATCATCAGGCAAGAGTTTTTTTGAAACTAATTTTCTCCATTCAACTTTTTCTTCATCTAAAAACTTGTAGAAATCATGTTTTCTGAAACATCTTGCAACTAACTTATCCAAAAAGAAAATACCTATACCTGCTTTACTCGGGATTTTCTTCAGACTATAACCAGGGATTGAAATTAATAACTCTTGAAAATCAACCCTTTTCTCGAAATCTAGGCCGGTTATAGTATTTCCTCCACCTGTTCCACCCATTTTCATTTTTTTCTCCTTGTTGGGAATCAATAGTTCATAACAATTATTTCTTTAATTTTTCCACGCTTCTCCCCATCACAATTAATCATCCGATTAGCATCAATTCTTTGAATTTCATAACCCTGATAGGTATCTTCGAAGAAATTGTCGTTGATATTTTCATTTTTCGGATCAGAGTTACTCATCATAAGTTTGGCACCAGTTTTTGATAGTATGCGAAAATATTCGGCCAACCTTCTCTGAGAGCTATCGTCAAATTCAAATCTTGAATAAGATGTAAAACTAGAAGTTTTACTTATTGGTCGATATGGAGGATCAAAATAAACAAAAGTTTCACTATCAACAAAGTCTTTGCTTTTAGTGAAATCCCCACAAATGATCGCAGCTCGCTGTAAAATACTTGAAACTGCCTGCAAATTTTCGAAATCACAAATCCTTGGGTTTTTATAATCGCCAAATGGGACGTTAAACTCGCCTTTGGAGTTTACCCGGAATAGACCATTAAAGCAGGTGCGATTCAAGAAAATAATCTTTGCAGCTCTTTCAACCCATTTATCATTAAAGTTTTCAAAGTCGAAATGCGCCAATTGTGCGTTGAAATCCCCTCTTAAGGCATAAAAAAAAGATTTTTGTTCTTCTCGATTTTTGTTGTGATATTCGATTTCCATGCCGGACAACAAAAGAATTAGGTCAGCAGCATTTCTTTTGATGACTTGATACGTTAATATAAGCTCCGGATTCAAGTCAGAGATAAAAAACTCTTCTATCTGATGATAATTTTGAGCAATATAGAAAAATAAAGCCCCACCACCAATAAATGGTTCTACATATTTTTTTATTTTCCCGCTAGATAAGCCATCTGGGAAAAAAGGCCGTAAAGTTTCAATGAGTTGTCCTTTACCTCCAGCCCATTTCACAAAAGGCTTTGCTAAAGTTTGTTTAACTTGAAAATCTACCCCATATTCAAGTTGGGTTTCAGAAACTGCATTGCGAACAATGTTTTTTAATTTCATCTTCTTGTACCATTATTTCTAAATTTCAGCAAAAAAATTCTGATTTCCTTTCTTAATTCTACCCGCATTCTAACCGTTCTTTTGATGAAATTTTTCGGAGAGTAGTTCACAGCAAGTTATCGTTTCCACAAAAATCTTCTTGATGAACATTTGTTTCATGGTAAACTCACCGCATGAATCCCATTGTCGTCATTGATATCGAGACCACCGGCCTCGACCCGCAAAAAGACAGCATCATCGAAATTGCCGCCATCCGCTTTAGTGGCAACCGCATCGAAGATGAGTTCGAGACACTCGTCAACCCCAACCGCCACATCCCTGAAAATATTACCCAACTGACCGGCATCGACGATAGCATGGTGCGCAACGCGCCGCGCATTGGCGACGTGCTGGGCGAACTTGAGCATTTCTGCGGCGACCTGCCCGTTTTGGGGCAAAATGTGCGCTTCGATTTGGGATTCCTGCGCCGCCACCGGGCGCTGGCCTATAACGAGGCGGTCGATACCTACGAAATGGCCTCGGTCTTGCTCC
>JAGXRB010000353.1 GCA_018336075.1 Bacteroidota bacterium
CCACTGACTGTAAAACGCAGATAGCTGCGCATGAGCGGTGTGTTATCCAGGCGAAGCGACGGATTCGTCCCGAAATTGGTATCGGGGTAGTCTTCGGCCACGTAAGTATCCGCAACCGTGGTAAACGTAAAACCTGTTGCCTGAGCAGATGTTATTGTCGGACTGGCAAATTGACTGATGATGACCGTGCAAACGATCAACACGGTACTCAAAAACGTTAAATTAACCTTTTTCACAAGATTTTCTCCTATTGTTGTCCATGAAGATTGGATAAACCTAGGGTAGTGCCGCAATACTGGGTGGGGTTTTTAGCGGAGCCCGTTTATTGTCCCCTGGGCTTCCATAGTTAAGTTGCATTGAAGCAGATCGAAACCTGCATTGTTTCACTGTGATGTTTACCACTTATAAATAAAACCAATGGTCACGGACAAAATATGGCCACTGGTCTTATCCAGTTTTTTGGCGGCCTGGCAATCATAACCAGAGAGTTCTGGCTGAAGACCCATAGCTTTGCGCCCCCGGCTTTTGCCGGGTTTGCCTTTATCGAAACTTATGTGCTTACAACTTGGAGTATAGTTCATTGAACTTCGCATACTATAGGACTATAGTCCCAGAGGCGATTACGGATTTGCAAGGTCAAACACACCCCCTACTACTCTGATAGGTTGTTGCTGATGCAAAAATACGCGTAGTTCCCATGTGAATACCCGGATTCCATAGGATGGCTTCGTTCCGTCCGATTTGTTTTGCTCTGGATTTTCTTAAACAAAAACAACATCTTGCGAGGTTGTCTGTTTTCTATAGTGAACCTTTTTTTAGTTTATCGGATTTAGGGGTAAGTCTCCAAGAAAGCACACAGCACCCAGAGACTACTCTGGTGCTGTGTTGCCGCAGGGTGGGCCCTGTTGCACCAGGCTCCTCGTCGAGGACTCGAACCTAGCGGTAATACGTTCGTAATTCTGTATGCTTATGGCCCAAAATCATAGGGAAGGATGACAAATTTTAAATAACGATTCAAGACTATCGATTGGTTAGACGCTGTTATGAATTTTTACAAAACAAAAGCGATGGTTCTCGCAAACGTCTGTAATATCAAAATGGCAAACGCCACGAAGTGAAGGCCGCGGAAAGTTTCAGGCAATTTTTCGAAGTCGCGTACCAGTCGCCGGAAGCGTGCTGTCCAGGCAAAACTGCGTTCAACGACCCTGCGTCTGGGGAACAGCACAAATCCTTTCTTGGCTTCGGGTAATTTGACCACAATCAACTCAATGCCTGTTGCTTTGGCGTCATTGTGGGCATCATCCCCTGTGTAACCTTGGTCTACAAAAGCAACTTTGACCGAATTATTCGTCGCTGCTTGGACAGACTCGGCCTGAATCCCGTTTAGCAATGGGCTGAGAAAACTATTGAATGCCCCCTCATAAGCCTGCCACCCAACCAGGACGCCAATTGTCGATTGTTCATGTTCATGTTTATGTTTTTGAAGGGCGTTGGGTATTTTTTGACATGCATACTCCAGGTAGAATCAAGGGCTTTGAAATTATATCAGCCGGGCAAGTTGATATTGAGCATCAAATGGTGCATGCGATTGGAACGGTTCCCCAAAAAACCGGTTTGAATTAGCTTTGCTTATGAAACTCTAATCCCAATTAATGATTTGCTAATACAAAACTTACAAAAGGTAACTGGTTTATACCTTCCATTGACCTTATGCTTATAAAAAGTTCAAACGAAGACATTCCATCAATGCACATACTCTCCATCGGCATTAACCACACCACGGCCCCCGTCCATCTGCGCGAAAAGCTGGCATTCAGCGAAGAGCAGGTGCGTGCCGCGCTTGCCCGCCAGAGCCATGACCATGTAATCGAAGTTCCCGCCATCGCGGAGATGCTCATCATCTCCACCTGTAATCGTACCGAAGTTTACGCCGCCTCCAACCGCAGATCATTCGCCGAGTTGGAGGCTTTTGTAGCAGACGCGCGCGGCGTTGCGGTAAGCGAGTTTCACGCCCATTTATATCGTCATGCCGATATGGAGGCTGTCGGGCATCTCTTCAACGTTGCCGCCGGGCTGGACTCGCTTGTCTTGGGCGAGCCGCAGATTTTAGGACAGGTAACCCGCGCCCTGGAACTGGCACGCGGTGTCGGCGCGACCGGCCCGCTTCTCTCCCGCCTGTTTCAGGCCGCCATCCATGCCGGGAAACGCGTCCGAACCGAGACCGCCATCAGCCGCAGCCCGGCCTCGGTCTCCTCGCTGGCAGCCGGGCTGTGCGAGCGTTCGGTGCAAGACATCCGCACCGCCCAGATCGTCATCCTGGGAGCAGGTGAGATGGCTGAATTGGCCGTCGAGGCCTTGCGCAAACGCGGCGCAGAACGGTTGACAGTGGTCAACCGCACCCTCGAGCGTGCTCACGCCCTGGCCGACCGCTGGAACGCAGCGGCGGACACCTTCGAGAATCTGGAATCTGTCCTGGTGCGCGCCGACATCCTGATTTCGTCCACCGGCGCGCCGCACACCATCATCCATGCTGAAATGGTAGCCGCAGCAATGGCGCAGCGTCCGGGTCGCCCGCTGGTGCTGATTGATATTGCCGTGCCGCGCGATATCGACGATGAGACAGCCCATGTCCCCAACGTGCGCTTGCACGACATTGACAACCTGAACGCGCACCTGGAGCAATCATTGGCCTTGCGCGCCGCCGAAGTACCGCATGTCGAAGCCATCCTGGCCGAAGAAGTGGACAAGTTCATCGAATATTTTCACTCGCTTGATATGCTCCCGATTATCACCGACATGCATGAGCGCGCAGAAATTATCCGCAGCGAAGAACTTGCCAGGACCCTGCGCCGTCTGCCCGACCTGACCGATACGGAAAGGGAGCGCATCGAAGCCCTGACCCAGGCGCTGGTCAAGAAACTGCTCGACCAGCCTACGCGCCGCCTGCGCGCCGAAGCCACCTGTCCGCACGCTCCCGAATATGCCACCGTCACCCGCACCTTGTTTGGGCTGAAGGGCGGCAATGGGCTTTGCGGACTCTCTGGCTCAACCTGCCCAATTTCTACCGCTACTGATTGATTTGCCATGAAACTCATTTTCGCCACCCGCCCCTCCGCCCTGGCCCGCTGGCAGACCCAGTGGGTGATTGCCGCCCTGCAAGCCGCCCACCCTGGGCTGGAGTGCGAGGAAAAAATCATTACCACCCAGGGCGACAAAATTCTCGACAAACCCCTGCCCGAAATTGGCGGCAAGGGTGTTTTTACCCAGGAGCTTGAGAGCGAATTGCTCTCCGGCGCGGTGCATTGCGCCGTGCACTCGCTCAAGGATTTGCCCGTCGAAAACCCTGCCGGGCTGACGGTGGGCAGCATTCCCGCCCGCGCCG
>JAGXRB010000354.1 GCA_018336075.1 Bacteroidota bacterium
GACGGAGGGCTGAGAGTTCATCCTGTTCGAGTGGAGTTGTGCCTTTTTTCTTTTCTAATACATCTTTAATTATCAATGACTGAAATGGATCTCTTCTTCCCTGAGAGTGGTACTCATATCCGATAGGGACAAGCACCTCTCCTTTAACCGAGGGCGCCGCGGGTACAGCATCTGAAGGCTTTTCAGCGGTCGGTTTAGCTGCTTGAGGCTTTGCCGGTTTTGCAGTCTGGGGTTGTGGAGTTTTATCAGCGCAACCGGATATAAAAAAAAGCAATATTAATATACCAGTTAAAATATTCCTCATTTCTTCTTTTCAGCTTTCTCCTTCTCTTCGAGCTGCTTCTTCTCGTGTTCCGGAATCAGAGAATAAGTAATAGTTATAAAATTGACCTGCAATCCGCGAAGCTCTTGCTGAGCTTTCGGGGTTTTAGGTTTCGCTGTTTTCTGGGCGTTTGTTTTAATGTTTATATCGTTAAGGTTAACTATTCTGCCAAGCTTTGTCAGGCTGCTGAAAAACTGCCCGAAATCATGAAAACTTCCCCGCATCTCGACATCAACTGGAATTTCGTATACTTCCTTGCTTGCGTGAACGATGCGTGTTTTCGGTCTCCATGTGATGACATGCAGCCCCGATTTTATACCGAGCAGCGAGACTTGCTTTAAAAGATCTGAGACCTCTTTTTCTTCTGGAAGCTGCCTCTGCAATTCTGCTACACGCTGCTGGAGTTTTTCATTTTCGGCGATTAGATTTGGGAGCTTTGCCGAATGTATATGTAAAAGATTGATTTCATTTTTTTGTCTGGCAATTTCTGCTTCTAAACCGGCATTTTCCTCTAAAGCCGGCAGAATAAACAATGTTATGAAAAAGGCTAAAATCGCAAGAGACGGCAAGACTATAAGCAGCCCTTTTTTGAAGCGTGAGATATTATCGATATCTATTCCGAGTTTCATCCTTATCCTGCTATCAGCTCTTTACTTTAAAATGAAGCTTAAATTTATACGTCTGAACCTTGTCTATCTCTTCAAATTTCGATTCATCCAGAAAAACATCAGAGATAATTTCCGATTTCTTAAAATTGTCAATGTAAGAAACAATATCCAGATTTGTAAAGGCAAATCCTTCGATTACAACTTTATCGTCCTTATATAGGAGGGATGACAGCCATACCCCTTCAGGTAAAACAGCGCTGACTTCATCGAGTATTCTGACCGGAACTGCCTGATTTCTCCTGAGATTTTCAATCAGACCTGCTTTTTGTTCAAAGCTTGCATTGAGGGCTTCGAACTTCTTAACATCCTGTATCTTCTGTTGCAGCTGTCCCACCAGATTCTTGTTGCTTTCGATTTGTTTTTTGAGTTGTTCCTTGCTGTAGGATAGATAATACGTAAAGCCGCCTCCAATAAGAATTGATGCCACCGCGGCTGCTAAAACATAAACCAAAAACTTGGAAGCGGCAGGCTGCTTGGGCTCTTTTTTCTTTCCCTTTTTATCGGCAAGCAGATTTATTTTTATCATTATTTATCCCCCGCCTGTCTAAGGGCAAGTCCTACTGCCACGGCTGCGATAGGCCCTATTTCCCTTATATACGATGGGTTAAGCTTATCAGGAACCACAATTTTTCTAAACGGATCTGCGATTTCAACTTCCATATCTATCCTCTGGGACATCAAAGCAGAAAAATCCTTTATAAGGGCTGCTCCCCCGCTGAGAATAATCTTGTTAACTTCTTCATTATAAACATTGCTTCTGAAAATCTCTAATGACCTGTATATCTCAGCATAAATCTCATCAGATGCTTTATTGATGACATTTTGGGCTTTTTCAGGGGATATCCCCTCGATAGGAAACCCCTTTTTCAGCCTCTCTGCATCTTCTCTCGGCAGATTGAAGGTGCTTTCAAGAACTTCTGTATGATGATTGCTGCCTATCTGGCTTTCTCTGAAGAAGATAGGAGATCCCTTTTGAATAATGTTTATACTCGTACTGCTTGCCCCGACGTTTAAGAGGGCGAGATTTCTATCTTTGGAAGTATCATAATTTATTTCGTGCATGTTGCAGAGTGCGAAAAGGTTTATATCAATGACACCAGGTTCGCATCCTGTCTGATTGATTACGTCAACATAGGCATTCAGTAAATCTTTATTGGCAGCGACGAGCAATACATCCATCATATTATCGGCGTTGGGACTAGAGCCAATAATGTGGAAATCTAAAGTAACGGCATTTAGGTCAAACGGGATAAATTGCTCGGCTTCATATTTAATAGATAGACTAAGTTCGGCTTCAGTCATTATAGGGAGTGAGATTTTTTTTATGATTACAGAGGACTGGCCGCTGAGCCCAATGGAGACTTGCCCTTTGGAGATATTTGCTTTTTGCAGCAACTCATTAAGAGCCTTGATAAGCTTTTCCTTATCAGTTATGGCCCCATCTGTGACTATCCCTGGTTGGATAGGCAGCATCTCAAAGATACCCAGCTCATAATCTTGCTTGATACCTTTCAGCCGCACTAACTTGATATAGCTTGAACCTATGTCGATACCTATTAGGGATTGTTTGCGTGCAAACATACTATATTTCTATACCATTAAAAATTGCAATTGTCAAGCATTTTTTTTATCATGGTAAAAATTTATCAACAATAATAAGCTTAAACACGGGATTAGATGAATAAAATAAGCAATGTCAACCAATCCCAATGGCAGGATGTATTAAATTATTACTACAACATTTTGAATAGAACTTAAATAATATTTCTATATATTGTGTTCAAACATAAACTTTCAGGGGTCAGGTCATGAATAAGAAGCGCCGGTTTTTTTCAACTTGCAGCATAAATGCAAGGTGTATTAATATATTTAAAAATTTCAAGAACTCAAAATGATTGCGATGTGACAGAACTAGAAAGAATTTCAAACATTATCAAAAAAGATAGACTATTCCACCTTTTTGGAATGAGGCTTTTGGATGCAGGGGAGGGATTTGCTCAATTAAGCGCTGAAGTGAAAGAAGACTTTTTGAACGCACATCAGATAGCGCACGGTGCTTTGATATTTGCCCTTTTGGATGTAGCTTTTGCGATTGCGGTAAATTCTATAAATGATGCTGTCGGTGTGCAGTGGAGTTTTAATATGTTCCGTTCTGCTTCTACAGGAGATACGGTAGTTGCAAAGGCGGAGGTCATACATAAAGGAAGAAATCTTCTCGTAGTTGAGTTCACTGCCAAAAGTGAAAGGTTACAAAAACTCCTCGCCCAAGGAATGGCTACGGCGATGCCAT
>JAGXRB010000355.1 GCA_018336075.1 Bacteroidota bacterium
ATAAATACTGTATCTTTATCAAAAAGCGAGACACCGTTGTCGAGCCATTTCTGCACAATCTTATTCCTGAGATAATAAAATGCCTTATAGAGGTCATCTCTATTATTTATACCTGCAAGCTGCTCTTCTTCGGCAATATTATGGGCGCAAACCTTGTAACCTTTTCTTACTGCAATATCAACGATGTCAGTAAGGTAATACTCGCCCTTTCTTTCATTGATTCCTATTTCGTTCAGCAGAGGCAAAATATGCGGTTCAAATGCATAAACTCCGCTGTTTACTTCATTAATCTTTTTTTGTTCCGCATCGGCATCCCTATCCTCAATTATCCCCTTTACATAATTATTTCCGGACCTTATTATCCTTCCATATGAGTGGATGCCTTTTGCTGTAAACGAAAGAATCGAAAGATCTTCAGAATTTCTCTGATGAATAGCCAGAAAATCCTGCAGCAAAGCCGTAGTCAACAACGGAGTATCGCCGTTTACTACGAGCAATACGCCATCAAATCCCTCCAATTCATCCATAGCTGCTTTTAGCGCATCTGAGGTGCCTTTTTGCTCTTTCTGAATGACATTTAAGACAGGATAGCCTTTCAGGGAATCCGCAACGGATTCAGCGCCCTGGCCGATTACAACTATAGACTTCTCCGGCGACAATCCTGCCAGCGATTCTATAACGTAGTGTATAATCGGTTTATCAAAGATTTTATGGAGAATCTTTGGAATACCTGACTTCATTCTCGTGCCCAAACCTGCTGCAAGAGTGACGGTTGCAAGCCTCATTTGATGTCTCCTTCTAAAATCAAAACTTTTGCCTATGCAGCAATCCTGTCTGATATACTAATGTTTATACTATCTTCAATAGGATATCTGTATAAATATTTCTTTTTTCTGTAGGACAGGATAACTCATGCAGATAATGATTATTTATAGCTATATAAACTATTATGATATATGAATTCTCCTCACAGAAAGGCAGTGTATTCCTTCATCGGAAAAAAGAAGGCACGTACCACAAGCCTAAGATATGCGGCAATGCATTAAACATTCAATTAATTTAGGAGCTAAACAAACCCGTATAAAACAATTGCTAAAGGCTTCATCAATCCAATAGATTCAGTGCAAAACTGAAAAGTTTTACAGGACTTTCCAAAATCCTTACCACTCTATTTTAATTTGTCATTGCTTCATCTGGTATGTCAAAATTGGAGTAAACATTCTGGACGTCTTCATTGTCTTCAAGTGCCTCTATTAATTTTATCACATGTTCGGCTGCATGCCCATCGAGAGACACATAGTTTTTAGGGAGCATCGTAATTTCTGAAAAACTCACAGGGATATTCTGTTTTTCAATGGAATCTTTAACCGCCTGCAGAGACTCAGGAGATGTAATAACTTCATAGTTGTCTTCATCCGGATTGTTTCTAAAGTCATCTGCTCCTGCTTCAAGGGCGGCAGACATCAAATCATCTTCGTTTATCTTGGTCTTATCTATAAGTATATAGCCCTTTTGCTCAAACATCCATGAGACGCATCCTGCCTCGCCAAGGCTTCCATTATTCTTGGACAGAATATGCCTGATTTCTGAAACAGTCCTGTTTTTATTGTCGGTCAGGGTTGCAATTAAGAGAGCCACTCCTCCGGGGCCGTAACCTTCATAAATTACGTCTTCATAGGCGGCACCCGGCAATTCACCTGTGCCCTTCATAATCGCTCTTTTGATATTTTCGGAAGGCATGTTCACTTCTTTAGCCTTCTCAATAGCGGTTCTCAGTCTGGGATTTGACTCGGCATCCTTGCCGCCAAGCCTCGCTGCAACAGAGATCTCCTTTACAATTTTTGAGAAGGTTTTGCCTTTTTTGACGTCAGTGTGCGCTTTTTTGTGCTTTATCTGCGCCCATTTGGAATGACCAGCCACAAAACTCCTTATCCACAATAAGAATCTATGAGCTGAAAACGTTGTGAAATGATTGGATTTAATTTTTGAATTTTAAGACCTATTAAAAAACAAATATATTAAATTTAAATCTTAAATATAATAAAAAGATTCCATTAATACTGTCAAGGATTTCTGATTTACCTAAAAATAGCGATAGAAACAATATAGAAAACTCTGATATGACATTGAGAATAGCAGCGGCAAGTCGTATTAAAAATTATGATAAAAACCGTTTAGAAAGATTTATATTTTTTATTGTAAAATATTATATCATTTTTTATAGAGGTTATCTATAATCTATATCTTTCAAGAAAGTCGCCATTCCCGCAAGCGAAGTGCGTCGGGAATCCTTCTGTAACAACCACCTGACCCCCTTAAGGGGGAATTAAAGAAAGATTCCTGACCTGTCTCCCGTGCTGCCGGCACAGGCAGGCAAGGCGGAATGACGAAAAATACATAATTTCTATACAGACTCTTTAATGATTAGCAGTTAATTGTCTGTGTATTTTGCATTTTTTATCAACCTTTAATATTTATGGAGGAGACAATATGAAAGAGGTTCTTGATGCAAAAGATTTAACTGTAACTACAGACGGTCATGCCATGATAGAAAAGGCAAGAAAAGAAGGAGTGGAAACTGTCTGGGACCGTTATCAGACTCAGGCAAAACATTGCTCTTTTTGTGAAACAGGTCTGAGCTGCCGTATTTGCATGATGGGTCCATGCAGGATAAATCCGAAGGACCCCAAAGGCAAAAGGGGTGTTTGCGGGGCAGATGCTGATATCATAGTAGCCCGCAACTTTCTAAGGATGGTCGCTACCGGGGCTGCCTCCCATTCAGACCATGGAAGGGATTTGATTGAGGTGCTGAAAGCTGTTGGCGAAGGCAGGGCTGAAGGTTATAGCATAAAAGAACCGGAAAAACTGCATAAACTTGCAGAAGAATATGGGGTTGACTGCAAAGGAAAAGACGACCTCGAGATTGCAAGAATCCTGGCTCATGAAATGGAAGAAGACTTTGGAACCCGTCAGGATACAATCAGGATGGCAAAGAGAGCTCCCGCTGTCAGACAGGAGATCTGGAAAAAATTCAGTGTAGTACCGAGAGGAATAGACAGGGAGACATCAGAATCCCTTCACAGAACCCATATGGGCGTTGACAATGACTGGATTTCTCTTTTGCTTCAGGGAGCACGCAATGCCCTTGCAGACGGATGGGGAGGCTCAATGATAGGCACAGACCTGTCCGATGTCCTTTTCGGCATCCCTACCCCAAAACAAAGCGAGGTCAACCTTGCCGTTCTCAAGGAGGATGAAGTCAACATCATTCTGCATGGCCATAACCCTGTCGTATCGGAAATGTTATTTAACGCCTCCGAAAATCCAAGGCTCTTAGCCCTTGCAAAAGAGAAAGGCGCATCGGGCATCAATCTCGCCGGAGTCTGCTGCACAGGCAATGAAGTCCTGATGAGAAAAGGAATACCAATGGCTGGAAATCACCTGATGACAGAACTGGCT
>JAGXRB010000356.1 GCA_018336075.1 Bacteroidota bacterium
GGGACGGGTTTTTTTATTGAGTTACGTAGATTCTGCAAGTCAAGACACGCATCACAAAACCGGCAGCGAGGTTTTTTCAAAGAAAGAGTGAGCTTTTTGATTTTGACTGTTCAATATCCCTTTGAAACGCTCATGGGTAAGGAAATTTTTATCAGATTCTTCTCACTTAATCGTTAAAATACCAGGAAGTTGGTATTTTTCAGGGTGGGTAATTGAGGCACACCTGTTATGTGCAATGCAAGACCCACTTTCAATTTTCATATTCAGAAGAAGAGATTAATTTTTTGAGTGATTAAGAATCTTGGTTTTAACCTTGCGTGATTTGGGTAAGACATACTTTAATTGCCTTATTTCTTTTATTCTTTCAATAGCTTTCTCTGCTGACATATCAATCTTGTTTAGTCTTAGCAGATGTTCTAACGCTTTGTACACGGCATAAGCTGCGTAGCATATAGAAGTGTGAGCTTCAATTCTGTTTTTGAGTCTGCCAGGATGGACTATTCTGCACAGAAACAGGTTGCGAAAATACTTGCATGACCCATGGTCTGGAAATCCTATATTGCCATATATTTTCCCTAAAATCAGCTCTGAACCTACAATCTGAAAATGGTCGTTAGCAATGCCATCTATAAAAGTCTTTACAATTAAATCATCATGCTCAACAAAAAAGTGTTTGTATACCTCTAATCCGCTTCAGTTCAGTTTCTGTAAGCATTATTAAGAGTTCTTCTTCACTTTTACCTGACTTGTCCCCTTTTAATTTAGTGCGGTTGTATTTGCCTGATATTCAGTAATTGTATCCATAAAAAACACATAAATGCCGCACTGAATCCTTTAATTTTTTGCTGTCTCATTTTTTTCATTCATGATAGTGAGAATTCAATATTTGAATTCATTTTTCATTTTAATCTATCCCTCGAATTCTTAACGATTTAACTTAAGAGTCTCATTTTAAAACTCAATCTGATTTTTTTGTGCCACACTAAAAAAGACAAGTTAGGAGGAATATAGACTGCATTTTATTGGAGTAGTAAAGAGTGCAACTTAGTGTCTTTGTATCGAAAATTCTTTGCACTAAGGCAACAAGACACAAGAGGAAACACAAAGAAAGGGAATATGATTAATAAACTTAGTGCTGGTTGGGTTGATTCGATTTTTACAAAGATTCTAAAACCCTTCAGTCTAAATAGGGCTTGCTGAAAAAGTCCTAAACTATTAAAATATTGAAAGTTAATCCAATAGTTTCTTATTTCTTGTGAACGTATTTGGGAGATATAGGTTCAAAAACCTTGCATCAGATATTTCGGTGCGCTGCACCTTTAAACACACCACCGAACAAAATTCTACAAAGATTACCGGTGCGCTGCACCTGAAAAGTGAGCCACAGAGTGGCGATAATCTTTGTAGGAAAAACAAATAGAATTGAAACGAGAGGTGCAGCGCACCGAAATATCAACATTCTAAGTTTTTCAGCAGGCCCTAAATAACCTGAGCAGTTCACATTTTTCATTTTTTTGTGCTGCACTAAAGTGGACAAGTCAGAAAAATCTAAAATTATATCATGCTTGACCAGGAATCAGCAAATTCATTAATCAATATTTTTATCCAAGCAAAGATATTTAATTACCTCAAACTTTAACATGATTGTTATACATGAGCCATTGTTGTTTCCATAGGATTTAGTCTGTAACACTTTTTTTGATTTATAATTCTTTTCCAAAAAAATGATTTCCAATATGTCACACCTTAAAAAACAAAGGCCGGCTCTTTGAGGAGCCGACCTAAGTTATCTTAACCAAAACAATCAGTTTTACATGCGTAATTTTCTTTTTTTGGCTATAGGTGACCTATTATACTATTTGGCACCCTGACGATAACCAAAAATGCTCGTTAAAGAAAATCGAATTTTACTTGACATGATAACCATTGCCTATTTAATAATGAGCTTGTGGATATCTCTGCCATGCTCTGTAGTAATTTTTACTATATACGTACCATCTTTCAAAAGTGAAAGGTTAATTTCATGAGTACTATTTGTTATTTCAAAGAGTACTTGCTCACCAAATACATTATAGATCCTTATTTCAGTTCTTTCCGTGATGCCTGTTAGTGTAATTTTATCTTTTGCAGGGTTGGGGTAAATCCTGAATGAGGCAACTTCTGCTTCTCCGACAAAAACACCATCTGCAATCAGCGTGACCTCAATTACCAAATCCTGGTCGACAACCTCTATCTGTCCGTCCACATCGAAATATCCTGTTTTTCTAATTGTGTAATCATAATTACCCGGTATTACATTCTCAACAACATATTCACCCACCGGCAATTCTTCCCCATCAAAAGTAATGATTGCATCGGTTATGGCATTGCCATCCTCGTCTTCCACAACAAACGTTACTGAATACAATTCAACCATTTCGAATTCAACGGTAACAATCTCCGAAACGCCAGTAGAATAAACCGCCTGCACACCAGCCACATATGAACCTGTGTCAAGGTTAGTGAACAAGTAGTTTATTGCGCTGATATTCTCCGCAACGGGTGTGGCGAGGTCATCCAGGTATACGTTAAAGCCGGTAAAAGATCTGTTAAAACCTGCGTATTGTGGATTGCCCGCTTCAAATGGCTTATTCAGTTGCACTGAAGAAAATTCTACGTTATGTATTACAGGATGTGGTTCTGTATTCGTCTCGGATCTTAATTCGCCATAATTAGTGCCCACAGCGCGGATAAGGAAGTTCCTCTGAGCTAATCCGTCAATAGCTTGAAATCCTGACATATAATTGCCTGCAACAAAGTGGGTATTGGGCTGGAATGGCCATTGGGGATCGGTGCCTGTGTCCAAGGCCAGGGCTGCATAACCTTCATAGGAAATACCCAGGTAAAAACCATTTGGAGCTTCAATGGGTGTTGCAAACTGAAATGTGTTCCACTGCATATCTATATTCGAAACCACTTGCTGAAACAAAATACGGGTGGGATCAGGTATTCCACTGCTGTTAAGGCCAAACACCCATATTTTAACGCTATTATGAGGGCCACTATCATTGGTCAGAAACCATGACATCTCTTCAAGTAGTGCATTATAACGATATGCCGAACCCAAAACTGTATTCAGTGTACCCGTATAACTTCCTAGCGCTGTTGAAGCTGTTCCGTCATCATGCCTGAACTCATAATCG
>JAGXRB010000357.1 GCA_018336075.1 Bacteroidota bacterium
ATATCCTGCCGGTTGTGATGCGGGTCCGGGCAACAGCAATGGTGACTGGATCAGTACCAATGGCAGTACATGGGGTCATTTGGTTGATGCCGGTTTGAGTGCCAACTGGAATATCCGTGCCAACCTCTCAGGATCCACCCAATGGCTGTCGCTACAGAGCTTATCCGGTGATGTGGCAGCTGGCGGAAACCATCAGCTTGAAGTTTACTTTGATGCAACAGGATTGGAAAACGCTGTTTATGAAGCAATTATCCGCATTAGCAGCAACGATCCTGAAACACCTCAGCTTACAATTCCTGTAACTATGGCTTTAACTGTAGGTGTTGATGAGAATGAGTTTTCCGGCATTGAAGTTTATCCCAATCCTGCCAAAGGGTTGCTTAACATAACTATCCCAACAGGAATAAATGAGATAAAAATGTATAATCATATCGGTCAGGAAGTGAAAAGCGAAAATGTCGCTGGTCAAATCAGCATCAACTGGAACCTGGAGTCTGTCCCCGGCGGTACATACCTTCTCAAGTTTGTGAATGACAAAGGGATGATTTTGAATAAAAGAATAATCATTATGTAATTTGGTCGGCCTGGGCAAAACGGGTCATTGTTTTGGTTAATTTTAAGAGGCTGCCTAAAAAAGGCAGTCTCTTTTTTTTATCTTTCCTGAAAAATTATTTTGTCAGGCTATGTAAATAGTAATTTTTCAATGGTTAATACCGATGTCAATAAAAATGGTCAAGGAGACAAAATCATCCTGTTTGCTATTCCTATCAGGAGGGCAAAATGAAAGTGCGATTGGCATTACGTTTACCTGGCATTCATTCTCAGTTGATTCAGGCTTCTGTATGTGATTAAATGAGGGTGTTTACAGAATTAAAAAAACATGTTATTGATTTGTGTGAGCAGGCGAAAAGCCGAGGGTGTTTCCTTGAACAAATATCATTGTAAATAGCAGCTTGTCAATGGCTTTATTTCGCTGCTAGATCACGAAAAGGAACTAAAAACAGGCTAATTCTATTTTGATGTGCAGAGGATTGTTTTTATTGATTCTGAATCCATTATCTCTTTGAGTCCAGCACGTGCGGGATTGTGATTCTTTGCATAACTTCATGATATAGCTGTTGCGCAGAGCGCCACTCAGAAGACACTAAGTTTCATAAGCCTCAAGAGGAGAAAAGAATTCCACTTTCCCGCATTTAGGACACATGTATAGGTCAAATTTTTCTCTGTTTTGGAAAATCTCAAATAAATTACCTAAAACACCAACCCTGGTTCCTTCATGAAATTTAAATTGGCCTGAAAACAATAAAGGAATTTTACATCTCAAACAATCTATTTCTCTGCTTCCTTTTGCAAAATCATTTATATCGATAATTTGATTCTCTGTAAAGCTATAATTGCAGTTCCAGCATAATTCAAAGTTATTTTCAACTTCTGAATTACAATTAGGGCAGTTTTTCATCGTCATTTATTTTAAAAATTCAATTCATTCAAGTCGTACTCTGCTACAATTAGAAACTTAAAAAACAGCTCTATATAGAGAGTGAGACAAAATAATTCAAATTGTACACAACGTTATGCCTTCGTGAAGACATGATTTCACCAGCAAAGTTATACCAAATTGAATTATTAAACAATCCAAAAGCTATAATGGTATAATGCCAATGGATAGAAATGTTAGGCCAATTGAGTGAGCGAGAATTGGACTATTACATTTCTCCTTTCGGTATTAGCTAAAAGAACCAAGTTTCGCATCACCACTTCACTGTTATAAAAGAACGAAACCCTCCATTTCACTTCGGCTAGTTCTCAGACCCAAAGCTACGTATAAACCAATGCTCATTTCAGCTTTAAAATTGTCCCGGAATCTGTAACTAACTTTGCATCGAATCATCTGACAACTGTTCAAAAAAAACCAATACGCCTCAGCAGGATAAGGACAAGTTTTTTGGAGCTATTTGGCTATTCGGTGTCTTAAAGGCACTATTGATGTCAAATGTTTTATTTGTGATTGTCACTAAAGTATTTTTCAAATGCAATCAAGCCGTTAGTAAAACGTTAATAAAATACCTGAACGATTAAAATACAATTCCTATTGAAATATTGCAAAAAGTGAAATTATAATTACCACAATCATAACTACTATTCCTAAAATTTTGCTAGCACTCATTTTTGTCTTCATTGTTTTTTTATTTTAAGAAATCTATATAAGTCCAAACATCAGTTGTCGACCGCTTTGTTTCATCTTTCATTCCCGTTAGATTTTGCTTGACACTAACGGTATATTGTATGAGTATTGGCAGATTGCGTGATAGTTTCCTTTCAAACCGCAATGCAGTTTGATCGGGCTACAAACCTTGATGCTTAGCCCTTTAACTGCCATTACTTTTACAAAATGCAAAGGTTTTTTCATTCTATCGTCAATACTTCTTTTAATATTTTATTAAATCTATCTGGGTCGTCAAAAATCGGGCAATGTGCAGAGTTTTCAAAAGTAAAAAATTGTTTTTTAGGGGCTTTCAATTGATCATAAAACTCTTTTGCTACAATATAAGATGTTTGATAATCATACACGCCATGGAAGAAATAAACAGGAATCTGAACACTGTCGATGGCCTCAAAAAGGTTGTTGGTGATTACATCATCCCATAAATGCTTTAAAGAGAATAATGAACCTATTCCATAATTTATTTTGTCGCGTAATGTGTATTCTTTGGCTTTAATTACTGGCAATAGTTTATCCAGAGTACCGTTGTAATCACGAAAAAGCCCTCCGCCAAATTTATCAACATAACTTCTCTCTGTCATTAAAAACTTTATCCATTCTTTACTACTTGCATTAATTTCAGGAAAATCAAGCGCCTCCAATTTTTTCATGGCTTTCTTATCTTCTTTTTTCTCTGCCTGGTTTTTTGCCCATTCATAAGATATTCTTTCACTTCTGTATTGGTCTGCAACTTGCCCAATCCCAAAATAACAATGGTAGAATTCAGGGTGTTTTTCTATGGTTTTCATCCCGAGATAAGAACCCCAGGAATGTCCCATAATGTAGATTTTATCCTGATTGAAGCGCTTTATCAAATATTCGCTTAATTCTTTTGTATCCGAGATAAACTGTTCAATAGTCATACTTTCTATAGAAATATTTTTATTGTATGATTTCCCTGAACCTCTTTGCTCCCAATGTACTACCACAAAATCGTGTTCTAAATTTGGATTGAACTTTTTAACGAATCCCAATTCGGGACTTCCCGGACCTCCGTGTAGGAATAGTAATACAGGTTTGGTCGAATCAATGCCTCCTATTATCAGGCATTGCTCTATTCCTCCAAGTTCAATTCTTTCTATTGTAGAAATGCTTTTGCTTATTGTTTCTCCATTCTCATCAACAAATGGTTCAGCTTTACCTGGACTTTTAAAATGTAAAATAAGTAACCCTATAAATGAAAGCGTAAATAATCCTCCAACGAAAATTAATAAAAACTTTCCTGCTTTTCTTATACCTTTCTTTATATTCATCTGTGTTCTATTTAAATAAGCCACAACGAATGTATATACTCACCATTGTGCAAATATTCTACTTGAATTCAATCCCTGAAATACGGCGAAACTCAATTTTTCGCGATAAATTTAGTAAAATTTCAGCTGTCAAATCCTTCCATCGGACTTTTGTAGGATTAAAAAACATTCTCAACCTGTTTCAGAGTGGTTCAGGTTTCCGGAGTCATGGTTAATGGAAGGTGAGTGTGTGCTCAAAAAACTATGAAAACCAAAAGCTTCAGAAATGGTTGATAGGCTATTCTATTGTTTCCCAACTAAAATAACCATTTTTCAACAAAGCACCCAAACACCTATTGCCTTCTGCTAAGATTCCCGCTCTACTTCCCAAATAGTGTCGATGATGGTTCCGTCAACCCATTTTACGACAGCAACAGGCTTATCGGTGAAGCGTGGTTTTTCCGGAATTCCGCAAATGGCTTCAGCTTCCTCTTTCAGTTGCTGCATTGTCTTGAGGGGCAGGTTGGTGTTTTTGAGTTTTTCGATCAGGTCGCTGCGTAGAGGATTGATGGCAATACCTCTTTCGGTTATGATCACATCAATGAGCTCGCCGGGGCCGCAAATTGTAGTCACTTCATCGCGGATGACAGGAATGCGGTCGCGAAAAAGCGGGATGGGCAGGATTGTACATTTGGCAAAAAGACAATTTTGCCAGCCGCCAATGCCATGTTTGAGCAGTCCGTCGGAGTGTGTTACCACATTGGCATTAAAATTCAGATCGACTTCGGTGGCACCCAGAATAACCACATCGAGCATTGAAGCGAAGTTGCCCTTGCCATGATAATTATAACTGGTGAAAGGACTTGTGTTGATATGATTATCGTTTTCGCGCATCGACCTCACGCCCTCCAGATCGAAAGTCTGTCCGTCGAGGATATAATCAATCAGGCCTTCTTCGAGCATACTCACAAGATATTTGTTGCTTCCGCCCCTGGCAAAACGTGCTTTAATATTTTTCCTGCGCATTATTTCAGCGAAATAGTAGCCCACCGCGAGTGAAGTTCCACCTGAGCCGGATTGAAAGGAAAATCCATCGCTGATAATCCCCGCTTCATCACAAAAGCGGGCAGTAAATTCCGCCAAGAGCAGCCTGTCCGGACTTTTGGTGATTTCCGTGGTGCCTGAAACGATCTTTTCCGGTATACCGATTTTGTCAAGAACTACTACCATATCAACATAATTTCCCTGAATCTGCCAAGGATGGCAAGGGAAGGGAACAAGAT
>JAGXRB010000358.1 GCA_018336075.1 Bacteroidota bacterium
CCAGGCCGGGCGCGCCGGCTGAATACAAGCCATTTGCGCCGCTATTGCCAATCGATGCTACAACCACCATGCCTTTTTTAACCAGGCGGTCGGCGGCCGTGGCAGTCGGGTATTGGGGCCAGGTAAACGCGGAACCAATACTCATATTAAGCACGTCCATATTGTCTGCGAGAGCCATTTCCATGGCGGCGATCATGATGTCCGCCGTGGTCGAACCAGCGCAGCCGAAGACGCGATAAGCGCCAAAGGTCACACCAGGCGCAACACCGACAACATCACCATCTGCGCCGACAATGCCGGCCACGTGCGTGCCGTGACCGTTGCAATCATCCGGGAAGGGGTCGGGGGAGGGAACAGGATTATAGAACGGGGAGGTCGGGTCGGCATTGAAAGCATCGCCAACAAAGTCCCAGCCTTTGGTCACCCGGCAGCCGGGTCCAAAGCAGCCGCCGAGGTCAGGATGGTCATAATCGATACCGGTATCCATCACCGCAACCTTGATACCTGCGCCGGTATAACCGAGTTCGGATTGAGCGATGTCGGCCCCGGTCATCGCAAGCGCGGTGGTGAGGTCAGGGTTATCTGCCTGTGTAGTTTCAGGGATTTGGACAGTAAACACCGGATAGACGGCTTTTACACCCGGCAGCGCAGAAAGTTTGCTTACATCGCTGGGCTTCACTGAGATGGACAAACCGTTCCAGAGCGTGTCGAAAGCATAACGCTCTTTAAATTGAATGTTGTTTCTTTTTGCAGCATTGCGAAAATTGTTTTTATCAGCTCTTGTTTGCGCAATGGAACCCCCATCTGCAAGCGGCGCGCTGGCGAATTCAACGAACCATGCTGCCGGAGTTTCGTCAACCATTTCTCCCGTCTCTGCAGAAGGCGGCGGGATAAGTGGGTCGAGAGGAAAAACGCCCTCCTGGGCGCTGGCTGCAGGCACAATGGCGATTGTCAGGATGGCGACAATCAATAATAGTCCGGTCCATTTTGCTTTCATAACTGCTTCTCCTTGGATATATTCTGGTGAGGTTATACAAATTAATTACCGAATACTGGCAAGTGGCAGGGGCGTACCTCCTTTCTAAAACAAAAAAACCGCCTGAAAATTCGGCGGTCTGGCTGTCTATCAAAAACAATATTCAAAAATGATAGACCCATGACTTTGCGCCCCCGTCTCACGGCGGGTTTGCCTTTTCGTTGTAGGGTAAAAAGTTTATATCTTACACGGAAATCAGGCGCGATAGCTCTTGCTCGATGCCGCTCAAGAATTGTTACATTTCTTGTAACTTAATTCAATCACCACAATTTCCTAATTGAGATGTTTTTCACATGAGGCAGCTTTCAGTCAGCAGGGTTTGGTTGTTATAAGTTTGTGTTCAACGGCTTTCATTTTTCCGAGGGTAAAAGTTGGTGGTTGATTAAATAACCGTTTTATGACACAATCGAATCATACCAAATGGGAGAAAATATGTCCAAATTCGCAAAGTTTTTCATATCCGTTTTTATTCTGGCGGCTTTCCTGTTCGCCAGCGCCGGCCCTGCTTTTGCGGCCGGAGAGCGTTCGATCACCTTGATTTCTGCGGGCGTGGTTCCCGGCAAAGGTGTGGTCTTTACCTTCCAGGTAAAAGGCGATTTTGACTCCTTTGGAGGCACCGTAAGGGTTGGCGGGCAAGATTTTTACCTTGCCTGTAATTTTCGCGATGATGGGGTATTGTCCTGCACCATGAATCAGGGCGGCGGCAAGTATGCCGGCCAGATGGCCCAGGTCAGCCTGAATGGTTATGCCTTCAGCGCCGTAATCAGGCCAGGCACATACTGTTATTCCGTTTATGATTATGAGTTTGGCAACCCGTCGGTCTGGGAATTTATTGGCACCCACTGCCAGGATAACTCGGCAGAAAATGGCGGCATCATCGAGTTTTACAACGATTATGGGTATGACGACTGGTATGACTACATGTATATGGACCCAAGTATTTTGCCCTGTGTCGATTTTGGGGCAGGGTTTTACTATCCTTCCTGCCCAAGCAACCCAACCTAAAACTTGCAGTTATTTGGAAACAGGCTCCCTGTCATAGGGAGCCTGTTCTATTTCAATGCAGAGACAATCTTTTCCGCCAGCGTCCTGGCACGTTCTGGCGCGTTACCGACATGCTGGCTGTATTCCATCAGTTCGCAGATTTGCGCGTGGGTCAGGAAGGCCAGCAGGCGCGCGTCAGCCGAAAGGTTCTCGACCAGCGGATTTGGCTCTCCCTGGCGGACAGATTCCCAGGCGGTCATGGCCTGTTCGCGCAGGACTTCGTGCATCTCCTGGCGGCTGGCCCCGGCTTTGGCGGCGGCCATCAGCACCCGCTCGGTGGCGGCAAACGGCCCGTAAATGGACAGGTTGCGGGCCATGGCGGCCTCGTCGACGCGCAGGTTTTTGACAACCCCTGTCGCGGTCAGCAAAATCTCGTCAACGGCCAGGAAGGCTTCGGGGAGCATCGTGCGGCGGTTGGCGGAATCGTCCAGCGTCCGTTCGAGCAGCGAATGGGCGGCGTTGTCCCAGGCCAGGCGTGGAAGTCCCGCCACGTAACGGGCCAATGAATCGATCTTCTCGGCCCGAATCGGGTTGCGCTTGAAGGGCATGGCCGATGAACCGACCTGCTTTGCGCCAAACGGTTCGGCCAGCTCGCCGATGGGCGGCGATTGCAGTACGCGCAGGTCGAAGGCGAATTTATAAAGGCTGGCGGCCAGCCCGGAGAGGGCCGAGACGATGTTGTAATCCTGTTTGCGCGGGTAGGTCTGGGTGGCAATTGGATAGAAAGGCAAAGCCAGTTTGTCTGACATGGCCTGCTCGAAGGCCGGGACATTTTCCAGCCCAAACAATTCGCCATAACTCGCGCCGGTGCCGACTGCGCCCTTGAAGCCTTTGCCGCGCACGCTTTCGCGCTGTTGGCGGATGGCCTGGTAGTCTTCGAGCAAATCCTGGGCGTACATCGCCAGCCGGTAGCCGAGTGTGGACGGTTCGGCGGGCTGCAGGTGGGTGAAGGCAATCAGC
>JAGXRB010000359.1 GCA_018336075.1 Bacteroidota bacterium
AAAAGCGGATATTTTTCAGGGTCGTCGGACTTCGAGAAATAGACAACCTGGTAGCCGTCCTCGTCGCGGTCTTTGACCTCGACCAGCGCGGCATCGGTCTTCGAGGACTGGTACTCCAGGTTGGTCGGGACGGGCAGGACATCCAGTTTGTAGATTTTGCTGAATTCTTCCGCTTCGGTCAGGGCCGTGCCGGTCATGCCCGCCAGTTTTTTATACATGCGGAAGTAATTTTGCAGGGTTATGGTGGCGTAGGTGATGTTTTCCGGCTCAATTTTTGTGCCTTCTTTGGCCTCGACGGCCTGGTGCAGGCCATCGCTCCAGCGGCGTCCGGGCATCAAGCGGCCGGTGAACTCGTCCACAATCACCACCTTGCCGCCCTGGACGATGTAATCCTTGTTGCGCTTGAAAAGGAACTGGGCGCGCATAGACTGTTCGAGGTAGCCCAGCAGGCGGGCCTGTTCGGGGGTGATGTCTTCGGGGCGTTCGGGGTCGCGCAGCGGCTGGCCGAGCAACTGCTCGACATGGGCGGTGCCAATTTCGGTCAGGATGGCGTTGCGGTCTTTTTCGTCGATTTCATAATCTTCGGGCTTCAACTGGCGGACAATTTGCGCCATTTTGCTGTACCATTCCAGGTCGCCCTGGGCCGGGCCAGAGATAATAAGCGGGGTGCGGGCCTCATCAATCAGGACGTTGTCCACTTCGTCAACAATGGCAAAGTGATGGCCGCGCTGGACTTTATCGCCCAGGCGGTAGACCATGTTGTCGCGCAGGTAATCGAAGCCAAATTCGGCGTTTGTTCCGTAGGTGATATCGGCGGCGTAGGCCTCGGCGCGGTCGACCTGGCGCAACTGGTGCTGGTCTTCGCGCGGCGATTCCTTACTTGAATCGACCAGGAAGGCTTTCTTGCCGTTCTCGGTGACGGCGGCCATTTGCAAAACGCCAACCTGCATGCCCAGGAAGTTGTAAATCTGGCCCATCCAGCGCGCGTCGCGGCGGGCCAGGTAATCGTTGACCGTAATCAGGTGAACGCCCTTGCCCTCCAGCGCATTCAGGTAGATAGGCAGAGTGGCAACCAGGGTCTTGCCTTCACCGGTGCGCATTTCAGCGATTTTGCCCGAATGCAGCACCATACCGCCAACCATTTGCACGTCATAATGGCGCAGGCCGAGGGTGCGCTTGGATGCCTCGCGCACGGCGGCAAAGGCTTCGGGGAGCAGGTCGTCGATGGATTCACCGTCCGCGAGGCGTTGGCGGAACTCATCCGTTTTGGCGCGCAAATCCTCGTCACCCAGCGATTCAAAGCGGGGCTCGAGCGCGTTAATTTCTTCGACAATCGTGGAACTTCGTTCGATTTCGCGTTTATTGGGGTCGCCCCCGACAAGCCTGATAAATTTGGAAAGCATAAACCTACCTCTCTAAACGGCAGATTATAGCATACGGGTCAAGGGAAATTCGTGCTAGAATCAGCCTATGCCCGATACCCCTGTCCGTATTGCTTTCCTGAAAAAGATTCACCTGTTTCGCGGCCTAAGCGACGACCAGTTGCAGATAGTTGCTGAATCGATTCAGGAACAGACCTACGAAGAAGGCGAATTGATTTTCGCCCAGGGGTCAACCACCGACACGTTTTACATTGTTTACAGCGGCGGCGTTGAAATTTTCAACGTTTTGAAAAAAGGTAATACAAGCAGGGAGCAAAAAATAACATCGTTGTTTCGCGGGGATTATTTTGGGGAACAATCGCTGCTCAAAAAACGCGCCCACAACGCCTCGGTACGCGCCGGCAAGGGGACGTTGGTTCTCAAAATTTATCGAAGCAAGTTCCTGCACTTCATACGAACCATGCCTGACCTGAAAGGCTGCTTCCATGTCGTGACACAAAGCCGTGAACTGGCTCGTAAATTACGCTTCTCCTGGCTGAATGAAAACGAAGTCATCTATTTTTTGTCACGCAAACATATCTTTATTTTGTACCAGATGATGGTCGGCCCGGTATTGGGAGTAATCCTGACATTATCCCTGCTGGAAGTCAGTTTTGTTGTGCAAAGCTCGCCCATGACCGGTTTTGGCGGTATGCTGGCTTTATTTAGCGGTTTCCTGGTTGTATTGGCGTTTTTTTGGGGCTTCTGGCAATATGTCGACTGGAACAACGATTATTATGTCGTCACCAACCAGCGAGTCGTTAGGATTGACAAAGTGGTGCTGATGTACGACAGCCGCGAGGAATCATCCATGAACACAATCGTTTCGGTTAATAGCGAAAGCGATATGTTTGGCCGAATTTTTCGCTACGGTACGGTCATCGTGCGCACCATCAGCGGCGAAATGCGCATGGATTTTGTCCACCGACCGAAATATGCGGTGGCAATGATTGAGGAATACCTGCTACGGGCCAAAGATGTCATGCGTCAGCACGATGAAGAAACCATGCTCAACGCCCTGCGCAAAAAACTGGGCATGACCCCGCCCGGCAACCCGGCGGCTGCCGCGCCAGCCGAAGCGCCCAAGCCTGCCGCCAAAAAAGCGGCTTCCAGGCCGACCCTGGGCGGCGCAATTGCCGAATATGTCCGCGAAATTTTTTATGCCCGCAAAGAAGTCGGCGGGACGGTGACATACCACAAACACTGGATTGTGCTGGTGCGGGACATCATCCTGCAAACCATCGTCCTGTTTGGCTTACTGTCGATTTACCCGCTGTGGTACTATTTTTACGGTCAATTCATTTCGCTTGCCCTGGGGAGCATTGTTGCCCTGCTCATCATCGCCACCCTGGTCTGGTGGGTGTACGGCTTCCTCGACTGGCGCAACGACCTGTACCAGGTGACCCCCGAACAAATTGTGGATATCTACCGGGTGCCCTTCGGCGACGAGGAGCGCAAAGCGGCCCCGCTTGAAAACATCCTGAGCGCCAACTCGCAACGCACCGGATTCTTTGGGCTGTTGTTCAACTATGGCAAGGTTCAAATCCAGGTCGGCACCCTGGATTTTGACTTCAACAACGTCACCGACCCGCCTTCGGTGCAAAGAGACATTGTCCAGCGCATGAATGCGCGCATTCAACAAAAGCGCGAAGCGGAAGCCTCCGCCG
>JAGXRB010000360.1 GCA_018336075.1 Bacteroidota bacterium
GGCCTGTGCGTCACCACTTGCGGCAAAAACGTTTATGCCTTCGATTATGAAGCTAACAAACCAGTGGTGGTTGCTCCGCAAGCCTGCATGGTTGGTTGCAGCACCTGCGCCAATAACTGCACAACAGATGCCATCGAATTTCCATCCCAGGGTTATGTGCGCCAAGTCATCAAGCAGAACAAGGTTTTGATCCAATCCAAGAACATGCTCAAAGCCAATCCTGACAAATATGACATCCGCAAACGCGGGCTGCTTGCCGGGTAGCAGCATGAAAAAAATTGTCATCCTGCTCACCCTGCTCGTTCTTGCGTTTTCTGCATGGCCTGTTCAGGCATTGAATGCTCCGCAAGAATCTGAACCCGTCATCATTTACCTGTTCTGGGGTGACGGCTGTCCACATTGCGAAACGGCCAAGCCAGCCCTACGCGCATTGGCCGACCGCTACGAGAATGTCGAACTGCGCGAATATGAAGTATGGTTCAACCCCGAAAACCAAACACTCTTTTTTGAGATGGCCGCCCAGGTTGGCTTCGAGCCGCGTGCCGTGCCGACCATCATTATTGCAGACCGTTATTGGGAGGAATATTCCAAATCTCTCGAAGCGGAAATGGAGGAAGTTATCGCCAACTGCCTGCAAAATGATTGCCCCGACCCCGCTCTTGGACTTTTACCGGCTACCGTTATCGAGCAGCCTCTGCCCACTCCAGGCGACTCCGCCTCCACGCCGGACTTGGCCGAAACCCGGCCCGCTTACGCACCCATTGAGCCGGCCCCGCTCGACCTGCCACCTGCCCCACCGGAAGGAATGCGCGACGACGGTTTCGCCCTGGCGATTTTAAGCATGATTGTTATGAGCGCAGCATTGACCTACAGCCTGGTTGCTTTTGGATTGGGTAAAACCTTTCCCCTGCCAACCTGGGCCGATTGGCTGATTCCGGCTATTATCGTTTTTGGCATCGGCGTTGCCGGTTATCTTTCGTATGTCGAAACGCAGGAAGTTGCGGCTGTATGCGGGCCGGTGGGCGATTGCAACACTGTTCAAACCAGTCCTTACGCCACCCTTTTTGGTTTCCTGCCGGTGGGCATTCTTGGTTTGTTGGGTTATCTTGGCCTGCTGGCCGCCTGGCTGACGCGAAAATTACTGCCCAATTTTGAAAAGTCGGCTGCCCTGGCTTTCCTGGCGATGTCAGTATTTGCTGTCATTTTCTCCCTCTACCTGACTTACCTTGAGCTGTTCGTCATCCAGGCTGTCTGTATCTGGTGTATTACATCCGCCTGGCTGGTAACGTTCCTGTTGCTGCTTGGCTTGCCGCCCGCGGTGCGCTTGTATACCCTGATTGATGAGGATGAATAAATGTCCAGCAAGAAAACCGACAAAAAACGTATCCGCAAAACGTCCCAAAAAGGGATCTCGTCCTGGCTGGTGATGGGCGGGATTGCGCTTGTCTTGGCTGCCATCTATTTTATCAACCAGGCCGGAGCCAGCCCGGCAGGATCAACATCGCTTGAAGCCGAATGGGAACAAGCCCTGGCCGAAAAACGTCCGACCTTTGTATTCCTGCACTCCACCGATTGCATTCCCTGCAAGGCCATGATGGACGTGGTTGACGAAGTCTATCCAGAGTTTAAAGGCCGGGTGGCGCTGATTGATGTGGATATTTATGGCCAGCGTAATACCAACCTGATGCGCCAGGAGCGCTTGCAGTCCATCCCGACCCTGGTCTTTTACGATGCGCAAGGCAATCGCCAAGTGCACATCGGCGCAATGCAAACCGAACAGTTCCGGAAGACGATGAACGAATTGGCTGTGGGGCAATGAGATGAATCTCGATTTCAGCCTGGTTCAAAATGCTTCCCTACTGGCTTTTGCGCTCGTCTTCCTGGGCGGTGTGCTAACCAGTCTCGGCCCTTGCAACGTGGCAATGATTCCGCTGGTGGTTGGCTATATCGGCAGCTCGCATGACCTGCCGCGTGCCCGCGCTTTCCTGATTTCGCTGACCTTTGCCCTTGGCCTGGCACTGACTTTCATGCTGCTCGGCCTGGCTGCGGCCCTGATTGGCGGCCTGGTCGGCGCGGCCACCACCTGGTGGTATTACCTGGTGGCTTTCGTATGCTTTGTCATTGGCCTGAACATGCTTGGCCTGATTCAGATTGAAGTCCCGCTCTGGCTGGGGGGCTTGCGCGAGAAGGTCACTCTTAAAGGCTTGCCGGGCGCACTGGGCCTCGGGCTGGTATCCGGGTTGGTGGCTTCGCAGTGTGCCACGCCGGTGCTGGCTGCCATCCTGACCTATGTCATGGCTGAGGGCGCGCTGCTTTACGGTGCGGCGCTGTTGTTCGTCTATGCCCTCGGGCGCGGTTTGCCGATAGTTTTGGCTGGCACATTTACCGGAATTCTCAAGCAGATGCAATCCTTGGGGCGCTGGAATAACCTGCTGGAAAAAGCCGCCGGGGTTGTCATTATTGCGGTTGGGCTGTATTTTGTCTGGATAGCATGAAGCGCTCAATCTGGCTCCTTTTCATCTCCGCCCTCGCCCTGATTCTGGGGCTGAAAGCCGTTGATTTGGGCTGGTTCTCCTCCCGTGAGCCCCTGGAACTTAACAATGCTCCGGCGCTGTTATTTTTCAATAAATCGCGTGGCTGCGAGTGCGAGTTATACGTCTACGACAATGCCAACGCCCAATTCGATGCCTGGAAATCCCCCATCGCTATTCACCGGATTGACCTTGACCGTCGCCCCGACCTTGGACAGCAATACCGCATCGTGCGCGCGCCGGCCCTCGTGCTGGTCGATGCCGGGGGTCAGGTCGTCTGGAAGCAAGGCGACAGCCTGAGCGACGAATTGCCATTAGACCTGAAGCAGGTCGAAGTCCAGGTTGGCCGTTTGCTGGAAACTGATTTGCCGTAACCCTATTATTCCCCCGTAATCAATCCCTTTTTTAACACATAACGCACCAGCGCAGCGCGACTCGACAGTTTGAGTTTTTCCATGCCGCGCAGCCGGTAAGTATCCACTGTCTTCGGGCTGACGTTGAGCGATTCGCCAATTTCGCTGCCTGTGTATCCGAGCGCTACCATTTTGAGCACCGACTGCTCGCGCTCGCTTAGCGTCTCCCAGGCGTCTGCGCCTATGCTGTTGGCATCAGCCAGGACATCCTCGAGCAGGATACGCGTCATCGAGGAATGAACGTACACGCCGCCTCGCAAAACCGACTGCACCGCCGCCAGCAATTCCTGGTCGGCGGCTTTTTTGAGCACATAGCCGCTGGCGCCAAGTTTTAGGGCAGTGCGCAGGTATTGGGGGTCGTCGTGCATGGTCAGTATCAGGATTTTCGCCGCCGGAGCGGTTTTGCGCAGGGTCGGCAACGCATCCAGGCCGCCCAGGTTGGGCATCGACAGGTCGAGCAGAATCAAGTCAGGCTGGAGTTGGCCTGCTAGGTTGAGGGCTTCGAGTCCGCTGGAGGCTTCACCCACTACTTGCAAGTCAGGCTGGCTTTCGAGCAGCAATTTCAGCCCGGAGCGCAGGACAACATGGTCGTCGGCGAGCAGGATTTTGGTCATAAAAACTCGTTTCCTGGTTTACTGTTTATCCAATCGGAATCTGGACATGCACGCTTGTGCCTTGGCCAGGCTGGCTTTCGAGGGTCAGTTTGCCGCCCAATAGTTCGGCGCGCTCGCGCATCCCTACCAGACCAAGATGGCGGTCACCAATAAT
>JAGXRB010000361.1 GCA_018336075.1 Bacteroidota bacterium
TCTACCGACGGAAATCACCTATGCCTATGCCGATACCTGGTTCAATTTTGTGCAGTCATCCATGCTCATCGGCGTGCTGTTGATTCTATTCACTACATACATATTGCGGCACGAAAAATCTGTAGGCATACAGCGACCCAACCCCTCATAGCCACCCCTCGGAGACATCATGCATAAAACCCTCTCATCCCTGCCTAAACGCTTGATCTGGGGGTTTTTTGCTTATACGCTCGCAACACCATTAGCCATGGCCAACAGCGGCCTGGAAGTCAGCCTGAACGAATATGAAGGCCTCCCCATTGTTTCCAGGGGCGGCAGTAATGCGCTGACATCATCATTCCTGTTTTTCGAAAAGAACTGGGGATGGACCGACCTGGATTCCGAGTTCAAAGTCATTTCCAATGGAAAGTACTCCCTGACCGCCGAAAACTCGACCCTGATGTTCGACATGCAGGCTGGTATCAACAAAGTCTCACCAAAACAAATCGTTTGGGACATGTCGCTGAATGCCAAAAAGAACCTGAAAGATGTAATGGGCGGCGGCATCAAATTCGAGTTCGATCTGGAAAACTACAGCATCATGCTCGGGGAACCGGAGATTCTTCCCGGCAAGAATGGCTGGAGCTGGGGCAAGGGGAGCAATCGCATCGAAATGCTATTCGAACCCAGGCCCAGCAAGATTTACTTCGAGCGCGGCGGCAAATACGAACTGCGTGTATTTTTTTACGATGGCAGCATTCAGGCAGGCAAGCTGAAACACAAGATCACCCTTAACATAGGTGACAATGCTGAAATAAAGCCGACGGTCACTGAACGTTTCGGCGGCGAAAAAACTGCAGAGTGGAAAGCAAATATTCTGGATTGGCAAAAGTCCCCCGTCGATCTTTCTTTCCTCAATGCGGCAGACAAACCGGCAGGAAAGCGTGGATTCATTAAAGCAAAGGGCGAGCAGCTGGTCTTTGCCGATGGCACTGTCGCCAGATTCTGGGGTACGAATATCAGTGCCTACACCCTCTTCAACACACCCAAGGATGTTGCCAGGCAGCAAGCAAAAAGGCTTTCTGCCCTGGGCTTCAATCTGGTCAGGCTGCATCACCATGATTCACCCTGGGTAGACCCCAATATCTTTGGCGTGGAAGATAAACCCAACACGCGTAACATCGACAAGGACGCTATTGAACAGCTCGATTGGTGGATCAAATGCCTCAAGGATGAAGGCATCTATATCTGGCTTGATCTACATGTACAGCGTGCAATGAAACCTGGCGATAACATCTCGGGCTTTGATGAAATGAGCAAGGGCAACGAAAGCGTTGAACTGAAGGGATACAACTACCTGAATAAAGACATCCAGGAGGCCATGCGCAGTTTCAACACGCAATACCTGAACCACATCAATACCCACACGGGAGTTGCCTACAAAGACGATCCTGCGGTCGTTGGCATCCTGATTACCAACGAGAACGACATCACCAACCACTACGGAAACAGCCTGCTTCCCGATAAGAACGTACCCATGCACAGCAAGCTTTACATGGCCGAAGCCAACAAGTTTGCAAAGCAACACCAGCTACCCAGGGATGAGGTATGGAAATCCTGGGAGCACGGCCCTTCAAAACTGTTCCTGAATGACCTGGAATACCGATTTAACAAGGATATGATAAATCACTTGCGCAAGCTGGGGGTGAAGGTACCCATCGTAACTACCAGCACTTGGGGCAACAACCCGCTCAGCTCTTTGCCTGCATTGACCGCAGGAGACATCGTCGATGTCCATGCTTACCAGCCCTTCGGTGCATTGGAGGCGAACCCTAACCATGCTGCCAACCTGACACAATGGATTGCCGCTGGCCAAGTCGTCGACAAGCCAATCAGTGTCACAGAATGGAACGCAGAGCCTTTCCCGACGGCAGATAGACATACACTACCGTTGTATGTTGCCAGCCAGGCCAGTTCACAGGGCTGGGACGCGCTAATGCAGTATGCATATGCGCAGGCACCTATGTATGACGAAGGCTACCCATCCAACTGGCATGCCTATAACGATCCCTCAACCCTCGCCAGCATGCCTGCAGCAGCCCTTCTTTACAGACGCGGTGACGTGCAGGAGGCAACGACCAGATATGTGCTGGACCTGCAAGGCGATTTATTCAATGCAGAAGTGTCACCCTACAGTTCGGCCTATATCCGCACGGCAAGTGAACGGGGGAAATTGCAAATTGCAATGCCGGCAATCAAAGAACTGCCCTGGCTGCAAAAAAGTAGTCTGCCGGCCAAGGCCCATATCAGCCGCGACCCAAATACCAGACTATTGGCGGCCAATGCCACCGAGGCTTATTCTGATAATAAGGAGCTGAAACGCAACTGGAATAAAGGCTACTACGTTGTCAATACTGCCAGAACACAGGCAGTTGCAGGTTGGCTGGCAAACGAAAATTTCGCTTTGAATGATGTCGAGATACAAGCAAGCACGCCAAACGCGACGATTGCAGTTCAAAGCCTGGACGATCAAGCCATCAATGCGTCAAAAAACATCTTTATCAGTTTCTCAGCCAGGTCACTGCCTAAATCAGAGCGTGAATTGCCTTTCAGGGTAGAGCCTGTTGAAGCAAAGCTCAGCATCAAAGCACCAAAAGGCTTGAAGCTGTATAGAACGCAGGAAGACAAGAAACCGGCAAAAATTCCATTCAGCTATGAGAACGGGAAATACACCTTTTCATTGGATAAAAAGACTGAAACCCTATGGTTGTTCCTGAAGGAATAACCATAGGGTTTCAAGAGGGTGTAAGAAATTTTGTGTAAACGGTCATTTGGCAGGAAACTGCCATTACTTTTCGAGGAGTAGAAATGACCGTAAGCAACGAATTGATCGACAGCCTGCTGGCCGATTACAGACGCCCTGAAGACCTGATCGGCGAGCATGGCCTGCTCAAGCAACTGACCAAGAAACTGGTCGAGCGTGCGCTGGAGGCCGAAATGGCCGAGCATCTTGGCCATGCCCGCAACGAACCTGTCTCCAACCCATCCGGCAACACCCGCAACGGC